>JASMLP010000001.1 GCA_030748635.1 Planctomycetota bacterium
CCGGTGGAGGGTGTAGAAACTTTCAACACCCAGGAGACCGGAAGCTCTCGCGAGAACTGAACTACAAGTCCTTTATTAACAGTAACTTAAAATTTTATCCCGTCTTTGGTCCCGCTCTTGCGTTAGGTCCCGGCGTCACGGGAAACGGTGAGGTACCACGGATCGACTCACCAAACATTCCCTGGAAATATCGATCCGAATCCGCAAAGGAGAAACCCTCATGAAACTCTTCAACCCGAACACTCCGCTCCTAATGGTGCCCGATTTTGATGATCTTGAAATTCTTCCCTACAAGCCCAACAACAAGCCGATGCTGCCCGACGGTGGATGCTTCTGGCCCAAACCGATCAAACCACTTCTCCAGTTGGTTTCTCGTCCCGAAACCTTCGAATGGAAAGACGAGAAAAAACCGATCTACTGGATCACCTGCTGATCCTCGACGAATTCGGAATGCCTCGAAAACGGCATCCAGGTCTTCTCCCGCCACACCGACCGGGCTCATCTATCACCTCTTCTTCCGTAAATCGAAACGTGAAGAGAAGGCTCATGCGCCCGGTCCATATTCTCACCCACTCTCCCCGAAAGGCCCGACCCATGAACACCATTCACGACCACCAGATCCAGTTCCACGCACTTTTCCAGATTCTGCCCTTTCCCGGAAAAAAAGGGAAAATGCCTCAGCTGCCCGATGGCGATTGCACCTGGAACCCGATTTCGATCCTTCCTCGCCCAACCCTCACGTTCTCATTCCGCAAGTCGAAATAGCTCCGGAATCGTCTACCAACCGTTCATCCCGATCACAGCCAGAGGATCTCAATGGAATCCTCATCCGGCGATCACGACCCCTTCGGTCCGCGCACCTCCCCCTGACCGGCCTCGTAGCGAGAATCGATCGGTCGGCGTCTGCGGATCTGGTGATACGGACGGAGGCCCTTTTTTTTGGGGAACTCGCGCAGCCAGAGCCAGGTCGTGCCGTCTGCGATCACCAGACCGCCATTTTCCGGAGGACGGGTCCGGAACCGGGCCGCCACGAAGTCGGTCGGGCGTCGGCGACCGATTCGCCGCAGGCAACTCGGTAGCCCGCTTCCAGTCAGCTGCAGATCGGCGCGAAAGCGCCCGTCCCGGGACGGAGGGGGATCGGTGCGCGAACCGACTCCCACCCACTCTTTCCAGTCGACCGGTTCCGAACGCAGGGCCACCGCCCCGAGAGTGTTGAGGGACCGATCCGTGGCTTCCCGGTCCTGATCCGGACGTCGATACCGTAAATAGAGACCCAACTCCTCCCAGCGTTTCTCCTTCACCATCGCCCGCACCGATTCGGGAAAGGTTTCGAGTTGCTTGGACACGGTCTCTTCGAGATAGGAGAGGAACTGGGGGGCGTAGGAAGTCCAGTTAGGATAGGGAGCCCGCGTTTTCCAGCGCTGCGCCAGATCGACGAGGACCTGGTGGGAGAGGGCCACGGCCAGGGTCTCCAGCAAGCCGTTGGTTCGTCGCGGGTCGAGCCACACATGACCCAGTTCGTGACCCAACTGATAGGCCAACTGGGCGAACTGACGACCGGTCACCGTGAGACCGATCCGGTAGACGCTGGGGTCGGAGGTGGAATCGGCGATCGGGCCTTCCGGGCGCAGAAAACACACCAACGGACGCACACCGGCGGGAGGATCGGTCGGCATCCGCTCCCGCACCACGGCCAGCACTTCATGGGCCACCGTGGTCAGATCCCGACGCGCCGCCTCCGGAAAGGAATCGTCGAAACGGATCTGTCCGGAAAGCGAGGTCGCTAAGGCGACCGCGATCACCCCCAAAAATCCGATCCGAAATCTCGGTCCTCCGGTCTCCATGGAAACCAGAGTACGTCATCGATCGGATTTTGCCAGACGTCGCCTAGTTGAAATACGCGCGTGTCCACTGCAAGGAAGCCATCGCTGCGAGCAGCGCCCGACTAGTCAGCATCCCTCAGTCGACCAAGAAGCTCCCGACCACTTCGAGCACCCGGTCGATCTCGTCCTCGGTATTGTAGACATGGGGCGAAACACGAATCCGATTGCGGCGCAGAGACACCTGGATCTGATGGGACTCGAGATGTTCCAAGAGCGCCTGCGATTCACCCCGTCGAGGAGTGAAGGTGAGAATTCCCGCTCGATTTCCGGGGTCGGGAGAGATCTCGCAACCGAGTGTTTTGAGACCGATGGCGAGGCGGTCCAGAAGTCCGGTAATCCGTTCGGCGATCCGCTCGACCCCGATCTCGAGCAGCAGATCGATCGCCGCGCCGAGGCCGTAAATCGCCGGATAACAGGGACTCCCCTCCTCGAACTTACTCGCATCGCTGCGCAGATCGTAGAGCGCCCGATCGAAATTCCAGCAATCGGTGGTGCTCTTCCAGCCAACGAGTACTGGACGAACCCGATCGACCACCCGATGAGACACGTAGAGAAATCCGACCCCTGGCAAACCCAGCATCCACTTGTGACTGTCGGCAGAGAGAAAGTCGATACCAGCCTCCTCGACATCGAGAGGGAAAGCGCCGACCGACTGGATCCCGTCGACACAAAGCAAAACATTTCGTTCCCGGCAAAGCCTTCCCAGTTCCACGAGATCGGTCACGGACCCGGAAGTGTATTGCACGGAACTGACCGCGACCAGGCGAGTTCGCGGAGTGATTTGTTCCGATACCGCCGACACCGAAACGCCTCGTCCGGTCGCGGGAATGGGTCGCACCTCGACCCCGCGCCCGGCCAGATGCTGCCAGGGATAAATGTTGGATGGATACTCTTCCTCCACACAGATCGCGACCTCATCTCCCTCAGACCACTCCAATCCCTCGGCTACGAGTCCAAGACCATGACTCGTATTGCGAACGAAGGCGATCTCGGAAGCCTGCGCTCCGATCAATTCCGCCACGCGAGCTCGGATCTCGTCGGTTCGCATCTCCCAGTCGTCTTCGCCGGCGATCCCGTGAAGGACGAGGTCCTCCATCCAGGTGTTCACCGCGTCCCGCACTCGGGTCGAGGTGGGAGCGACTCCACCGTGATTCAAATAGACCCCTTCCCGGCAAGCCGGGAAGAGGTCTCGAAGCTCTTCCGGGGAGAAAGTCATGACTCTCCCCGACGTCTGAAGTTCATGAAAATCAGGTAGCGGTAATCAGGACCATCGTTCCACGCGGCACCAGTTCGAACAACTCTTCCACATCCTGATTGCGCATCCGGATGCAGCCGTTAGACATGTCCTGCCCGATCGATTGGGGTTGAATCGTTCCGTGAATTCCGTATCCGGAAAGACCGGGCCGATTCTTGAAGCCCATCCAACGGGTACCCAGTTCGTTCCGTGGATCGCCAAAGGGGATCCGACGCCCCCGGTAGTACCAGTCGGGATTTTTTTGCTTGGTCGCTACGACAAATCGCCCGACCGGAGTCTTGTTGTTCTTCCCCAGCCCGACTTTGTATTCACGCAGGACCTTCGAACCCACAAGCAGCTGCAAACAGTACTCATCCTTGCACACCACGAGCTTGATATCTCCCTTGAGAATCTCGAGACGCTCACCCGGATGAATCGAATTTCCGCTTAGATTGTTGACCATCTTGATGATCCCGATCGAAGTCTGGTACCTCCGAGCGATCTTCCAGAGAGAATCGCCCTGCTCGATCTGATGATAGACGGTCTTAGGGGCCTTTTCCCCCTGACGCAAGAGTCGCAACTCGATGTCTGCAATACGTTTCCGAGAACGCTCCAGCCCTTCGGACGATAACGCGCCGGTCTCTTTCAGATGACTGTAGATATCCCGAGATCGCTTCCATTGCCCCGATTGATAAAGCTCATCCGCGAGCGCGACCCCCGCTTTTTTGCCTCCATGGCTCGTGGGGTGATCCCGAAACGCGGCATCGAACAGCTGCAAACGCCGCGGATCCCCGCTGACCAGAAAACGGGCCAACTCCAGAGTGGCGTCCCCGGCATATGGACTCTTGGGAAATTCCTGCAGTAACCTCGACCACACGTTCCGAGCGCCGTTCGCGTCGCCCAAAGCGCGCAAAGCCAACGCCCAGGCGTGTAAACCTCGGGCATCCGGCTGAGCGCTCACTTCCTCGTTCAAAAGAGCGGTCGCTTGCTGAAGGCTTCCTGCCACCAGCAATTTCATACCCGGCGACAGAGGGGGATCCCCTTCGTAGCCGTTGAAAACCACACTCGGACGGACCGGAGGGACCTCCGATTCCGGCGAAGATTTCGGAACTATCTCGGTCTGAGCTGGAGAAGGATCCGAGGATATTTTTGCCACATCCTTCGAGGAAGAACTTTCTTCCTCAGGACCTCCACCAAGATGAAGTCCGAGCAGTGTCATCACTCCGATGGTCACTACCCAGGGGGTCAACCGCTTCATGTCTCCTCCCAAATGACGGTCCGTGAACCGACTCGAATCAGATGGAACCGAATCGATCCCAAGGGTTACGAGAATAGCCTTGCCGGACGCACCAGCGCGCAAGAGTACCCCGAAATGAGAGAAAGGCAAATTTGCAGATTATTCAGAGCCGGAAAAGTCAGGGTCTCGATCCCCAAGCGCTTCGAGCCAGGGACGATAACGGTACGGTATTCCGTACGTTTCATGAATTTTTCTGATCCGGCCGTGAAACTCCTCGGCCCAGATTTCGATTCTGCCCTCGGCCCGAGGATCGCAGTAATAGACCCGGCAACCAAGCGGTCGCCCTTCCCGAGTTGTACAGAGACGTTCTTCCTGAAACGGACAGATCCCTTCCTCCAGACGTCTTTGACGGGGTCCTCCATCAGCGACCCGGACCGGCCCCTCGCGATATTCAAAATAATGGAGTTCCAAATCGGTCAGATAGAGACGGTGTCCATACTCTCGAAAACGACAGCAACGACCAGAAGACTCACAGATCGGATTCAACGCTTCCATTTCGGCAGCCAACTGACCATAAAGAGCTTCGAGGTCCGAAAGAGCCTGACGGGTGATTCCCCCCACCGAAGAACCATCCGATTCCTCAGAAGTCCTTTCCTTTCCGGCGGAACGGAGCGATTCCCCAGGTGCTGAAGAAGATCTTTGCGGCAAAAAGTCTTCTGAATTCCTCTCGCGTGACATCCTACTTCTATTGTAGGGTTTTTCGAAAATTCGAGTTTCACCTTCCTCCCCGAATCCAGCCGACCCTCTGTTCTTCCACGATGACCACACTCTCTCTGCCAGCCATCCCGGACCCCACCACCCGCCTGGAGCAGGCTCAACCCTCGGACGCCTCTCCCACCTGGAGATCGTTCGAGGCGGTCCTATCCTCTCCTTCGACCTCACCCCCTCGTCTCTGGCAAGGCATCGATCGCAAATCGACTCCACTGGTCTCGATCGCCCTCGCCCACGCTCCCGCCACCCCTCACCTGGCCTCCTTGACCGACTCCCATCGTCAGGAAGCGATCCAGCATATCCACCTGGTGGGTCGTTGGGCCCAGCAAGAACAGTGTTCTCGAATTCTGCTGGAACTCGGTCCGATCGAGCACCCCCAGGTTGCGTCCCTGGATGAAACCTGGTCCGAAATCGTGAGAGGCACCTATTCAGGCTCTGAAACCCTGCAAGATCTTCGAAGCCTACGCCAGCAGTTGGCGGACCGACATCTGGATGTTCTATGCCGGACGCTCCACCAACTGGGCCGAACCTTTCCCGGATTGACCTGGTGCCTGGGGGCCTCCTCAACCCCACTGGGAATCCCGAATTTCCTGGAAATCGAACTGATCCTCGAGGACCTCCGCCGATCCGAAGTTCATCTCGGATACTGGCACCGGACCGATCGGTGCCATCAGAGAGAACGCCTCGGACTCGAATCCAGCGAGTCGTGGCTCGAACAATTTGGTCGTTGGACCGCGGCCTGCCGCATGGAGGACAGCCGGAAAGACGAACAGGGTCTTCTCCCCGGATCCGGTGAAGTCGACTTCGGACCCATCGCCTCCCTGTTGCCCAAAGATTGCCTTCGATCGGTTCCCTGGCCAGAAAAAGCTTCTCGAAGTGATCTGGACGAGTCCGTCCGATTTCTGCAGGATAAGAACCTTTTCTGAATCTCCGGAGTATCTCCATGCGCTACCCAGAGCACCTACCCCCCCTCAGCACATGGCTTCTCGTATCGCTCCTCCTGACCGCTTGCGGCCAGGAGCCCTCTCCGAGAAACACCTCCCTCGGCTCATCGAACCCCGAGGACCCCATCCATCAAGCGCAAGACGACGTTCTGGAGATGAAGCGAGATATTCCACTCCCGGACACCCAGATCGCGGTGGTCCCCAGACGTCGAGGCGAACTGGCCCAAGTCATCGTTAATCACAGCCACTCCCGATACCTGATCGATCCCAAGAAATCCAACCGTGGACCGGGGGGACACAAAGTCTATCGACACCCTTTTTTCCGGTTTTATCGCAATTCGAACCCGAAGCCGATCACCAACCATGAAATGAAAGCTTTCCTCGATCACCTGACCGCATCGGGGTACTTTTCTCGAGCCCACGCCATCACCCTGAAAGAGATGAAAAATCCCAACTGGCCGCCCAACGATGCCCTATTGGTCGAGCAAGGAACCTCCATGAAGGTTCTCTACAGCCCCAAGCGCCTCTCCAAAGGAGCCTCACCCCTGACTCCACAAGAAGCTCGAGTGCTGCGTCTGTTCATTCAGATGAAGATCTACATCAACCGGATCGGAAACCGCTATATCTTCCCCGAAGTCATCTCGGGTACTACCCCCGAAGAAATCTTCCGAACCCCATCCCCGTCTCGCCATCTTCCCCCTTCAGGAGATCGGTAACCGAAGTGCCTTCCTCTCGAGCCGTGGCAATCATTCCTGCCCGCCACGCATCCACTCGCCTTCCCGGAAAGCCTCTTCTCTCTCGAACGGGCCAACCGCTCATCACTCATGTTCTCGACCAGGTCCAGCAGGCCCGAGTTTTCGACCGGATTTTGGTCGCTACCGACGACCCCCGGATCCATGAAGCCGTCGTGGCATACGGCGGTGAAGCCGTCATGACCCGAGACGATCACCTTACCGGAACCGACCGAATCGCCGAAGTAGCCGAAAACCTCGATCACGAAATCGTCGTCAATGTCCAGGGAGACGAGCCGGAAATCGCCCCCTCCTTGCTCGAGGAGCTTGTCAACGCCTTGCACACGGATCCTCAGATATCGATGGCAACTGCCGCGGCCCCCCTAGAAGATCCCGCGCTCCTGGAAAATCCCGCTGCAGTGAAAGTAGTCACCGACCAGAACGGCCGAGCCTTGTACTTTTCACGAGCCCCGATCCCCTTCCCACGCCAGGGCGACTCAAATCTTTCCAAGCTGCACGTGGGAATCTATGCCTATCGAAAAGATTTTCTCCTCCGTTTTTGCACCTGGGAACAAACCCCCCTGGAACGAACCGAAAGCCTCGAACAGCTGCGGTGCATCGAGAACGGACACACCATCCAGGTCATCGATACGCCCCACCGAACCGTCGGCATCGATACTCCCGAAGATTACGACCTATTCGTCGCCCGCTGGCAAAAGAACCGGAGATCCTGAAGACCGACCTCCCCTCCAAGAGGAAAGCGGTTGACAGGCCTGAGGGCTGAGGCTATTCTTCCACGGCTCGTGGAGCTTCTTTCATCTTCCTCCTAAGCCGAATTCCGAATAAACACAAGGGGTTACGTATGGCGCGGAAGGAACGAGGGGAACTTTTCGAGGTGTTGGGACGTCGTCAGGATACATCCTCGCGAGAGAATGTTCCGGTTTCTGCGCGTTCGGCCGGTTTTTCCGGTTCGGAACCGGTGGAATTTCGGATCGCTCTCCCGCAAGTTGTTCTCCTGGGGGCATTTGTTCTTTTCGGTTTTATTCTGGTCTTTTTCGCCGGCAAAAAATTCGGGTCCTCCGATTCTCGGACCGAGGCCGTTGCCACGCTCAAACGACCCACAGCGAATACTCCTCGTCAAACACGAGGGGATTGGACACTCCGTCTCGTCTCGCTCCCCAATCGGGAACCGGGCGAACGGGTCAAGGAATACTTGACTCATGTACACCAAATCCCCGCTGAGGAGATCCAGATTCGTCGGGCCGGCTCGAGCTGGGTGGTCGAGGTTTTTCGCATTGCCGATCGGCGAGATGCGCAAGCTCTTGCCGTTCTGAGTCGATTCCGAGAACTGGAGTATCAGGGACGTAAACAGTTCCAATCCTCGTATTTTGCACGCGCCGTCGATTGAGACGATTCGAGGCCATCATGTCCATTCACAAATCACTTCGTTCCCGCAACAAACTCAAGCGCCAGCGGAACGTCTACACCCGTATCGAACGCATCGCGCAACTCGAACGTGAACAGGGACGTTCCGAGGAAGAATCGGTCTTCGGACTCCCCAAGGTCCGGGTACTGGTCACCAAGTCCAAGGGCAAAAAGAAAGTCAAGAAGGAAGAAGAGGAAGAGACTCCGACAGAAACCACCTGAGTCGCTTTCTTTCCGGAATCTGCATCTCCTTTCGGGCTCCTTCAAACCTTCTCGCTCCAGCCTATTCGCCACCGGTTCCTTCTTCTTGGACCAGAAAAGGACTGGAAGCCTTTACCCCTTTTCGGGTTTGATGGGTCAGATCATTTACCTGCCCCTTCCCCAAGCCAGACGAGGACAACCCAAATCGACCCCGGGTTCCTCCGTTCCGGCGGCTTTCCCGCGTAGGCTCGAACGAGCGTGTCCCAACGCAATACCGAACTCATGCTCCTGGCCCGTGAAGGCGATGACCACGCCTTCGATCGGCTCATGGAACAGAACCGATCGCGTGTTTTGAATCTCGTCTACCGTTTCATCGGTAGCCGACACGAAGCGGAAGATCTGGCCCAGGAAGTTTTCCTGAAAGTCTATCGCTCCCGCAAACGATATGAGCCCAGGGCTCGCTTCTCCACCTGGCTCTACCGTATCACAGCCAATCTTTGTCTCAACTTCCGACGCGACGCGACGCGACGTGATATGCTGAAAATGAGCACTCTGGAGAATGAGGGCGAGCGCGCACTGGGGATTCTCGACCCCCGCTCTGAACGTCCCGACCTACATCAGAGTCGGGAAGAAATCCGGGAACAGGTACGAGAAGCCTTGCATCAACTTCCCGAGAATCAGAGGATGGCAATCATCCTGGCAAAATACGAAGATCTCTCCTACCGTGAGATCGCCGAGATCGTGGACTCCACCGAGAAAGCGATCAAGAGCCTGCTCCATCGTGCCCGGACCACCCTGCGTCACAAACTCGATCGCATCATTAACAACCCATAACCACATGAACCCCCGAAACCCCTACCAATACGTCTCACACGACTCCAGACTCCATCAACTCGCGAGCGACCGAAACCGGACTCGCAACCGGGTCCTCATCTTCGGAGGTACCGGCGCGGTCGGTGGAGCGGTTGTCGTCCAGCTCATCCGCGAAACGATGAAGGTCAATGCCCTCCGAGCCACCATCGATCCGATCGAACTCGATGTGATCGCCACCGGCCTCACGGATCGAGATATCGCCTACTTCGTCAATCGCCTGATCCTCTCCTTCGAATCCTCCCACATCGAAAAGGTCCGATCTCTCCGCCATTACCGGATCGGCGACCACATCCGAATCCGGTTTCGCCACTTTCGAGTTGCGATCGATGTCGACTCGGTACGTCAGGTCGCCTCTCATTCCGACAGGGAGGACTTTTCCCTGCGCGATTCCCTACGAGAAGTTTACGCCGGCATGGCGCGCCCCTTTGTCTCCTTTGTCGAAGACTTCGGAGAACTCGATGGAGTCGTGGTCGCCATCCCGGTCGCCAGCGTGATGGCCTACACCATGGGCGTTTTGGATGAACTGGCCCAGCAACAGGACTCCGAAGAGGACCCATTCCAACTCAAAGAAGATTTTCTCCGTGAAGTGGTCATCCGAGATCTCGACGAGGTATCCAACCGTTATTCACGTGAAGTCATCATCGCTCACACCACAGCCGTCGGCGGCATGTATCGTGTCGATGGAGAGGGTGAACAGATCGCCCTGGGATTTGCGCATTCCGCCAGCGGCAAACTTCTCTTCGAAAAAAAGCACTTCGCCGACTTTCTCACCGAAGCCTACAGAGAGAGCGGTTTTCGAGTTTTGATCACCGCTGCGGCCATCGGCATCGACGCGGTCATGTTTCAGACCCACCTCCCGGCCAATTCGGCCATTCGCTCCCTTCTCGAGGGTAAAAAAGCGGTCTCGCTGGACGATCTATCCGGGACACGATCGGCTTCGATATGGCTCTACCCGGGGCGTTGCCTGGAGAATCTAAAAAATGACGCCGACCCCCTCGACTTCGGTTCTGGCGAAGAGTTGGTCGTGGACGTCGCAGTTCGAAGCGGAGAAAACGGCCTCTTTTCGATCGACAATTGTTACGCGCTCTACAATGTGATGAAAGTCACCGTTCCCGAAGAACTCGCCCTGGTGGTCTCTCGCCAGATTCTTTTCGGCGACGAACCGCACCGTGAATTTTTCGAAAACGGCGTCTGCTATTTCACCGAAACGGAAAATGCGCGCTTCGCCCTCCAAGTACTCTCTTCGGACGCCCGTTTACAACGATCCCAACTGGGTCCCCTTTCGGTCAAAGCCTACCAGGCGCTGGGGTCCTCGACCCACCAGGGACGACTCCATGAACTGGGACTCGTCATTCTCTTGCTTCGACTCTCCTCACTCGAACTGGAGTCCCTCAGCAAGAGTCAATTGCAAGCAGCCCAAGCGAACCTCGACGATTTTCTCTGGAGTTCCACGTCTCCCCCCTATTTCGAAGACTTCCTCGCGTTCGACCTCACAGAGTTAGCCGAAGGAATCGGCCGATTGATGGAAGTTGACGGCCCGGAATCGATGGCTTCCTTTCTGAAATTTGACCTCGCTAGCCACGAAGAAAACGAGAAGGAACTCCAATCCTTCCTGGGGGTTCTTGCCCAACGCATCCAGATTTACCGATCCACCATCACCAGCCTGGGCATCCCCATTCTCTATCGGCGTCCAGGCGGTGAAGACGCGCTTCTCGTCGGTCCCTATATCGCTCCCATGGACATCGCCCTCAACAACACCATGGATCTCTATCGAGACCTGGAAAAACGGGGACGGCCCCACGGAGTGGATCCTAGAACCGTATGGGATTGGGTCGTGGTCAACAACGGAGTCGTCGATGTACGCCCCCACGCACTGGTCACCCACGCCAAAGACGTGCAAGCCGATCTATCCGACCGGGTAAAGCGATTCTCAAACGAAAAAGAACTGGTCGAGTGGTTAGAAACGATCCGCCATGGACAGTACTTCACCACAACCGGTCTCATCGCCCTGCGCCTCCGAATTTCACGATTGTGGGAGAAAATTCGCAACCGGCATATCCAGTTAGGTACCGGAGAAACCTGGAAAAACCTTTTCCAACTCGATTCGAATGGTAAATTCCTGATCGTCCCCGGCTTGGTGGAAACCGTGCGGATGTATGCCGAAGGACTTGGAAAAACAACAGGCACCGAAACTCTCTGGCCTGGCCACGGCTACTAGAGGCTCTTCATTCGGTTCTAAAGGCTGAACTCGTAAACACACGCATGACCCGACAAAAAGAAATCGCTACCCGAATCCAGGATGTTCTGGATCGAGCTTCCCTCATCCGCCAGATGTTCGAGGAGGGCGAACGTCTTCGCAGAGAGCGAGGCCCAGATGGAGTCATCGACCTCTCTCTTGGGAATCCGATCGTAGAGCCCCCCCAAGCGTTCAAAGACGCTCTCCTTTCGGTCGCTTCCGACCCCACCCCCGGACAACACCGATACATGCCCAACCCCGGCCTCCCCGAAGCGCGTGAAGCGGTAGCACGCCGCTACGCCCGATCCACGGGACTCGATGTCACCTCTGATCATGTCGTCCTGACCGTCGGCGCAGCTGGTGGACTCAACATCGTCCTCAAAGCCATCCTCGACCCAGATGACGAAGTACTCATTCCGGTCCCCTACTTCGTCGAATACCTGTTCTACGTCGAAAATCATCAGGGCCGAGTGGTGCTCGTTCCTACCACCGACCGTTTCGACCTTAATCTCGAGGCGATCGAACGTTCGATCACTCCGAAAACCCGGGCAATTCTGGTCAACAGCCCGAACAACCCCACCGGTGTGGTCTATCCGAAGTCTACTCTGGAACGCCTGGCCGAGATTCTTACGCAAGCCAGTCAACGGCACGGACGCCCCATCTACCTGCTTTCCGACGAGCCCTATCGGCATATCGTCGTCCCTGGGGTCGAAGTACCCCATATCCAGACGATCTATCCCCAAACCATCGTCGCGACAAGTCACTCCAAGGATCTGGGACTCCCTGGCGAACGAATCGGCCAGGTGATCCTCGGCCCCGGCATCGAAGATCCAGCCACATTTGTATCCGCACTCTCATTCAGCATGCGAGCTCTCGGGTTCGTCAATGCCCCGGCCCTGATGCAGCGCGTCCTGGCCCGAATCGGCAACGCTTCGATCGACACCACGCTCTACCACACCAATCGAACTCTTCTGGTAGAGAGCCTGCGAACTGCCGGCCTGGAACTCATCGAACCGCAAGGAGCGTTTTATCTCTTCCCCAAAACCCCGGACCCGGATGACGTCGCCTATTGTCGCAGGCTCGCTCGCAAGGGACTGCTGATCGTTCCCGGAACCGGTTTCGGTTGCCCCGGCTATGCCCGAATCGCCTACTGCGTCCCGACCGAGAAGATCCAAAAGGCTGCGGATCTTTTGACCCAAGAATCTTCCTGAAACCACGGATTTGGATTTGGGAGACTACCGTTTCCGGAAACCGTTTTCCGCTCGAAGTCGCAATACCTTGCCATTCTTCCGTACTCTCCATGATCGCTATCCCCTCATCCAAAGAGAACCCTATTCCGGACCTAACCATGCCCATCAAACCCACTCTGCCCATTCTCTTCTTACTCTTCTTGTCTCACACCGTCATGGCGGAGATCGGAACCCCCTACCAGAAATTATCGAAAACCGATTTCGTCAAATTCTTCAACATTCATGAAGTGGGACGAGAAACATCTGAAGCGGGAAGCACGCTCATCAACCTGAAGCCGGGAGGATTCAAGCAACATATCGACATTCAAATTTCTATCGATGCCTCCGGAGTGATCCGGTCGGCCTCGCTTCGAATCGATCGTTCCTGGCTCGGAGATCATCGCACCATCAACCGACTGGGAAGCGATCTCGTGAAAAGTTTTCTCGCCACGTTCAGCCCGCAAAAAGATCTCTCCAGGGTGACCCCCCTGATACAAGCGATCTGGAACTCCAAAGGCACGCGCGATCGAGTCGTCCGACTCAAAGGAAACCCCGAGCCTCCCTCGGCTCGAGGCCAGGCCCTCGAAGGCCTTGAAACCTTTATGGGAAATCGAGCCTCGTATACCCTCTCCCTGAGTTCCGCCACTCTTTCCCTGAATAACGGCCCACTCGATGGTCGCCAGCGCCTGCAATGCGAGGTTCGCTCTCTTTCCCCCACAAAAAGCGCGGACTGACCCCGTCTCTCAGCGATCCGCCTCCGCGGACTTCTCGATAAGCCGAAACAGTCCGCGAAGAAGCTTGACCTCCGCCGTATTGGGCCGACGACGCAAAAGGAGCCTTCTCAACGTTTCAAATCGCCCCGCAGGAGTGTCTGAAGTGATCGACCCGGAGCAAATCAGCGCTTGCTTGGCATGCTCCAACAACCCCCGGACCTCGGACTCCTCCGCCGGCAGGGGTCCGGAGCTCAAATCCACACTTTCCTCCGATCCGAGGCTTCGATGCAATTCGTAAGCCACCAGCAAGACCGCCTGGGCTAGATTCAAAGAAGGAGACTCGGGAGCGGTGGGAATCGTCACCAACTCGTGACATCGAGCGAGATCCGCTGCCGATAACCCTCGATCTTCGGGCCCGAACAGAATCGAGACCGTCTCCCCTGCAGCGACGGAACGTATAAGACTCCCAGAAAGCTGCTCGATAGGAACGGGATCGGGCCCTCGTTCATCCCGGTGACGACGGGTCGTCCCGATAATTCGGTGACTCGAAGAGAGAGCATCATCAGCCGAAGAAACTACCCGAGCCGAATGCAGTATCCGTTTTGCAGCGCAAGCCATGGCCCGAGCCTGATCGTGATCTACCCAACCAGATCCAACGGGGTCGACCACCACCAGATGCGCAAACCCCATATTCAGAAGCGCACGAGCCGACGAGCCGACATTCCCGGGATGCTCGGGCTCCACCAGAACGAATTCCACCACTCCGGCGGTCGTCACAAAGCTACTCCTGTTCCTCCAGAACATAGGGACACAGACACCAGGTATCACGATCCCGAAACAGACGAAGAACATGCTCACGACTCGAACCATTTTTCGATTGCAGTCGGACACGAATCTCGGCCCCGGCACCCTCGAGAGCCACATTCACGATCTTTTCTGATGTCCACCGCTCACCGAGTTCACCGAGAAGACAAAGAGCGTAATAGATCCGAATACTCGACTCATCAATCTTCGAATCAGGGCCGAAAATTCTCATCAAATATCGACTCTGAATCCAATCTCCAGATTCTTCTTCGAGGAAGATATCGACCTCCTCGTGGCGCTCTTCCTTCGACAAGCCCTCCCCCTCGAGTTCTTCCCAACGAATCCAGGCGGAATCCCGATACATCTCGAACTCCGGGGACATATCGTGCCCATAGAAGGGGGCGATATGCTCACCGGCCACCTTCAAATGGCCTTCTCGTAGTGCGGACAGAAAAGAAAGTGCGATCTTGCCTACCCGATCACGCTCTCCCTTCTCTTCCTCCTGTCGAATCTTCAACTTTTTCAGAGGTTCACGGAGTCGATCCAGGGTCACGGCAAACGCCATTCCCTGGCGTTCCGCCCCGACCATGCTCACGATACCGATCGCTTCTCCATGAGCATTCAACAGAGGGCCCCCACTATTCCCCAAATTGATCGGCACATCGACCTGAATATAGGGGATTCCCGCAAAGAGGCGTCTTCGGTGACTGATAATGCCGTGACTGAATGTGTGGAGAAGCGGTTCCTCACCGACATCGGGATGACCCAGGGTATACACCGAATCTCCAGACCGATACATGTCTTCGGGTACCAGAGGAATACCTGAACGGAGGTGTCGACGCCCCGTATCCAACACCACCGAATCGGCGCGAGAGTCCGCATAGAGAAGTCGGAACCCGGTTCCGGTCTGCTGTTCGAAGCTACCATCTTCCTTCAGGACGAAAAAAGTCAAAGTCCATCGTTTCCACGGAACAGGACCCGAGATGACATGAAAATTGGACAGCGCTTTTCGCCCATCTCCGATCAAAAAACCACTTCCCCATCCATCTTTCGCCTCGATGGTGATCACTCGAGGTGACACCGCATCATGAACATCACGACCCCGAAGTATCGGTCGTCCCTGAAGCTGAAGAGCGATATATCCCTCGTCCCCCAACGGTTCGGAAACGCTTCGAGCAGGAGCGAGATCGGAACCGGATCCGGAAAAATGTAGAAGCCGCGCCTGAAAACCCAGATAAAAGGTGGCGAAGAACAAGGAGAGAAAAAGAAACGATTTGAAGTACCGCATGGGGATTATCATGAACCACCCTCTAGGACTGGTCAATGGAAGCTCTAAGCGCATTCCCCTACACTGCGATTCGAGATCTATCAATCATGCCACCTTTTCAACTCGTTTCACCCTATGAGCCTCGTGGCGATCAATCGAGCGCCATCCATTCTCTGGTCCAGGATATCCAGAAGGGGAAATCCTCCTACCACACACTGCTTGGAGTCACCGGTAGCGGCAAAACATTCACCATGGCCAATGTCATCGAACGCCTGAAACTTCCCACGCTCGTACTCACTCACAACAAGACTCTGGCCGCCCAACTCTACAGCGAATTTCGTGACTTCTTTCCAGAAAACGCGGTGGAATATTTCGTCAGTTATTACGACTACTACCAACCCGAAGCCTATATACCCCAGCGAGACATCTACATCGAGAAGGATGCCTCGATCAACGAAAATCTGGACCGCCTCCGACTCGCAGCCACCAGCGCCCTTCTGACCCGAGAAGATGTAGTCATCGTATCGAGTGTTTCCTGTATTTACGGCCTCGGTTCCCCCTCGGACTACTCCAAGATGCTCGTTCGAATCGAAACCGGCGATGAGATGGATCGAGACGAACTCCTCGAAAAATTCGTCCTGATGCAATATGAACGTGGAGATGTCGATTTCCGCCGAGGGACCTTCCGAGTGCGTGGTGATGTGGTCGAAATCTTCCCCTCTTACCAGCAAGAGCAATCGCTACGGATCGAATTCTTCGGCGATGAAATCGAATCCCTTCTGGAAGTGGATCCGCTTACCGGAGAGGTGCTCCAGGAGTTAGGCGCGATCACAGTCTTTCCAGCCAAGCATTTCGTACTCCCTCAGGAAAAGATCCAGAAAGCCGTCAGGAGCATTGAAGACGAACTTCTGCAGCATTTACAAACCCTCCGCTCTCAGGGGAAGCTTCTGGAGGCGCAACGCCTCGAGGCAAGAACCCGATACGACCTGGAAATGCTTCAGGAAGTCGGAAACTGTAAAGGGATCGAAAACTACTCTCGTCACCTGACCGGTCGAGCTCCCGGCGAGCGCCCAGATTGCCTTCTGGATTACTTTCAAGGGCCTTTCTTGACTATTCTCGATGAAAGCCATGTGACGGTTCCCCAGATCGGGGGCATGTTTGCAGGGGACCGGAGCCGGAAGAACACCCTGGTCGAGCACGGTTTCAGGCTTCCCTCAGCGCTGGACAATCGCCCCCTCTCTTTTCAGGAGTGGGAATCCGTTACCGGAACCACTCTCTTCGTCAGCGCCACACCCAATGATTATGAATTAAAACGCTGTGAAGGAGTCGTGGTTGAGCAGATCATCCGGCCCACCGGTCTCGTTGACCCGGTCATCCGGATAGAACCGGCAACCAACCAGGTTCCACACCTCATCACTGAAATACGCAAGCGCCGAGATCTAAGCGAACGGGTCCTGGTTACCACACTGACCAAGAGACTCTCCGAAGACCTCTCTCTCTACCTGACAGAACAGGGACTCCGAGTACAATATCTACACTCGGAGTTAGATGCCTTCGAGCGGGTCGAGATTCTCGAAGCCCTAAGGAGAGGAGAGTTTGAATGTGTCGTTGGAATCAATCTGCTCCGGGAGGGCCTCGACCTGCCCGAAGTGAGCCTGGTGGCAATTCTCGATGCTGACAAAGAAGGATTTTTACGTTCACAAACCAGTCTCATTCAAACCATCGGCCGCTGCGCTCGCCACGTAAACGCCGAGGTGATCCTGTATGCAGACCGCATGACCGGATCGATGCAACGAGCCATCGACGAGACCGAACGACGCAGGCAGATCCAGTTGAATCACAACAAGATTCACGGAATTACTCCCCAATCGGTGGAAAAAGCTTTCAAACAGACCATCACCTACGAAGCGGAAGCCCACAAGGTGGTCCGGCGTGCCGTTAGCCCCGACCGGGACGACCGCAAACGAACAGCTGTACTCGAAGAACTCGAAAGAGAGATGCAGCAAGCCGCCAAGCACCTCGAATTCGAACGGGCCGCGGCACTTCGAGATCGTATCTTCGAGCTACGCAATCATCATCCAGCCACAAACAAGAAGCCGCCAGCTAGAAAACGAAGACGACGACGATCTTGACTCACCAGCAACCAAGATTTCATTACAAGGCGGAATTCCACCCCCTCTTGACGTGACATTTCACGCCGGGCATTTACCAAACTTGTGCCCCCTATATATATGAAACTACATTTGCGTATTTTCTCCGAACGTGTAAAATCACCCCTCATTGTCTCGAGAAAGGTACGGTAACGGAGGACAGGGCTGGAGAAGAGAAAGCGGAAGTCCGGGTACTTCCCGGCGACCCGGCTTTCAGTGGACCGGCCAAGGCGGCACGAATGAAAACCGCCTAACAGCCAGGCACGAATATGCACAAATACGTGCACATTCGAACGGGCTCGTTCACTCCCCTCCTCAGCCGATTACCACAAAACAACCTTAAATCATTGATAAACAATAACTTAAAATAAAAAAACAGCCTTTGGCATTGGTATTGCTCTAAGCACAATTCACGAATTTTGCCATTTCATTCGGTACCCTGGGGGAACGTTCAAATGATTCGCATCCGTCCTGTCCTTCTAACTCTTCTAACCATCGCTTTCCTGCTGCCCGCAGGCTCGATGGTCACCGCCCAAGACAACAACTCGGTACTTTCGCAGAAACGGCAGAAACTTCTCGACCGTTTCAAAACCGCTGACGAAGCCGAGCGCAATCAGATTCTGAGGGAGCTCATCCAGCTCAAACTCGAGGAAGAACGCCGCAAAGGCCGCACACTCGACACCCATAATCGCCTCCCCTCAGCCGATGAGATTTCGAGGCACTTTGAGCCCAGCACCATCGATAGCATGCTCAACCCGGTACCGATCTCCAACTCTCTCGGGCTTGGAGGCGCACTGGCCGAAGACGGAGAGCTCTCCGACCGCGACATCCAGAAGCTGATCGGACTCGCTGCCAAAGATGGCATCACCGAAGAAGAAAAAGAGCAGCTTCGCCAGGTCGCCGAAGTCTACGAAGACGTCATGTCCGACGAAACCAAGGAGCAACTCGCCAAGGCCACCGGCGAAGAAGACACCGAATACAAGCTCAACTCCGAAAAAGACACCTGGACCTCCACCTACTGGCCCATGGCCGGAAGTGGAATCGACGACAAGGGAAGAGCGACCAAGAATCTCTGGGCCGAAGGTGGCGCCATGACCAAGCTCGACAAAGTCATCGAATCCCGCACCGGCACCCCCGGAAACGCGTACGAAACCGAAAGTCGTCCCGCCCTCAACTGGCTCATCGACGAACCCAAAGGATTCTGGATCGCCAACAGCACTCTGAGCGAGAAGGATGCCGAGCGGACCACTGGCGTCGACCTCAACCGAAACGGCAAGATCGATCCCGATGTCGAATGGGATTTCATCGATTCTCGCGGAAATTTCGGTGAAGACGGCAAGATGGATGGCACCATGGGCGTCGGCTGGTGGGGTCGCTGCAACAACGTGGGTGTCGCCGGAACCCTCTTTGACGAGCCCAAACGGGCCGTGACCCTCGACGGACAGACCTTCAGCGCTGAAGAGATCAAAGGCCTTCTCGCCGTCTACAGCGACACCGTCAACGAAGCCAAGGGAACCGAATTCGTCGGCAACCGTTTCGACGATCAACCCGATTTCCTGGTCACCAAGGACGGCAAGCAGTTGCGCGGCATCATCGAGAATGCCGGAGAACTCAACTTCAACTCCACCGACATGACTCGCGCCAACAACCCCCGTCTCGCCGACTACATGATCCTGGACAGCAAGGGCATCGGCGAAGATAAGGAAATCCGCTTCCGCGACCTCACGACCGGTGAAGTCACCACCTACAAGTCCAGCGAAATCGAACTCGTGGCCAAGGAAGACAAAAGCCAGGACACCGAAGCGGTTGTTTTTCACAACACCATGACCGAATGGCTGGCCGACGGTCGCGCTGGCGTCCTCGAAATGGATCCGAGCAGCCATGTCTGGAACTACAACTTCGAAAGCGCCGACGTCAAAGAGAGCAAAACGGCTCCTTACTGGGCCTCTGACCGCGAAAAGCTCGCCGGTTACAACGGCCCTCCGGGAGACGGCGAACTGACCTACGTCGACGCAACCGTCAAGTACGACGGCGGGGGCAAAACCCAACGCTACAAGTACTGGCTCGAAAAGGACGAAAACGGCAACGTTGTGAACAGCGGCTGGGCCAGCAAGAACGTGGACTTCATGTGGCGCGCCAACGAGTCCGAAGTCGACTGGAGCCGCGAGGTTCCGGGTCACCCGAGCCTCAACGGTGAAATCCTCAAAGAACTCTACGAGAAAAGCACTGCCGAAGAAGCTCCGGATGCTGCCGAAGTCTCTGACGACAACGAATAAAGAGCACCCAAACACTCCAAACATCGGAGAAATCAAGACATGAAACCACTCACTATCCTCACGGCGATTCTTCTCGCCTTCTCCTCCACCGCGTTCTCCCAAGATGCGCTCAAGGAGATCGACAACCCACTCCAGGATGCCCGCGAAGGGGACACCGTCGAATACTCGATCGAGAGCGTCCTGCTCGACAGCCCGGTCGGAAAGAACGAGAAACGGACCAACACATCCTCGCTCTCGGTCGTGGAAATCGATCGTCAGCTCGTCAAGCTCGAGGTCAAAAGCGACATCCGAGAAGGCTCGCAGACGATCAGCTTGACCAGTCGGGGAAGCATCGCCGACCTGCTCACCGGCGCCTACCAAGACGTCAACATCTCATCGAGTTCGGTCACCGAAGAAACCGTCGAATTCGAGGGGAAGAGCTACGTGTGCAAGGTCATTCACCTCAAGTTCACCGCAAAAACCAAACATATGGGCATGACGGTCCCCGTCAAGGTCGACCAGAAAGTCTGGTATTCCAATGAGATCCCGGTCCATGGCCAGTTCAAATCGGTTATCGATATGGAAATGACCATCCTCGGCGACAAGAAGACGCACTTTCAGACCACCACCACTCTCAAGTCTTTCACCGAGGGGTAGTCCGCAAAACGAGTCAAAGCGATGGGCACCGGATCCCGGTGCCCATTTTCTTCATCTCAACAACTAAAGACCTTCACCCGGATGAAAACCACTCCTGACTCACACGGGTCACCAACCAAGGAGCCCCGATGAAGTACCCAGCCCTACAATCCAAGCGTGCCGGCGCCGGCATGACCGAGTACATCATCATCGTCATTCTCATTGCGATCGCTCTTATCGTGGTCGTGACCAATTTTGGTTACCGACTTCAGGATAAAGGCGCCGAAGCCACGATCGAGGTCCAAAAGCTCTAAGAACGGCTTTTACTCGGCTCGCGCTCTCTCCCGATTCATCCCCGATACGGGGACACTCTCGCCAGATAGCAGGTAAATCACAACATGAAGCTTCCAAAATCTCTCATTCAACCGTTCCTTCTCACGCTCGCGCTGAGCTTCGGGTGCCTCTTCCCGAACTCGGTCCAAGCTCAACAAGAAGAAGACAATGCTGAAGAACTCCGAAATCGCCGCCGGGAGCTGCTCAAGAAATTCGAGCGCTCCGACAGCAACTCATTCCGGGAACAGATCTACAAATATCTGATCCGAATGCGGCTCAACGACAAGATCCGGGATCGAGCCAATTCGGACTACCTCCCCTCCGCCAGTGAAGTGGACGGATGGTTCGGGTGGGTTCCGGTTTCGAGCGCACTCGGACTGGGAGGCGCGCTCGCCAATGACGGGGACCTGAATGAGCGAGACATCCAGAAAGTCATCGGCCTCGTAGCCAAAGACGGAATCACCCCCGAGGAGAAAGAGGACCTCCTCGACATCTACGACATGTACGGCGACACCATGACCACCGAGTCCCTCGAAGTCATGGAAGAGTTGATCGAAGGCGGTGACGATGAATCCAAGTACAAGCTGACCTCCAAGAATCCGACCTGGACCTCCACCTACTTCCCGATGGCCGGTAGCGGCATCGACGATGAAGGGGATTCCCAGGACAACCTCTGGGCCAAAGACGGCGCCATGCACAAGCTCGATAGCGTCATCGAGGAACGCACCGGCACTCGTGGCACCGCCTATGAAACCGAAAGCCGCCCCGCTCTGAACTGGCTTATCGGCGAGAAAAAGGGCTACTGGGTAGCCAACAGTCGGCTGAGCGAAAAAGACGCTGAACGGACCACCGGAGTCGACCTCAACCGAAACGGCAAGATCGATCCCGATGTCGAATGGGACTTCATCGATTCACGCGGCAACTTCGGCGAAGACGGCAAGAAGGACGGCACCATGGGCGTCGGCTGGTGGGGACGTTGCAACAACGTCGGGATCGCCGGCACACTATTCAAAGAGCCGAAGAAAGATGTCACCCTCAACGGCGTCACATTCACCGCGACCGAGATCAAAGGGCTTTTGTCTGTTTACAGCGACACGATCCTCAACTCCAAAGGCTCCGAATTCGAAGGCAGTCGTTACGACGACCGGCCCGATGAACTCGTCACTCGAGACGGGAAACGCCTCTCGGGAGTGATTGAAAATGCTCGCGAACTTGACCTCGACGGCGAGGGCATGAAACGTTCGACCAACTACAGACACGGCGGAGACTACATCATTCTCGATGGCGACGCCCTGGAAGACCGAGGCAAAGACATTCGCTTCCGCGATCTCGCTACTGGCGAAGTCACCACCTATAAGCCCGAAGAGGTTCGCAGTGTGGCCAAGGAAGACTCCAAGCAGGACATCGAAGCCCGAGTCTTCCACAACAACATGACCGAATGGCTGGCGGACGGCCGGTCGGGTGTCCTCGAAATGGACCCGGGCAGCCATGTATGGAACTACAACTTCGAAAGCGCCGACATCCACGAAACCAAAACCCGCCCCCACTGGGCTCCGGAAGACCGTAAAGATCTACGCGGTTATGACGGCCCTCCGGGAGACGGCGAGATCACCTACGTTGAAGCGAGAATGCGGTATGACGGTGGAGGAAGCTCTCAGACCTACCGCTACTGGATCGAGAAGAATCGCAGCGGCACAGTCGTCAACAGCGGCTGGAGCAGTAAGAACCCGGACTTCATGTGGCGAGCCAAGGAATCTGAAGTCGATTGGAGCCGCAAGGTTCCCGGCCACCCGAGCCTCGATGGTAACATCCTGCGTGAACTCTACGAAAAAAGCACCGCAGAAGATTCCTCCGACAACCAGTAACCCTTCCACTCCCGGCCCCCGTCACCTAATCACGAGACAAGATCATGAAACGTAAGCGCCTAACAAGCAGATCCCGGCTCATCACGCTCTCATGCCTCGCCGCCACTCTCTGGAGCTTCCCGGCTCTGGGGCAAGAGCCGGAACTCGACGCGGCCACCAACGAGGCGTTGCGCGCGGAGAGAGAACGACTTATTGAGCGTTTCAATGCCACCGATTCTCGTTCCGAACGGCGAGCGATTCTCGAAGAACTCATCAAAATGAAGATGGACGACCGCGATCTGGACGTCGATGGACGGATCCCCACCGCAGATGAAATTTCCGACTGGACGGGGACGATCGGGGTTTCCAACGCACTCGGCCTGGGAGCTCGCCTGGCCGACGATGGACGCCTGACTAACCGCGACTTCCAGAACATCGCCGCTTTGGTTGCCAAAGACGGGGTTTCCAAGGAGGAGAAAAAAAGTCTCGCGGAACTAGTCGACCTCTACGGCGACACCATGGGCAAAAGAACCCGGCGTCAATTCCGGAGCCTGATGCGCGACCGTTCATCCGCCTACACCGTTCGGACGAAGAACAAAACCTGGACTTCCAGCTACTTCCCGATGGCTGGCTGGAGCGCCAGCGACGAGGGATCTGCAAATCGCAACCTCTGGGCCAAAGACGGGGCCATGGCCAAAGTCGACAAGGTCATCGAGGCGCGCACCGGAGAGCCGGGAACAGCCCTCGAAACCGAACGTCGTCCCGCACTCAACTGGCTGGTCGACAAACCCACCGGCTATTACGTCCCCAGTTCGACGATCCGGGAAAATGACGCGGAACGAACCACCGGAGTCGACTTCAACGGGAACGGTAAAATTGAAGACAACATCGAATGGGATTTCCTCGATTCACGCGGCAACTTCGGCGAAGACGGAGAGAAGGACGGCACGATGAGTGTTGGCTGGTGGGGTCGTTGCAACAACGTAGGAATTGCCGGCACGCTGTTCAAAGAGCCCAAGAAGTCGGTTACCGTCGACGGAGTCACCTTCAGCGCAACCGAAATCAAGGGATTGCTGGCTGTCTACAGCGACACCATCGTCGATGCCAAGGGATCCGAATTCCACGGCAACCGTTATGACGACCAACCCGACGTCATCGTAACCAAAGACGGGAAGGTCCACCGGGGAACCATCGAAAACGCTGGAGAACTGGACTTCTATACCAACGGGATGTTCCGCCCCGGTCACCCTTCATGGAGTGACTTCACCATCCTCGACGCGAATGAACTCAAGCGTCAAGGCAAGGACATTGAATTCCGAAACATCGAAACCGGTGAAACCGAAACATTCAAGATTGACGACCTCAACCTCATCGGACGTGAAGACAAAAAACAAGACACCGAACCCATCGTGTTCCACAACAACATGACCGAATGGTTGGCTGATGGTCGGGGCGGAGTACTCGAGATGGACCCGGGCAGCCATGTCTGGAACTACAACTTTGAAAGTGCCAACGTTCGGGAATCCACCCGCCGTCCCCGCTGGGCCCCACGCAAGAAAGAAGACCTCGTCGGATTCAACGGTCCTCCCGGAGAAGGTGAAATCACCTACGTATCAGCACGCGTCAAATACAACGGGGGGGGTGGTACCCAAAACTACCGATACTGGATCGAACGAGATGAGGAAGGTAAAGTCCTCAACAGCGGCTGGATGAGCAAAAACCCCGACTTCATGTGGCGCGCCAAGGAGACCAAGGTCGACTGGTCACGCGAAGTCCCCGGCCACCCCAGCCTCGACCCCGCGCTCATCAAAGAACTCTACGAGAAGAGCACCGACTGACCCCCCCCAGAACCGGGCTGTCAACAGTCCGGTCTCAGTCGCCTCTTCTCCTGGGCGGTCTATCCAGACCGCCCTCTTTTTTTGTCTGATCAACACGGTCACAGACAAAAGCGGGCGAACGGGTGGATCCCACCAAATCTGTAAACCAGGACCAGGGACGCCCAAACATCACGGCAATACCTTTGAATGAGCTCAGCCGACTTCGAGCTGCCTTTCGTTCCTCAACGAGGACTACACCCGCTTGAGCACCGTAAGCGTCATGTCGTCATGCTGTTCCGCATCCCCAACAAACCCCTCGATATCCTCGAACACCGACTCCACGAGTTCCCCCACATCCTTGGCTACATGACGCTTCAAGCTCTCCTTTAGACGATCGACCTCGAACATGGCCTCTTCGGAGTTGAGAGCTTCGCTGCATCCGTCGGTATAGAGCAACACCACATCACCTGGACTCAGATCGAGCTGTTTTTCCTGAATCATATCGCCCACCTCGTCCTTGATCCCCAAGACGACTCCCCCGGCAGGGATCGCCTCGACAGTTTCGGTTTGAGAACGGTAGACCAGGAGATTTTCATGGCCAGCACCGGTATAGCAAATCGACTCTCCATCCCAGCGGACCAATAGCATCGACATGAAAACGAACGGTTCTGTATTCGCCTTCAGAATCCGGTTGGCCTCCAGCAAAACATCCCGGGTCGAAAGGTTCGACTCTGAAAGATGATGGAGCAACACCCGAGCCATCACCATCACCAACCCCGCCGGAACCCCCTTTCCACTGACATCACCGATACAACTGAGGAGAGACTTCTGATCTTCTGAGAGGAGAAAGTCGTAGTAGTCGCCTCCGACCTTGCCTGCCGGGACCATCTTCCCATAGACCTCGAGACCGGCGATCTGAGGAATAACCTTGGGAAGCAGATTGGCTTGAATTCGACTGGCGATATTCAACTCCTGCTCAATCTTTTGCTTTTCCACCAACTCTTCGTAAAGAAACGCATTTTCCAGAGCGATGGCAACCTGATCGGCGAAGGCGACCAGAAGATCGAGGTCCCGGTCGGTAAACAGATCCTGGATAGATGGATTGTCTACATACATCGCGCCGATAGTCTTGCCCTTCAAGGTGAAGGGGACGCAAAGGATACTCTTCAAACGCAAATTGCGAATCGACTCGGCCTGGAATTCCCCGTCCGCTTGCGCATCCGAGGTAAGCACCGGGTCTCCAGTCCGAATAACCTTGTGGACGATCGAGGTGCTCACCTCGAATTCAGGGTGATCGATCTGCTCTTTTTCCAGATTCCTCGCCGCCTTGAAAACAAACCCTTCATTTTCATCGCGGAGCATGAGAAAACCGCGCTCCGCGCGAATAACCTCCACCACGAGATCCAAGACCATTTGAAACAATCGCTCACTATCTAGTGTGCTATTGATCACCTTGGTTACTTTTTGCAAAGCGAGAAGTCCAGTGCGCTCATCTCTGAGTTCTTCAACTTCGGCCAAAAGTGACTGATTCTTCCCCTCCAAAGCTTGCAGCTTTTGGGCCAAGGCCTCCTCGGAATCACGAATCCTTCTCTCGACATCCAGAATGAGTTCTTCAGCATTCATTAGCTTTACCTCGGCACGAATTCCTTCCAAAATATCATTAAAACTATCGGTAACCTCTAACTGAAGAGATCCGATTTCATCGGAAAGGGCTCGCGAACGATCAGCCAGATCGAAGCGATGGTAGATCTCTTCTCGAGCCTTGAGAGACTCGCCCAAGAGCATCTGAGCCTTGCCGAGAAGATGATCTGCGCCCGCATCCTCAAAAATATCCCGGGCCTTTCGAAGATGATTGACCGCACTTTTTAGATATCCCCGATCACCCGCTTTTTCGGTCTCGAGCAAAAATCCCCCGTAGGCCAGATGAGTCCGTCCTTCCTCGAAGCGAGATCGAGTTCGGCCGAGCAAGACCAAGCTGGCCACGAAATGCTCAACCGCTTCAAGCCGGTAATTGTTAGCGATGCAAAAGAGTGCGTATTTTCGATACAAGATCCCCTGAAGGTTCTTCAAGTCCAGATCCTTCGATCGATCGAGGGCCTTGTTCAGAGTTTTGAGAGCCAGGCCGTGATTCCCCAACTTGATCAGAACATCCACGACACCGCTATAGACGGTTCCCAAAAGCCACTTCATCTGAACATCACGAAGCGTTTTTTCGGCCATAGCAAAAGAGGTCTTGGCCTTGCGATAAAGCCCCTCATCAGCAAACGCTTCACCCAAGTGGATGTAACAGATCCCAACAGCCCAAGGAACACGTGTGTCCTTGAATGTACGCATCGACTTGACCAGATATTCAACCGCCCTGGAAGCCTGCCCCTTCTTGACCAGGAGACGCCCAAGATTCAAACCACAGTAGGCTTCCGAAGATTTTCGTCCCATTTCCTGACTGCGCTCGATGGCCTGTTCATAGACCTCCTGAGCTCGGTCCAAGCGTCCATCCCACTCGAAAATCTGACCGATTCGGGCCTCGATCTCGACCATGTAAACACGGTCTCCAGTGAACTGGGCATGATAAAGCGCGTCCTCGAGAAATTTGTACGTAACCTCGAGGTCCCCATAGTGAAGATGAACACGCGCGATCCCGGCACTGATCCGTGACCTAAGATACCCCTCCCCTTCGGGGGGCAGTAGATCCAACGCGCGCTCCAGGTAGTTGATCGAGGTCGAAAACCGTCCCTGGAAAAAGTGGATGTCACCCAGATTTCCATAAATCGAGGCCAACAAGATCTCTCGGCCCGTACCTCGAACCAGTTCCAACGCCTCTTGAGCATAACGCTCACTCCGTCCGAGTTGACCTCGAGCCAGATAGATCCGTGAAATATGGTTAAGGACATCGGGGCGAACCTGCTGATCCTTGGACTCTTCCAGGAGACGCTTGAAACAACGCAAGGCTTCGTTGTACTGGTGTTTCCTGAAGTGCGCATAACCTAGGCCCTGAAGCGACTGATCCCGACTGTTTTCGGTTAGACCCGAACCAGTCAACGCTCGATTGTAAAACCGAATCGCTCGATCAAAATCGCCACCACGATTGTAAAGACTCCCGAGCTTTCCTTGGATCAATGCTCGACGCTCATCATCGCCAAGAGCCTCCGCGACCTCGATCCCTGTTTCGTAATAAGATGCCGCCCTCTGAGTCAGATAAGCCTTACGAAAACGATCGCCCAGATCGATGTACACATCCACAGCTCGATCTGGCCGACGGCTTCCACGATAGTGATGTGCCAGATTTTCAAGTTCAGACTCCTCCTGCTCGCCTTCTCGCCCCTCGAGATACGTCGCAATTCGATCGTGCAGCTTTTGCAAAGCCCGTCCCTTCGCATCCCAGGGACATAAATCCCTCAGTTGGGGAAAGACAGATCGATACTGAAGTCCTTCTGGCATCGAAATGGATTCGCACAGTTCAGCGCTCTCCAGATTTCCCAGAACAACTTTTGCCTGCGATTCTTTCAAACGTGTGATCTTCATGAGAAGGCCCAGATCACAGAGCGATCCGACCAGCGCCAAAGCCGACAACATCAACCGATCTTTCTTCTCCAGTTCCAACACCCTATCTGGCAGTGAATTTTCGGAACGCAGAGGGCGCCTGATCTTCCGGACATCATCGACTTCGATCTGCCATTCACCACCCCGACGATAGATAAGTCCGTCCTCGGCAAGCCCATACATCGTTTCTTCGGCCAGAGCCGGATTCCCATCGGACAGTTCGGAAATCGCTTCGGGCAAGAACCCTGTGATCTCCTTCTGGTAAATCATGGATCCCAGAAAACTTCTCAAATCCTCTTGGCTCAACGGACCGATGTCGATTTCTTCCAGTATTCCCAGCGCTCTCCATTTCGGCAGAAACAACTCGACTGGATGCTCTTTTCCTCCCCGAGGAAGTGGCCACGTACTCGAGGCCAGGAGCAATACCGGCCGATCAACCACCGCCTCTACCAGTTGCAAAAGAGTGTCGAAGTCCTCCTCCCCAAGCCGATCCAGATCATCGAGCAGGAGAACCACTGGCTGAGATTCAGAGAGGTAGGAGAAAAGACCCACCAGTTCGTGCGCCAAACGCTCCGGCGAAATATCTCCCTCTGGGCAAATACCTGACATCCAGGACCGCCGCCCCAATTCCGGCAGAAAATGAACCAGAGTTCCTCCCCATCGAGACGCGATTTCCGGCATCTGGTCCGGATTAGCCTGTTCGACATGAAGCAAACATTCCTGCGCCAAAATCACCAGCGACTCGAAAGGAGCCTCATGATGCTCAGAGCAGGAAACATGGGCAAGAATGACCGGCTCAGCGACCCACTCACCTCGGACCTCTTCCAGAATCCGAGTTTTCCCTACTCCGGTAACTCCCCGAACCAGAACTCCTCGACAAGCCCCGCGTCGACACGAGACAAACGACTCTCGAATTTTGGCAAGAAGTGATTCACGACCCACAAAGCGGGGTCGATAGAGATACCGAGCCCCTTTTTCCGTACGGATGGCTGCGATTTCCGATCGTCCCGAAAGCTGTACCAGGTCCATCAGAAGTTCTTGTGCCGTCTGGTATCGATCTGCCGGGTCTTTCTCCAGGCAACGCAGGAGAATGCTCTCAAATCCTGGTGTCACATCCCGGTTGTACTTGGAGGGGGCAACCGCCTTGCTCTCGAGTTGCTTCATCACAGCAGCCATCAGATCCCTGGATGTAAACGGCAGGCGCCCGGTGGCCAACTGATAAAACGTGACGCCGATACTGTAGATATCCGCTCGAGGATCGACATCGAAACCCTTGATCAACTCGGGAGCCATGTATTCGATCGATCCCGCGATGTTGCTCTCACTGTCGTGAATCGATCGAGCCAAGTCGTGGGTCAAAGCGAAACCAAAATCCATCAACTTCACCGTCCCATCCGGAGTCACCCGGATATTCGCCGGCTTGAGGTCCCGATGAATGATTCCCTCGCAGTGGAAGTAATCGAGAGTTCGACAGATATCAGTCGCGATATCGATTACCCGCGGAATTCCTTCCTCGCCCAACTCTTCGTCCAGCCCTTTCCCGGGAACATACTCCATCGTGAAGTAGTTGCTGCCAAAATCGTACACCTTCACAATCCCTGGATGATCCAGTCGCGAAAGAGCCTCGAATTCCTCTCGAAGCCTCTGGAGATCTTTCTCTCGCTGAAGATCTTCTCGCAGCAACTTCAGGGCAATAGACTCCCCTTTCTGGCGATCGTGCACCAGATAGACAGTCCCCATTCCTCCCTCACCGAGAGTCCTTAATATTTCGTAACGGTCTTCGATAATCTGGCTTCGAGTCGATGTAGACACAGACGCCTCACCCAGACGGGCGGTCTTCCGGAAGTCCTAAAACAGCAAAGATTTAGCAAGTCAATATAAAGCCGCATCGCCAGGCATGCAAATGCCGGAATTAGAGACCTCTTCTATCACCCCCCTTTCTGGCCTGTTCGAACCGCTTTCCCTACAATGATTTTCCACACCATGATTCATATCGATCCACAGGCGAACCTCATCGAAATTTTCTCCGGAATTCAGGGAGAAGGCCTCCTCATCGGAGAGCGAATGGTCTTTGTGCGATTTACCGCCTGCAATCTCACGTGTGATTACTGTGACACCCCGATGGGACGCCCACTGGACACGGTCGTCCAAATCGAAAAGACTCCGGGGCGTCGCGACTTTTCGACCCGGACGAACCCTCTAAAAGTCGCCGAAGTGACTCAATCCATCCGACAACTGACGCGATCAGCCGGACTCCATCGCTGGGTGACTCTGACCGGAGGAGAACCTCTCCTCTACCCGAAATTCCTCGAAGCCTTGATCCCCCATATCCAAGCCGCCGGCCTTCAGATCCAGCTCGAAACCAACGGACATTTTCCTAAACGCCTGGAATCTGTAGGCCCAAACATCGATCTCATTGCTATGGATATCAAGGAGAAGTGCGACGGAGGTCAGCTCGAAACCTCTCTCCGTTTCCTGGAAGTCGCCAAACTCAGCAGCCGGGTCTACCTGAAAATGGTTGTGCGACCGTCGCCAGATATTGCTCATTTTGTCCAAACAGCCCGATCCGTATCCCAAATCGACCCCAACATCCCGCTCGTACTCATGCCGGTCACCCCGTTTGGACCGATCCACTCGCCCCCAACTCCCCAGGAAATTCTCCACCTCCAAGAACGCTTGCTTCAAGAGCATCGAGAAGTTCGAGTCATTCCTCAAACCCATAAGATCACGGGACAACTCTGACAGTGTCGATTTCGGTCGAAAAGCTCTACAAGGTGTTCCAAGATCCCCAACAACCCGAAGTGGCCGCGGTGGACCGAATCGAATTTCAGGTACGAGCGGGCGAAATTTTCGGCCTACTTGGCCCCAACGGAGCGGGCAAAACCACCACCCTTCGAATGCTGGCCACCCTGCTGCGCCCGACCAGCGGTTCCGCTTCCATTGCCGGACACGACCTTTGGAAAAACCCTTCTCACGTTCGAAGATCGATCGGTTACCTTTCCGCCGATTCTGGGGTCTACGACCGCTTGACTCCACGCGAAATCGTCGAACATTTCGGTCAGCTTTACGGCCTCTCTCGCAGCCAGGTACGAGACCGAACCGAAGAACTGTTCGAACATTTCTCTATGGGTGCTCATAGCGATCGATTGTGCATGCATCTTTCCTCCGGCATTCGGCAGAAAGTATCGATCATTCGATCCCTCGTTCACTCTCCCCCTGTCCTCCTGCTGGACGAACCGACTCGATCACTCGACATTCTAGTCGCTCGAACTGTAACGGACTTTATCCGACAAGCACGTCAACGTGGGTCCTGTATCCTGCTCTCCACCCACGACATGAACGAAGCTTCATCGTTGTGTGATTCTTTTGCCATCCTTCACCGTGGACGGATCCTAGCCCAAGGCGCCACTCACGAGTTAGAAACCCGTTTCGGCGGAAAAAGCCTGGAACAGCTTTTTTTCCACACAATCGAACACGATCGAGGCGTTCCGCGTGTTTCGAAATAGTTGGATCGTATTCCGGAGGGAACTGCTGGAAACCGTCCGCGACCGCCGGACTCTCTTCGTGATGTTCATCTTACCGGTTGTTCTCTACCCCCTACTCCTGCTCGGTCTGAGCCAAATCCTCGTTCACCAAAAACTGTCCATAAAAAAAACGACCACCTCCATCGCTCTCAGCGGAGCTCCAGAAGATCTCGCGATCCACCTACAAACTCAATCCAGAGGACACTCCTTCCAGACACTGGACATCCCCAATCCTCGCCAGGCACTCGCGGAAGGAACCGTCAGTATCTGGATCTCATGGCAAGAAGGCGACGATCCCCCCCCCCAGTTGACCATCCATTACAGCGGAACCCGCGAAGACTCTCGATTGGCCCAAAAACAAGTCGTTTCCCTTGTCAAAGAGTATCGACGCCAGAAAGTCGTCCACCGACTTCAAAATGAGCTAGGGACAGACGAGAGCTTATTGAGACCGTTTCAGATCGCTCGACAGAACATCGAGTCGAGCGAGCGCCAGGCAGGATTCATGCTGGGAAGAGTGCTCTCCTTGCTCCTGGTTCTCATGTCCGTATTCTTTCCCTTCTACCCTGCCATCGACAGTGCCGCAGGAGAGAAGGAGCGAGGAACCCTCGAAACACTCCTCGTCTCCCCGGTGAAACGAAGGGAAATCGTCACCGGGAAATACGCTTCAATCTTTACCATTGCCATGGTCGGTAGCCTACTCAACCTTGCGAGTATGGGATTAACGTTCACGCACTTCACCCACCTCGTGAATGTGATGAAGCAAGAGGCCCAGAACTCCGCCATTCTCGAATCCTCTCCCGACCCCACGACCTCGTCTGAAAAAACGACTCCGGTCGAAGATGGAATTGTAGAAGAGTACATGCAGATCAGGCTCGACTTGACACCGGCGATTTTGCTCCAGATCCTCCTCATCCTCACCCCTTTATGTGGACTCCTGTCAGCGGTCAGCCTTGCACTCTCCACGTACGCAAGAAGCTACAAGGAAGCTCAATACTACCTAACCCCACTCTCTCTGGCTGTCTTGCCGCTTGCCTTGATCGGACTCATTCCGGGCGCTGAACTCGATGGATTCAATGCCCTCATTCCGATCACCGGGCCGGTACTTCTCTTTCAGTCTTTATTCCTGGGAAGTGCGCCTCCTCTTTTCTTCGGACTTGTTCTTGGCAGTACGATCTTCTACGGAGCCCTTTCCCTGCATATCACTCGAAAACTGTTCGAGGATGAAGAGATCCTCTTCAGAGAGGGAACGCTCTGGACCTGGCGGTTCTGGCAGTACAGTCCCCATCGAGGAAAAGCTCCCGGCCCCTCCCAAGCTTTACTACTTCTGGGCATGGCGTTTCTTTCGCTCTGGTATGTAGGCCAACCCTTGCAACTTCACCATCTCGCCTGGGGAATCGCCTTCAGCCAAATCGTACTGTTTCTCGGCGGAACCCTCGCCATATGTCACCTCTATCGGTTCCCCATCAAAAAAACCCTTTCCTTGTACCGCCCACGAGCCATCCATCTGCTGGGGAGCCTACTTCTGGGCATCGGAGGCTTTCTCATCGGCCGTCAAGTCCTCCATGGACAGATCCTCCTCTTTCCCCAGATGCCCGAAATGATGCATCAAATGGGGAGTGATTTTTCCATTTTATTCGAACAAGTCCCCCCGTTCGGTGTTCTGATCCTGCTCACGATTGTGCCCGCAATCTGCGAAGAAACCGTCTTTCGTGGTTTCATCCTGAATTCTTTGGTCGATAAAAACCGTCGACCCCTCGCCGCCCTTTTTCTCTCCGCAGCGACCTTCGCTTTCTTACACCTCTCTCTGATCCGATTCCCCTTTACTTTCACTCTGGGAGTGTTTTTGGGACTTGGCGTCCTCCTTTCCGGAAGCCTCTATGTCGGTATCGTGGCCCACTTCATATCCAACGTCCTGGCCCTGGCTTCCCCACACCTTCCCATCGACTCACTCGACAATCCCAATCTCTCCTTGCCTACCTGGCTTCTTTTCCTCGCGGTGATTTTGATTCTCGTCTCCACGTTCCTTTTGAAAAGCGACAAACGCCCGGACCCAACCGACCCGTCTTGCCCGAAGCTTACCTGAGGAATCGAGCAGAACTCCCACGAGGACCCGGCCCCAACAAAAGCGTAAGAATATAAATAGAAACAACTTACGGATATTCGAGACTAAAAACCAGCTCGTCTGCACCCCATTTTCTGGACCCGACCCCTCGCCATGAATTCCGAAACGGATCGCTACAGAGAACCCACCCGGCTCCGCCTCCGCCCCCGCGCCCGAGTCCAGAGGCTCCGCCGAGAGTGTCGGCACCTGGATCCAACCTCGAATTGAAAGCTTCCGAATCGCGGGTTTATCGACGCAAGTCTTTGATGTGCTTGACAGAATCGATTCTCCGGTGCTACGATCCCGCCTTTTATCGATCCAGCCGAGGGAATTTAGATGCAACAGCGGCTCAGCGCACTGCTCATCGCGCTTTCGACCGTCCTGGTAACCGTCTGCTCTGCCGACGAAAGCTTCATTACGCCCAAGGAATTGAAGCGTGGAGACCGGGGATACGGTCTTTCGGTTTTCGAAGGAACCCGGATCGAAAAATTTGACGTTGAAGTCATCGATGTAATCGAAAAGTCACTTCCTTCTCAGGACATGGTTCTGATCAGAATCTCTCGACACGGAGAGGGATTTGATGTGGCTCGCTCCGGCGTCATCGCCGGCATGAGTGGCAGTCCGATCTACATCCGAGGGAGATTGCTCGGCGCACTAGCTTACGGCTGGGGATTCCAGAAAGGATCCACCGCGGGAGTCACTCCCATTTCCAACATGATCGCGGATATGAATCGACCTCTGGAAAAAGCGTCCGGTACTCCCAGGCCCATTCACTGGGGTGAATCCTCCATTCGCCCTTGCGTCACCCCGATTCTGATATCCGGAGCGTCGCCTCACACGCTCTCCCAATTTCGAAAACAGTTCGAACAGCACGGATTCTTGCCTGTTCTCGGCGGTGGCAATGCGGCAAAACCCAACGCAAACGACAAACGAGTTCGTCTCGAACCAGGGTCGGCCATCGGCGTAAATTTAATGACTGGCGACATGTCCTTCACAGCCATTGGAACCGTCACTCACGTCGACAAGGTCTCCGGAAAAGTCCTCGCCTTTGGTCATCCCTTCTTCCAGGCGGGACCGGTACAACTCCCGATGACAACAGCCCGAGTCCACACTGTCATCGAGAGCCTCTCTTCTTCGTTCAAGCTTGGAAGCAGCATCCAGAGCGTTGGCACCCTGATCGCCGACCGGCAAGCTTCGATCGTTGGCCAGGTCGGAGAATCGCCCAAAATGATTCCGATCGAGTTCACCGTTCGCAACCAGATGACCCAGGCCAAAAATACGTACCGCTGCCAGGTGGTAGATCATCATTTATGGACCTCCATCCTGATCAACATGGCTCTGAGCAATTTCGCCAATGCTGCCGACCCGTCTTTTGGCCCGAACACCAAGACGGTTCGGATGAGTTTACGTTTTCGAGGACATGAGCCTATCGAGTTCCAGGACACCTTCTCGGGCAGCCTATCCACCTTCTCCTCCAGGCTCCTCTCTCCCCTTTCCGCCCTGCTCAACAATCCTTTCAAACGAGTTCACCTGGAAGGAGCGGAGGTCAGCATGGAACTGGCCCACGAAAACCGAGCGGCGCAAATCACCTCCATCCTTCTTCAGGATCGTGAAGTAGAAGATGGCCAGACCGTTTACTTTCGAGTGGTCCTGGAGGGCTATGACCGGAAACCCTATGTCGCGAAGATGTCGGTTCCCATCCCCCGTAATCTCCCCCCGGGTCGCTACACACTCCAAGTCTCCGGTGGTCACCAGAGTTCTCCCAATCTCCCTCGCCCACGATCCATCGAAGATCTCGTGCGATTGATTCATTCCGTGGGTAAAGGACAACAAATTGTCGCCTCCCTAAAAATCCCAAAAATGACTCTTTATCACCAAAGCAAACCGTTCAAAGATCTGCCTCCGTCCGTGCTAGGAACCTTACTCGCCTCCAACCGATCCGCCGATCTCCAGATTCAAACAGATCAGGTTGTCCGAACCATTGACACGCCGCTGGTCGTTTCCGGTCGAGCATCCATCACCCTCGATGTCCGAGAAAGTACACATCAACATGCAACTCCTCGCTAACCCTCTCAAACGGTTTCTGATTCTCCTGGTCGCTCTGGTGAGCTTTTCTCACTCCAGTGAAGCGACAGCCACTCGAGTCTGGGAAAATAGCACCGCTCGGGATTTCTCGAGAGGTTCTTTTCTCGGATCTATTCTTTCTTCACGCGGAACCGTACTGCTGGGTCGAACCACCACTCCTCTCAACACCGGAGAAACAGCCATCTGGTCGAGTTGTGTCGACTCGAAAGGCCGCATCTATCTGGGAACCGGTCATCGTGGTCGTCTATTTCTTTTGGAAAACGGGACGCTAAGAAAGATTCTCGAAACCGACTCCCTGATGATCTCCTCACTGGTCGTGGGTCCAAAAGACGAAGTCTACGCCTCAACGGTTCCGGGTGGAAAAATCTACAAGATTCTCCCTGATGGATCTTCCAAGCTCTTCGCCCGTCTCCCCGACCCCTATGTCTGGGCTCTTCACCAGATGGGTGACTCTCTCTATGCGGGCACCGGTCCGGAAGGGGTCATTTATCGTGTCGACTCCAAAGGTGCAGCCACCCCATTTTTCGACTCCCGAGAAAAGAATATTTTATCGCTCGCTTCCGACTCCAAGGGCCGAATCCTGGCAGGAACCGACCCCAACGGCCTGCTCCTCGCCCTCGAACCTACGGGTGAAGCCCGTATTCTTGCAGACCTCGAAGAGACCGAAATCCGCCGGATCGGAGTCCGTGGCGATGACATCTATCTGGCAGCCAACAAAGCCAATGAATTTGATAACAGCAAATTCGTCCAGACATTGGCCAAGGAGATTCGAAAAGAAGAAACCTCGGGAAAAGCGGCGGACCGGAAAGTACTTGTCGAGCGCCTGCTTTCTGCTGCCATTTACCAACTTTCTCCGGATGGACGACTGGAGCAGTGGCTCTCTCTGCCCAAAAACTTTGTGGGTGACCTCCTGATTCTCGATTCCGGAAACACCTATATCGGAACGGGAGTAGATGGTCGCGTCTACCGATTGGTCAAACCCGATCACCAAGTTCTCGAACACGAATTCGAAGAAGCCCAGATTTTGAGCCTGATCGCGCAGGGCGGACGACTTTCTCATATTGGAACTGGCAACATCGCCCGAATTCACACTCGAGAAGCCACCCCTGCCAGCAAAGCCTCCTATCTCTCAGAAGTCCACGACGCTCTATTCCCTGCCCGCTGGGGACGGGTATCCATCGTCTCCGAAGGCCCACTGGCGATCCAATTCCGCTCCGGGAATACAAAGCGCCCCGGCAAATTATGGTCTCGGTGGTCCGCTCCCTCGACTCAGCAAGAACTCAACATCACGGCTCCTCCCGGTCGCTATCTGCAATACCGGGTGACCTGGCCCCAAGGGGGGCCCGGCCAACTCCATTCGGTTCGGGTTCGATACGCAACGCTCAATCAACGCCCCCAGATCGAGGAATTCTCCGCCATCGAGGTCAAGAACCCGGACAAGAACCCCAGCTCACGCCTGGCTCGAAAAAAACCGGAGAACGGGAACATCTCACTCACATGGAAAGCTTCCGATCCGAATGAAGACTCTCTGGTTTCCCGACTTTATTACCGTACCCTCGGCAACTCCCGCTGGACTCCTCTGAACCGACTCCGTGCTTTGACCGAACCCAAGTTTACCTGGCCGACTCAAACCGTTCCCGATGGATGGTATCTGCTCAAACTCGAGATCTCCGACGAACAGGACAACCCTGGTAATTCCCACTTGAAGACCGAAGCCATCTCCTCTCCCATTCTGATCGATAACCATCGACCGACCGTCGAATCCATCCAGTTCAATTGGATGCGAGATGGCGGTCAATCAAGAAGTATGGTCCAGGTCACCGGAGTCGCTCTCGACGATCATTCCTCGATCACCCGAGTCGAGTACTCCATCGACGCGGGTCCCTGGAAAACCGCTGCCGTGAAAGACAACCTGTATGACCAGCAGCGAGAAGACTTTCTTTTCGATATCCGAGAGATCGAACCCGGTTTTCACGCTCTGACTCTTCGAGTCTGGGATGCCGCAGGAAATTTCACCATCGTACAGCAAGCCATGCAGGCTCCATGACCTCTCCCCCCTACCAAACGCCGCTCGTTACCCGTTATGGCGGGAAGGAGATGGCCCAACTCTTCTCCGAAACCAAGCGGATTTGCACCTGGAGGCGCGTCTGGATCGCGCTGGCAGAAGCTCAGCATGAACTCGGCCTTGCCACGATTCGGCGCGAAGATATTGAATGTCTGCAAAGTGCCGTCGAAAAGATCGATTGGAATCGCATCCAGGAGTTGGAAAAGGAAACTCGTCACGATGTCATGGCCCACGTCAAAGCCTATGGGGAAGTCTGTCCTCAAGCTGCGGGTATCCTCCACCTGGGAGCGACCTCCGCCTTTGTCACTGACAACGCGGATCTCATCCTTTTTCGTGAAGCTCTGAAAATCATCCGAGTCCGCCTCGCCCATGTCATGTCCGAGCTGGCAGACTTTGCCCGCGAATACCGAGACCACCCGACCCTGGGCCGAACCCACTATCAACCCGCTCAGCCAACCACCGTCGGCAAACGGGCCACCCTGTGGCTTGCCGATCTTTTACTGGACTGGGATGACCTCACCACGCTCATCGACGGACTTCTCCTTCGCGGAGCCAAGGGGACGACCGGAACCCAAGATTCCTTTCTCAAACTCTTCGAGGGAGACGCAGATCGGGTCGAGGAGTTGGACCAAAAGATCACCGAGAAACTCGGATTTCCGGGCAGCTTCCCCGTGGTTGGCCAAACCTATCCCCGCAAGATCGATAGCAGGATTTTTTCCGTCCTCTCCGGACTGGCCCAAAGCGCGGCGAAATTTGCCGGTGATATCCGGATCCTCTCCGCTCTGGGCGAGATGGACGAACCGATGGGAGTTCAGCAAGTCGGCTCAAGCGCCATGCCGTACAAACGGAACCCGATGCGTAGCGAACGAATCAGTTCGATTGCCCGCCTGATTCTCTCTCTGTCCCTCAACGGCCCCATGACGGCCATGCTCCAGGGATTTGAACGAACTCTCGATGACAGCGCGAATCGCCGCATCGCTCTCCCGGAAGCGTTTTTGGCCACCGATGGCATTCTTCGACTCTACGGTAACATCGTACGCGGTTTGGAAGTTCACAACGCCCAGATCCGTTCTCACCTGGAATCGACAATTCCGTTCCTGGCCAGCGAGGAAGTTCTGGCCGCGGGTGTCGCCGCCGGAGGCGATCGACAGGTTCTCCATGAAGGGCTACGCACGCACGCACGCGCCGCCTCCGAAGAGATGCGTTCAGGAAAGTCGAACGACTTTTTTTCTCGCATCGGGGCCGACCCTGAATTTAACCAAACCCAAGAATCTCTGGAGGCTCTCGCGCAGCCAGAACGGTTCATCGGACGATCTCCCGCTCAGGTCGATCGTTTTCTCTCGAGGGATGTCCTTCCTCGAATCCAACCTTTTTTAGAACAACAAACTTCAACATTCGACATCGATGTCTGATGATCTACGATACGAATCTTACGGTTCGACCGATACCGCTCCCGGAGCGGCTCGAACCGAATTACATGCCTCCGACGCACGGATCGCCGCACACCGGCGTCGGAACATCGAAAGGAGACACGCATGAGTAAACGAGTCATTATCATGGGAGCGGCCGGCAAGGACTTTCACGTGTTCAACACGGTTTACAAGAGCCGAATCGATTACGAAGTCGTTTGCTTCACGGCTGCCCAGATTCCCAACATCCAGGACAGAGTGTACCCCACTCGTCTCGCAGGCGATCGTTACGCGGAAGGCATTCCGATCCATTCCGAAGATGATCTCGCCGGCCTCATCCGCGAGTACAACGTAGACGAAGTTGTCTTTGCCTACTCGGATGTCAGCTACGATTTCATCGAGCAGTGTGAAACCGCTGTCCAGCACGCCGGGGCCGAATTCACCCTGGCGCCAGTCAACCCCATCATGATCCCCTCCCTCAAGCCGGTTATCGCCGTCACCGCCGTACGAACCGGATGTGGTAAGAGTCAGACCACTCGTTATCTGGCCAATCTTCTTCGGGACAAAGGGCGCCGTGTCGCGATCGTTCGCCACCCAATGCCTTACGGAGAACTCGCCAGTCAAGAAATTCAGAAGTTCAAAGAACTCGAAGATCTCGAGCGGCACCAGTGCTCTATCGAAGAGATGGAAGAATACGAACCCCACTTGCTCAACGGCCATGTAGTTTTCGCTGGAGTGGATTACTGCAGAATTCTTTTGGAGGCGGAAAAAGAAGCCGACATCATCATCTGGGATGGCGGCAACAACGATGTCCCATTTTTCAGGCCAGACATCTGGATCTGCGTCAGCGACCCTCACCGTCCCGGTCACGAACATCACTATTATCCCGGCAAGATCAACTTCGAACGGTGCAACATCATACTCATCAACAAGTGTGACACCGCCATCGCAGCCAACATCGACACCGTTGTGGAAAACGCCAAATCATTCAACCCGAACGCGCGAGTGATCAAGACCAACAGTCCCTACAAAGCCAGCGATCCCGGATTGATCAAAGACGCCAAAGTCTTGGTCATCGAAGACGGCCCCACGGTCACTCACGGCGAGATGAAGTTCGGTGCCGGTTTCCTCGCAGCAAAGGACCATGGAGCCCGAGAGGTCATCGATCCCAGAAGCTTCGCCGTTGGATCCATCGCCGAAGTCTACGCCAAATACCCGGATATCGGCCTGGTTTTGCCCGCTATCGGTTACGGGAAAGAGCAGATCGAAGACTTACAGCAAACGATCAAGAACAGTAAGTGCGAGGTGGTTGTCATGGCCACCCCCGTCGATCTCAGTCGGTTCATCGATGTCGAGCAACCCATTGTCCGGGTAACCTATGAACTCGATGAAGGAGATTCACCCGTCCTCGACGAGGTACTCAAAGACCTCTGATCACGAGAAACCCAATCCTTGATATTCTGGCCCTCGAATCCACATCGGACCGAGGGCCATTTTTTAGGCCGAACGATCGATCAGCCGATCAGTACTGAATCGAGCCGCCACCGACAAATTCCCGAAGCAGGGAGGTCAGTGGAACCAGGTCCCGCGTGATCGGGAGGAAGAAAGAGAGGAATCGTAGCATTCGTCGAGCCTCCGGATAATTTTCATCATCCGGTGTGATTTGCCGAAGAAGCGGCTCCGCAAATGTTTTGAGAACCGCCAACTCATAGAGCAAAGCGGAATTGAACATGACCTGAGCCGATTCCTGAAAAGGGAAGATATGGCGCTCTTCCCCACGCCGAACCGACCCCCACCTCTTCAGGGTTTCGCTGGCCGTATACCCTCGATAACGATGGTCTCGAACGATACGCCGGATGAGACGTACATTGGTTGTCGGAACTCGGTTGTGGTGATCGATATTCAACTGAGTCAAGGCGCTGATATAAATCTCGAATTTGAGTTCCTTTGGAATGGACGGGGAAAGACGTGGATTCAGCGCGTGGATTCCCTCGAGAACGAGGACGAAATCCGGTCCCAGTTCCATGGTGTCGCCACGAAACTCCTTACGTCCCTCACGAAAAGAGTAGTGAGGCAACTCTACCGTCTCTCCACGCAAAAGAGCCGATAGGTGTTGGTCCAGAAGAGTCAGATCGAGCGCATCGGGAGACTCGAAGTCGTATTCTCCATTTTCATCTCGAGGATTATCTTTTCGATCCACGAAATAGTTATCCAACTCTAACGATTTCACCGGACAGCCGTTGAGCCGCAAATGAGTACTCACCCGCTTGGCAAACGTCGTTTTCCCGGAAGAGGAAGGGCCGGCGATCAAAACCACACGCGGCTGAGGCCGCAGAGAAACGACATGATCGGCCACTCGAGCCACTCGTTTTTCCTGCAGCGCCTCCGCGATATGTATGAGTTCGTGCAAATCCCCAGAAGCGATCACCTCATTCAACTGCCCAACCGTCTCGATTCCCAGAAGGGCACCCCAGCGCTCCTGGTCCCGAAGCATCTGTAACAACCGGGGTTGCTGAACGAGAGGAGCTACCGTGGATGAATCGCTCGGCTGGGGAAAACGCAGCAAAAAACCGGGGGGGTGATTGGTCAATTCGAATGTGCTCAGAGCTCCAGTCGATGGCAAAAGAGGACCGTAAAAATAGTCCAGATGGCCATCCAGTTCGACCAACTCCACCGTGGACGTTGCCAGATATCGAAGAAGCCGGATCTTGTCCGAATCCCCTGATCTCCCAAAAGCGACCAGAGCTTCATCCACATGCATTTCACGCAAAACGATGGGGAGATCCGAATGAATAATCTCCCACACCCGACTCCTTACAGACGAAATTTCATCCTTACTGAGAGGTCGGGATATATGGCAGTAGTACCCACTTTGCAAAGCGTGCTCGACCCGCAAGGTCTCTTCGGGAAAAAGGTCGGCCAAAGCCCGTATGAGGACCAGGCAGAGAGAACGTCGATAGGCTCGCAATCCCTCGATATGCTCGATCCCGACAAATTCGAGACGCACATCTCGATGCAAAGGGCGTGTCAAGGGGACCGGCATGCGATCGACCAAAGCCACACAAAACCCATCCGAAGAGACCGTTCCTTCGGCCAGAATTTCGACTGGACGTGTACCATCAGCAACATGGCGTACGTCGCCACCAGCCAGCGAAACTTTCAGTTGATCGGATGTGGACCAGTTTTTCATGAATCTCCTAAGCGACAAGCGAGGATACCGACCCTTCTTAGGCTTGGAAAGCTTCGATCTGAGGACTAGAATCCTTCCCATGAGTGACACCCAAAACCGCGCCTTCCTCGTAGCAGACATGGAGGGCATTACAGGCATTTATCGACAGCGTCAGGTCCATACCGGCACGGAGATGTGGCGAAATGCCTTACCCCACTACCGAGAAGATGTATTCGCCGCCGCGCGCGGGTTTCTGGCGGCAGGCGCCCGCAAGGTATTGGTTCGGGATACTCATGACACCATGCAAAACCTTCGGGGTCGCTCGATGCACCCGGATATCCAACTTCTTGCCGGCTTCCGTTCCGGTCCTCCCACAGCCTGGGGACCGATTCCTACGAGCCGTGTGGCAGGACTGATTGGCGCTCATGTCGCCGCCAGTTCATCGGTCGGTTTTTTTCCTCACACTCTCTGGGCGGTCTACAGCCGAGTCGAGTTGGACGGATCCGCCGTGGCAGAGGTGGATCTTCTCATTCGGCTCCTTTCAACTCAGCAAATACCTGTCGGCATGATCAGTGGAGACATTCACATTCTCGAATGGACAGCAGAACGATACCCATGGATTGAGGGAGTTCCCATCGAAAAAGCAGAGTCTCCCAATACCGACTCGAAACAGAAGCAACTCTTCGAAAATCAACGAAACCAACTGCAGGAAACAGCCCAAAACTGTTGGAAGCGAGCTTCAACCCTCCCCCTGGTCCAGCACCAAGGTAACGCGACTCTGAAGTTGACCTGCAAGTCCAATTCGCTGGCCAAACGAGTTGCCCTGAGTTGGAAAATCCCTCGCGATGGCAACACCTTGATCCTGGAAGCGGAAAACTTTATCGAGGCCTTCGAAGCGTTCTTTCGGGTAACGTTTTTCAATCCCTATACTTACCGTTTACGGCGTCCACTCCTGGCTCTATTGACCAATTTCCACCGATTCCGCCATCGCCTCTGGTAACACCTCATGATCTACCTCGACAACAACGCCACAACCCCGCTGGATCCTGCGGTTTTCGAAGCCATGACCCCCTTTCTGTCCACCCATTTTGGAAATCCCTCCTCGAACAACAATCTGGGTCGATATGCGCGTCGATCTCTGGAAGATGCTCGTGAACGAGTCGCCCATACCCTGGGAGCTCACCCCACGGAGATCAGCTTCAACTCCGGCGGTACCGAAGGAGATAATCACGCTCTTCTGGGTAGCACCTTATTTCACCCCGATTCTCCTCCTCCGGGAACGATTCTCATCAGTCAGGTGGAACATCCGGCGATCGAAGAGCCGGCCAGGCGACTCGAAGTCCGAGGGTACCGAATCGATCGAATTCCAGTGGGCCCCGATGGGTGTGTCCGTATCTCAGACTTCGAGTCAGCCCTCGAAACCGACCCGAATATACGCCTGGTCAGCCTGATGCTTGCCAACAATGAGACCGGGGCGATTCAACCGGTCCGAGAAGTCAGTCAGCTTTGCAAAGAGCGTGGCATCCCGATTCATACCGACGCGGTCAATGCGGCGGGAAAAATTCCGGTGCGAGTCGACAATCTGAATATCGACCTGCTGACTCTCTCAGGCCACAAATTCCACGGCCCCAAAGGGGCCGGGATTCTCTATCGACGGTCCACCTGTTCTCTCGGCTCTCTGATGTCCGGTGGCGATCAGGAGGGGGCTCTCCGACCGGGTACAGAAAATGTTGCTCACGCCGCAGGTCTTGCTGTCGCACTTGAAAATGCGACGAAAAACCTGTCGGGCAATATCGAACGGATGAAGCGTCAATGTCAGTACCTGATGAAACAGATCGCCGCGATTCACCCCTCAGCTCGCCCGTCACTCTCCCCCGGCCCGGCCCTTCCCAACACGCTCTCTCTTTTGATACCTGGCCACTCCTCCGCTTCACTGGTACAGAAACTCGACCAGAAAGGGGTCGCGGTGAGTGCGGGCGCGGCCTGTCACGCGGGAAAAACAGTGGCCACTAGCCGGATCTTGGTCGCCTGTGGACTTTCTGAAACCGAAGCCAATCAAACCTTGAGAATTAGTTTATCTAGAGAAACTACCGATCAGGAACTGAAGCGAGCCATCGACGGTTTTCGTAGCGTTTTAGCAGCGACATGCTGACTCGATTTTAGAGTCGCCCCTCAGCCCTCTCCAGCAATCGCATAAGCTCCCCCTCCGGATCGAGGCCTTCGCGTGCCGATCGACGAAATTCCTTCAAGTCGAGCCCCTGGGCTGTTTCGTAATCGACCGAGGTCAACCCCATTTCCAACCGGTCCACCTGCGCGACCAGTCGCGCCTCCTCAGTTTCCCCGGCCACCCACTCCTCGAACAGAGCACGCCAATGCTCTCCCGCCTCACCAGACCCGACAATCTTTGCTAACGCCTCCCGCTCCTCTTCATTCTTCTTCTCACGGGTCAATCCCGCCTCTCCGAGAATACGATCTCCGGTATGAGACTCCGCCAGATCATGAACCAAAGCCAATTCCACGATCCTTTCAACGTTCAGTCCCAAACGCCGCCCGAGATAGGCCCCAATCCAAACCACTCGAAATGAATGATCGGCTACAGATTCCGGTGAAGACACCGCTTTCCGCACCCATCCCGTTCTCTCGATACGTTTGAGTTTCCCCACCGCGTCGAAAAGATCCAGCATCTCATCGAATGTTCTGGACACCACCATCTCCTGAATTCAAGAAGAAGGAGGGACCGGACTCCGGCCGAAACCGGAGTCCGGGAGATAGAGAGAGCACTTCAGACTGAAGAGCCTCTAGGGAAATGAGATGAGGAGGGCTGTTGAGGTGGGATATTGGCCTCCTTCACAACGGAGCCACTCTGACTCATCTTCGCGATCGATCGATAGGGCTGAAACAACCTCATCGATTCTTCACAAAGTAAGCAGAGCTAAATTGTTGACGACCTTCATAGGTCATGCTTCGAATTCGATCTTTGAGCAAACGCGCATGTCGACTTCTCGGTGAATCGAAACTACCGATATCGATGACCCAGTATCGTCCGGATGTTCGACACCGAATACCTTCGATTCCCTCATCTTCAAGCCGCTCGGCAATATCACGAACGATCTTTTCAGTACTTGGATTTCTCGGAAGAGCGATGATCCGGAGTTGATAAGGCCCAGACCGGGAATCAGAATCCCGAGTCGGCGACAGATCCTCTACCGGCAAGGAGGTGGACGGACTCGAGTCCTCCCGACTTTCCAAGCGCCCCCGGAGCCTGGCAACTTCTTCGTGGTAAGCCAGAATGCCCTTTTCCTTTTCGTTTAGAGTGTGATCCCGTTCCGCCACTTTTTGCTGAAGCGACTCCAACTCATCCGTCTTCTCGACAAGACGACGATGAAGCAGGATCCTCTCCGACTCGAGTTTCTGGTTCCGCTGCTGTAAACGAGCGTTTTCCTCTTCGAGACGAAGTATTCGTTGAATATCTTGCTGTGACGTTTGTCCCGTAACTGCAGATCGAACGGATGATTTCTGAGCGCATCCCACAACCAGCAATACCAAGGTCAAACTCCCCACGGACAGGCGCATCACTTTCGGTTATCTCCCTGAGCCTCCCTGTCGATCCCAGCGGGTCCAGTGGAATAGATTTCCATAGACACAAGATCTGGTATACCAACCACATCTTGATACCACTGCGTAAAATTGTACTAGTGATGGTAGACATGTCAACACCATGTGTTCGAAATTTCACACCAGAACTTGATCAGTTCTTCACATGAAACCGCTTCGAACCGGGGGTGGCATCGCGTCCACTCCCTCCGTGCCCACCCATCACTCGCCGACTCCGAACAAGCCGTCGCTCAAAGAAACCGTTCGAGAAAGACGAACAGTGTACGCTCGACCAAAACCGCAAACAGGTTGGCAATCGGTATCGCGACCCAGACCCTCTTGGGCCGTGAAGGCTGAAAAAGAAGAACCAAAAGAAGCGGTTCGAACAACACGGAAAAGAGTAACGGCGCGACCACATGACCGACGACCCCATCACTGGAAATGTCGATCGACGAAACGGCCCAGGTAATTGGTGTAGGTAACAGATAGGAGTTTGGCTGCACGGAAAAAAAGACACATCCCAGCAGCATGCTCAGGACCTGAACCACCAAGAGAGACTTCAGAGCGCGAGGAATATTCCGCACGGTTTGTCGATAAAACAGATATTTAACAACCAGATTGACTCCCACAATCCAGACTCCAAATCGCACGCCGTGCCGAATCTGGTCGTACAACTGCTCCGCTTGCTGAGCCTGCAGCAAAGAGGAACACAAGCCCCCTATCAAAACTCCAAAAAAGATGGGCCTGACTGGCAACGACGTCCTTTTTTTCCCCTCTCTCATGAGTGTCATGCTATCGACTCATAACCAAAGAAGCATCTTCTCTTCGCCCAAAAGGGCATCCTGGAATCCCCCCACATAAATCCCGAATCACCATTCCGCTCCCAGGAGCCCTATCACGCATTCGAAAACTTCACTCCCAAGAACAGAACGTCGAGATGATCCGAATAAATCGCACACAGGGAAACCCCTCCAAAATCGATCATTCTTTACGAAAGCGCTTTCGCAAAGAACTCCACCATCGAGTATGTTTTCGCCCAACTGGGGCCAAGCTCTCCACCTCAACTTCCTCCTGCTGGGCGAGAAGGATCGCTTGCTCAAACTCCCCTCCATCCGCATATCGATCCTCTGGAGAGTGGCGAGTTGCATGGAAACACACTCGAGCGAGGCCGGAGTCGACACGACTCTCTTCTCCTCCCGGCTCATAGCCGTCCTGAGAGAGGATAAACCGAACCGCCTCCAGCGGCGTACGACCCTGGTGAGGCAGTCGCCCCCTCAACGAGTAGTAGAGCATAATCCCCAGCGCATACACATCCGATGCCGGCCCCACTCGCTCCATTTCCCCCTCCAACTGTTCGGGAGACATATAACTGGGCGTTCCTATCTTCTGCCCCATCTGAGTCAAAACCGTTGAACCGTCGATCTCTTTGGCCAGCCCGAAGTCCGTCACCCGAGGGCTCTGTTCCCCATCCAAGAGCACATTCGCCGGCTTGAGATCTCGGTGAACAACCCCCTGATCGTGGGCTGCCCCAACTCCCGAAGCGATTCCACGAATGATCTCGACCGCCTCAACCCGATCAAAAGAGCCCGCAAGATACGAGTCAAAATTGTGACCTTCCAGGTATTCCAAGACGAGAAAAGGAGGCTGAGAACGCATATCAAAGTCGACCACTTCCACAATATGCTCATGCTTCAAGCTGGAAAGAAGGCGCGCTTCACGTTCGAATCGTTTAATCAAAATTTCATCGTCCCGATCGAACCGAAGGACCTTCAAAGCAACCGATCGGTCGTGCTTGGGATCTCGCGCCAAATACACCTCACCCACCGCGCCCATTCCCAAGACCCACTGCGGCTCATAGTGCCCGATTCGAGCAGGAATACTTCTCTCCCTCGCCTGCGTAGGCTTCTCTTCCCGCACTGTCTCGTCATTCTTCAGGCTGGAAGTAACCTCGATCAACTCGTAATTCATCCCACATTCACGACAGACTTGCCCACTACCATCGCCCCCCACAAGCGTTCTGCCGCAACCCAAGCAGCCAAGCAGATGGCCATTCGACTTTTTCAGAAGCCGAACCAGATCCTCAACCATCAACGATTTACGCCGGAACAACACCTGATGCAAAAGTATGGGACGCCCAGCATCCTTGCGACGTTGCCATTCTCCCAACGCGCCAGCGAGAATCTCCGCGGAGACAATCCGCTCCCGCAACAAGACTGCCGAGAGGTGTTCAACCCCAGATTCTTCGATGTTATTCACGACCCCAGTGTTGTCTTCCAGGAACAAATTTCAAGAACACAACCATTTTCCTCGATGCCTCCATTCACCCAGAATGCTCAATTTGCCAGAATCCTCCTCCTCCCCACCCCTTCTCCGGCCACGACATCACCCCTCGAAGAAAACGAAATTCCGGCGCTTCAGCGACCACGGATCGAACCAACCCCTCGTTTTCCTCCTCCTCTAAGCTGCAAGTCGAGTAAGTCAGTACACCGCCAGAAGCCAACCGAGTTAACGCCACGCGCAACAGTTTTCTCTGGCTCTCGATCAACGTCCTCAACGACTCCCCATGAAATCGCCATCGCGCCTCAGCTCGACGCGCCAGAACCCCCGTATTCGAACAAGGTACATCCAGCAAAATGCGATCAAACGTCTCTTCCTCCCGAAATGGCAAGGAAGACACATCAGCGCACAAGACGATCACCCCGGAAAAACCGAGGCGTTTCAGCCCCGAGGCGATCTTCCGGGTTCGCTTCAAGTCACGATCAACCGCCACGACCCCCTCTCCTCCAGCGATTTCAGCCAAATGGGCTGTTTTACCTCCTGGCGCGGCGCACAATTCGAGAATCCTCTGTCCTGGCCGGACATTTGCGGCTGGGACCACTTGGGCCTGGGTCGGATCCTGAACCACGAACCACCCCTCCTGATAACCGGGATAATTCCGAGGATCCCCCCCTTTGGCCACGAACCATGTCCCGACCTCTGGCCCCGGAGTCAGTGAAAGGCCCTGAGATTCGAACGCCTCCCGAAACCGTTCCGGCTCCACTCGCCCCGAAACCTGACGAAGCGAGAGAGCAGGACGGCGGTTTCCGGCCAGCAAAAACACTTCCGTCCGCTCCCGTCCATGACGGGACAACCAGCGATCCACCAAGAATCGAGGATGAGAGTGTATAGCCGCTAAATATCCGCCCAGATCGGTTTCCGGATCCGGAAAGACTGCGCGATCAAAAAAAAGAGTCGTCCCGTCAAATCGAGAGAAGCCAAAGCGTGGATCGTTCGAGCCCCCCCCTCCCCCTCTTTTCAAGGAGTCCGATATCCGCCTCAGCATCGCATTGACATATCCAGATGCCCGACGACGAGAGCTCTTCTTGACCAATTGTACCGTTTCGTGAACTGCCGCATGCACAGGGATTCGATCACAAAAAAGTAACTGATAAAGCCCCAGTCGGACCACTTCATGAACAAATCGGTCCAGTTTTTCCAGCGGCCTTTTGGAAAACACTTTTGCCACCGAATCGATCGTTCCACGCATTCGAACCGTTCCCAGAGTCAACTCTCTAGCCAGCCGCCGATCCACGGGAGACAAGTCAGATTTGGCCAGAAATCGATCCAGGATTTCCTCGACAAACTCCCGGCCGGGAACCTTCAAAAGAGAAGAAAGTGCGATCCCGCGAGGCCCCTTCACAGTAACCGCCCTCCACCATCTTCAAAGCGCTTGGATACGTTCATTCTATTTACCGCAATATTTTCATGCGAAACAAAGGGAAGTAGGTCCAGAATGCCCTGCCGACGATGTTTTCTCTAGGCACCGTGACAATATAGGGAATCTCCCAGCCTTGGTGCCTATATTTTGACCGAGAGACGAGGCCCTCTCGCAGCTCGGTGGGCAGATCCAGGTCCGAAGGAATCCGCGCTCCCTCTGGATTCTCCAACCGAGATACCGACAAACTTCTCATTACACCATTCACATCGTAAAAATGAATAGATTCCTCTCCTCCGGATTGGACGCGGCGGACGGGATTCATCGGATTCCCTACCTCCTTATCTACCACCGCTAAAAAACGCCCTTTTGAATCCAGATACCGGAAACGGCGAATCTGCCATTTCCGACTATCCTGTGAATTGGGACTATTATCTCCCAGCACCAGGAATCGCCCATGAGGGACCGATAACACCCGATTTTCGGCCAGTAACCCGATCCCGGTGTAGTGGATATCCCGATCGATCGCCAACCGTTCCACTCGGCCCTCACAACCGTTCAGACCGAAAGATATCTGAACATCCTCGGTCCACCGATACGCTCCCTCATAGGAGCGATCGAGCAAAATTTCAGCCGCCAAAACACCCTTCACATGAACGCGAACGATCCCATCACATTGCTCCAACTGAACGCTTACCTTCTGCCCGGCACCCAACTGCCCATCCACTTTTTTTCGAAGAATCTTCATCTCGTCTTCGTACTGAACCGTGAGTTCCCCCTCTCCGACACCGACCGGAAGCTCCAGACGAACTCGCTTTTTCATTCGCTGGGGCCTTTCACGAACCGAGGGTCCATCCAGAACGTCCTCCAACTGCAGCCACAGAGTTCCATCACCCCGAGCCAAAAATAGAAATCCGACCCGAAGATCCGAGACAGGGACCGGATCCAAAACTTTCGACTCCCCCTCCTTCCAGTAATCGCTCGTCACCCCGGCCGGATGGATATACCGAATAGACTCCCCCCGACGAATCGATAATGCCTGGAGGGAATCGGTCTCGAATTCCCCGCCTTCCCAGAACTGATCCGCCCCCTCCTTCGACCACGATGGGGGATATACAGGCAACCAAAAGGCCTCCTGGACACGAGAGGACTTGCTCACCAAGGTGCCGTTGGCATAGATATCGCCACGCCGAATTCTAATTTCCTCACCCGGCATCCCCACGATCCGCTTGACAAAGTATCGAGATCGATTCATCGGATATCTGAAAACCACCACATCCCAGCGCCGAAGAGGGTCAAACCGGTGAGACAAACGATCGACCAGGATCCGATCTCGATCCCGATCTCCACCGACCAGGGTCGGTTCCATCGAACTGCTGGGGATTTGAAACGTTCCCAGCAAGAAGGTGGTCAAGATCAGAAAAAATATCGAGGCGAAGATAAAACTGTCGATCCACTCGCGAAACGAGCGAGGCTTCCTGACATCATTTTTCGGCGACTCCATTCCGGCCGATTACCGGATTACCCGGGCCCGAGGGGCCGGCCAAAAAGCCAGAAAAGCCCGACCGATAATGTTGGCTCGTGGAACCGTAACAATCGAGGGAACCTCTTGCGCCTGCGCGCGCTCCCGAGGTGTCAGTGATTGCCCCGATTGCAACCGGTGAATCCATCGACTCACACGAGGTACCAATGAAAAATGTTCCACTGGAGGCATCTCTTCTCGCCCCCGCCGACCGTAAACGGTAAACCGTTGATACTGCCCATCAAATCCGTACTGCCCAGCTTCGTACCAGACCTCTTCCCGCAAATGACCCTCTCGATCCAGCTTGAATACTCGACCCAAAGCGTTGTCATAATCAGGAATAAGTTCTCCTTCCTTGCGCTGAAGCTCAGAAACTCGAAGCTTACGCCACGCCCCATCGATATCGTAGAAAATCCGGGCATTGTTTTCCCGTCGGACCGGGTTATTCACCGGATCGGTTTCCATATCCACAACTCCTAGCGGACGTGGATTCAACCCCGAAGTGTTCCGCACAAAGCGACGAATTTGCCACTTCCGACTATCCCTGGAATTGGGGCTATTGTCTCCCAAAACCAGATACTGTCCATCTGGAACCCGATAACCGAAACCGTCAGCCAGAAGACTCTCGCTGGTGTAATGAATGTCACGATCCAGAGATAACCCCTTGAAGCGAGCCTCGGTCGAACGAACTCCAAACCAGACCGAACTGGATCGGGTCAAACGATACGAACTGGCGTAGTCCGGAGAGTGAATCAGTTCGCCCACGCGCTCTCCGTCCAGATCCACTCCGAACACCCCATCAACCCACGAAAGAGCAACCTCGACGAAACGCCCAGGAGAAACCGTATTTGACAACATGATGGTTTGTACCGGTTTCAACTCATTTTCATTTCGCCCCTCGCGCACTTCCAGCAAGCCCGACCCCTCTCCATCGCCTAGCCGCAAGAAAAACTGCCGGGCCAGTCTTCCCGGAGCGCCCGAGTCTTCGGGAGCTTCGAGCGTCTCTTCGATAGCCGCCTCGAACACTCCCGAGGAGTTCAGCGACATCTCAAACCCCAGCTTCAAGTCAGAAACGTTGCGCAAGAGATAGGGAATGACCGGATTTTTCCCCTCACGCCAATAGTCATTGGTAATCCTCTTGGCAAACCGAACCTGGCTTCCTGGCGAAACGGATAACGCGTCGATCCGATCTTCCTCGAATTGCCCACCGGTCCAGTACCGGGAGGGACTCCAGGTCGACTTCCCCCCAGACTCTTTGGAAAAACGTGGCGGATACACCGCGGTCCAGAGAGATCGTTGAGCGCGGTCCGTTTTACGAACCAGAGTCTCATCTGCGTAAACATTTCCTCGACGCAAACGAATATTTTCACCGGGGAGCCCGATCAGTCGCTTGATGAAGTTCCGGTTCCGATTCATCGGATACTTGAAAACGATGACATCCCACCGTTCCGGTTCTTTGACCAGATAAGCCAAACGATTGACGAGAATCCGATGCCCCTTGAGAGGATGAGGGTCTCCAATCAGAGTCGGCTCCATCGAACCGCTGGGGATTGTAAAAGTCTCGATGACAAAATTGCGTAAGACGAGGACGAGAACCACGGCAAAAAATAGAGCTTCGAGATTTTCTCGTAACCATCCCCGAGATTTCTCTCCAGAAGAAGAGCTCGATTCGGAAGTGGAGGCGGACTCTTGACCCGACTTTTCGGCCGACTTTTCGGTTTTGTCTTTTTTCTTTTGCGCCATGATCTTTCGTGAAGACGAAAGTCTACCTGAAGCGATCCCCCGGTGCGACCGATCGTCCCCTCAGAAACGACTCGACGCTCATATCCCTCTTCCCCGCCGGTTTCACCCGAAAAACCCGGAGAAAACCGGATCCTGTCGCGATGGACAAAGCTCCTCCCTCGGTGTCGAGCACTCTACCGACCTCTTCGGAGCGATTCACTTCACCCGAAGCTTCGCTTTCGGCCTCGAGAAAAATCAAACGCAAAGGTGAAGCCCCTTCCTGATGAAGTTCGGAAAAAGCCCCTGGCCATGGGGTCATCGCCCGGATATGCCGAACGAGGAAAGAGGCCTCCTCGCCCCACGGTATACGTCCCTGTGATTTGACCAATGTCCGACAGATAGTCGCCCGCTCCTCATCCTGATCCACCCAGGAAAGCGAGTTCATTTCGAAACGCGGCAAACATTCCGCCAGAAGCTTTCCACCCAGCTCTGCCAATCGGCTCTCCAGTTCACCGGCATTTTCTTTTTGGGCGATTGCCACTTTTTGCTGCGCGAGCATCGGCCCCGCATCCAGCCGACGGACCAAACGAAAAACCGTAACCCCCGTCGACTCCTCTCCCGCGAGAATAGCTGCCTGAATGGGAGAAGCACCCCGATGAGCCGGCAAGAGGGAGAAGTGCAGATTGATCGCCCCGTGAACAGGTACATTCAGAAATGCGTCGGTAAAGATCTGCCCGTAAGCCACAACGACCAGCAGATCGGGAGCCAGGGTCGTCCATGTATCCTGAAAAGCTGGATCGGAAGCCTTTTCCGGCTTGAGAAGAGGAATCCCCAGCTCCTCGGCTCGAATCGCGACCGCAGAGGGGACCAGATGACGCCCCCGCCCTCGTCGCCGGTCGGGTTGAGTCAAAACGGCCAAAGGCGAGTATCCCGCCGAACAGAGGGCATCAAGAGAGGGAACCGCGCTCTGTGGAGTTCCGGCAAAAACGATCTTCATGTCCAGAGACCATAAGCCCGTGAAACCTCATCACCAGCAAATTCGACCGCTGCTGTGCCGTCAGCCACAAGACGAGCACGTTCTTCCCAGGTACGCCCAACTCGTTCCGAAAGGGTCATATGAGCGGTCGCGATTTCACTGTTGGCGCACCAAAGACGCCGACCATCCGGATCCCGATATTCCACCAGGACCGTATCCTCCTTCTTGGCTCGGAAGCATCCCTCCAGGCGATGGGTACGAGACCGAGCGCAGAATTCCCACTCCGGTAGAGGTCCCGGTCGACCCCGATTCCGAAGCGCGCTATACCAAGTATTGAAAGCATACTGTTTCTCATCGAGACGGAGGAAAGACGCGCTCAGAGGCCACGACCGAAACGGTCCAAAAGCGACCTGCCCGGTCAATCCCTCGAAAACCCCGACTCCACCATCCGTAAAATGATTCACATGCCCCCAGGTCCATTTCCACGCATGACAAGTCCCCCACAGATGCGTCTGACCTCCTGGGACCTCTCTCAACTCCACCCTTTGATCTCCGATCCGCAAAAAACCGCTAATCTGGAGGTCAAGATGTGGAGACAACACCTTGGTTCGAGGGAAAAAACCGCGATACAACGATGGAGGGAGATGCAGAAAGGGGTGAGTAGAATCCGTTCCCCACTCCAACTCCCACTGAACCGGAGGCCCTCCCTCCGGCTCCAGGTTTCCGGCGGTTCCACTCATCGTCAACTCGGAATCGCTGATCTTGACCCGAAAGGGATTGTCCTCGAACGAAAAAGCCTCCAGAGGATAATCGGCCTTCCAGGATCCGGTTCTTGTCGGATCCCGCCGATCAAAAAAACTACACCAGACGCTGACCTTCGGTTCATCTTTACGATTCGAGTCAGAGGGTATATCCATCGTAAAACGGATCCACGCTCCCTGCCCGGAATCCGGATCCACCCAGGTCAAATACCAGACCTCATAATGACCTTTCCGAGGGTCGTAGCAAGGCCAGGCCGGACGATTCATTCCCTCTGAATCGAGATCGCCTTTTTGGGCTATATGAGCCGGATGTACAGACACTCTATCTCCGCTCACAATGACCTCGGTTACACGGACCGAGCCGGATCACAAAGGTCGAGAAAGGTCGTGTCTCCTTCTGGAATGGTTTCCCCTCCCCGAGCACAGGCGAGGTAAACCTTGGCGCCAGAATGTTTCGGGTCGATCGACAAAGCTCGATCAAAGTCAGCGATCGCGGCATCAAAACTCCCCGACTTGAGGAGAGCGATACCCTGAAAAAAGTAATTATCCGGATTACCTCGATCTCGACCGTGGGCCCGAGCCGCGAGAGAAATCGCCTCTTCAGCGTTTCCCAGGACAATCTGAATCGCGGTAAGACAACGAAGCAAAACAGCATCTTGCTCCTCCGGAGATTCCTGAGAAAGCAACTGATAAGCTTCCTCAAAGTTTCGATTGGAAAGCTCCTGAAGCCCCCGAGCACGCCTGGACATTTCCCCCGCGGAGCTTTCACCAGCTCCGGAAAGACCGGTCATTTCGAAGTGCTCACCCAGATAGATTTTGCGAACCCTCTGATCCGCGATGAGAACTTCCGGCGGGCCCTGAACCAAAATATTCCCCGCATTGATAATGTAGCTTCGCTCGGTGACCTGAAGAGTTTCTCTCACACTGTGATCGGTGAGCAAAATCCCGATCCCTCGGTCTTTCAACCGACGCAAAATCTGCTGGATATCAGCAACAACAATCGGATCAATTCCAGCGAAGGGCTCATCCAGCATGATAATTCGAGGTTGAGAAACCATGGCCCGAGTAATTTCCAGACGTCGAGTCTCCCCCCCGGAAAGATCCTGCGCCTTGCTCCGAGCCAGATGACTGAGATCCAACTCGTCAAGGAGTTCACCGAGTCGCTTCATCCGCACCGGACGGGATAATCCCTGTGTCTCCAGAATGGCCAGGATGTTATCCCGAACCGTGAGCCGCCCGAAAACACACCGCTCTTGAGGCAAATACCCAATCCCCATTCGGGCCCGACGGTACATCGGTTCACTCTGGATTGTGCGCCCATCGAAACAGACTTCACCTCCATTGGGCTCAACCAGTCCTACAGTCATTCGAAAGGTCGTCGTTTTTCCAGCACCATTGGGCCCCAGAAGACCCACGATTTCTCCTTCGGCAACCTCCAGACTCACCCCATCCACAACACGACGTTTGCCGTAAATCTTGACCAGTTCTTTACATTCAAGCATGACTCCACCCAACCTCCAACCAGAGATGGAGACCCTTTTTCCCACCCGGAACCGATCGCCGCCTCGTCTGACTGCCTCGATCCGTCATGAATCCTCACCCGAAAGAACAGCCAGAAAAGCTTCCTGAGGAATCGACACCCTCCCTATAGACTTCATGCGTCTCTTACCTTCTTTTTGCTTTTCCATGAGCTTGCGCTTACGACTCACGTCACCACCATAACATTTAGCGACAACATTCTTCGAAAGAGCCCGAATATTCTCACGAGCCACGATTTTCCCACCGATCGCGGCCTGGATCGCAATCTGAAAGAGATGCCTGGGAATCTGCTCACGCAGCGCCTTGAGAATCGTCCTTCCCTTACGATCCGCCTTTTCCCGGTGGACGATAATCGAAAGTGCGTCGACCTCATCACCCGCGACCAGTATGCGAAGCTTGACCAGATCAGAAGCCCGGTACCCGATGAGTTCATAGTCCATCGTTCCGTATCCGCTAGTAAGCGACTTCAGGCGATCGAAAAAATCGTAAAGGATCTCGGCCAGAGGCACTTCATACCGAAGAAGCACCCTCTCCGGAGAAAGATACTCTGTTGAACGATACTCCCCTCTTCGGGTTTCCAGCAGTTTCATCAACCCCCCGATATCCTTGGATGGCAAGATCAACGAGAGATTGACAAAAGGTTCGGTGAATTCTTGAATCTGGTGTGTATCGGGAAGATCTGCTGGACGATGGACCACCACTTTCTCCCCGGAGCGAAGAACCACCTTGTATGTGACATTCGGAGCCGTCTGGACCAACTCAAGATTCGACTCTCTCTCCAGGCGCTCTTGAACGATTTCCATATGCAGCAATCCGAGAAAGCCGCATCGAAAGCCGAACCCGAGGGCCGGAGAAGATTCGGGCTGAAAACTAAAACTGCTATCGTTCAGACTGAGTTTTTCCAGGGCCCCCCGTAAAGAATGAAACTCGGTCCCTTGAGCGGGGTAGAGACCACAAAAAACCATGGGCTTCGGTTCGATGTAACCTGGCAACGATTCCACCGTTTCATGTCGATCGTGACGAGTAATCGTATCACCGACAATGACATCCTTGATTGTCTTGATCCCGGCAATACAGTAACCCACCTCCCCGGCTCCAAGCTTGTCCGTGGACACCATATCGGGGCGAAACTTTCCGATCTCCACAACATCCCAGCTACTGCGAGTACCGATCATTCGGATGCGATCCCCTTTGCGAAGAACTCCATCGACAATTCTCACATAGACAATGACTCCTCTAAATTCGTCGTATTCCGAATCGAAGATCAGCGCGCGTAGGGGGGAATCCTCTCCCTTCGGAGGCGGAACACGCCGAACGACATGTTCGATCAACTTCTCGCACCCTAGCCCAGTCTTGGCGCTAATCGAATGGACCTCATCCGGATCAAATCCGAGACTCTGCTCGAGTTCGGTCAACACCTGATCCACCTGAGCTGTTGGCAGATCGATCTTGTTCAACACCGGAATGATTTCCAGTTCGGCCTCCATGGCCAGATACACATTGGTCATTGTCTGAGCCTGAATCCCCTGAGCGGCATCAACCACCAGAAGGGCGCCTTCACAGGCCGAAAGGCTTCTGCTGACCTCATAGCTAAAGTCGACGTGGCCAGGAGTATCGATCAGATTCAGCTGATAAACCTCCCCCTCGATCGCAACCTCGATCTCCACCGCTTTGGCCTTGATCGTAATTCCACGCTCACGCTCCAGATCCATATCGTCGAGCATCTGATTCCGAAGCTTCCTCGGATCGACGAATCCGGACATTTCGAGCAAACGATCGGCCAGGGTACTTTTCCCGTGGTCGATGTGAGCGATGATGCAAAAGTTTCTGATCGATTCCATGCGTGTCGAATTGTACGAACTGTCGGGGGCCGGGTCGATGGACCATAAATTCCCCGACCGACCCAGAACTACTTTACGGCCTCAAACGTCAAGACTGAAGGTCATCCAGAACAAAAAAAGGGCCCCGGAAATTCTTCCGAGACCCTGAATTTCTTGGCGAAAACTCGCGCAAACAAAAAAGATGTTATTGCACCGAGCCACTCAACGCCTTGGCCGCCTTGAAAGCAACCACCTTGTGAGCCGGAACGGTAATCGGCTCGCGAGTCTTGGGGTTGATACAGTTACGAGCCGAACGCAAACGCACTTCGAAGGTTCCAAAGCCGTTGATCCGGATCTTTTCTTCTCCGGATGCTAGACTCGACTGGATGGCTCCAAGCACTGCTGTCAAAGCAGTTTCCGCCGTTGCCTTCGAAAAGTCTGAATTTGTCCGAACGATCTGTTCTACTAGTTCCGCCTTCGTCATACCTTCTTTCTCCTTCCTTAACAGGATGTGATGTCCTTGATTTCGATGGCCGTGAACCATCGTTTTCCCGTCCTCCGGGCTGGTCATCCACAAAGGATGACCCTCAAGACTTCATCATGTAGGTACCCCAGGAATCGGGGTGAGTCAAATTGAAGGCAGACATTTTCCCCCGACCTTACGTCTTCTTGGCCCACCTGAAGACCCCATCCGCGATGTGGTATCCTGACTTCATGGGAAAACAAACCCACTCCACTCCTGTCCCCTCTCAGAATCCCCAATCCAGTCGAGAACACCTTGAACTGGTCATAGATCACGCTCCCATCGCCCTCTTCTCGATCGACAACCAGGGCATCATCACCGGAGCCGAAGGAGCGGGCCTAGCCCCTTTGGGAATGACCCCGGAGGAACTCAAAGGGCAATCCGTCTGGAAACTCTACGAACACTCTCCCCAGATCCTCGAGAATATTCGCCGAACACTCGCTGGAGAATCTTTCGTCGAAAAAGTTCAAATCAAACATGGACCCGGTGCCGGCCAGCATTACCTGACCCGATACACTCCCCAACGCAACCAGCATGGGGAAGTCGAAAGCATCGTCGGTGTTGCCCTGAACATCAGTTCGTTCCAGGAAGTTAAGAAAGAACTCACCCAAAGCAACCAACAGTACCAACTCCTCTTCGACAACATCCCCACTCCCATGTGGATCTGTGAACTGAATTCTTTTTCGATTCTAGCGGTCAATCAATCCGCCCTCGACACTTACGGCTATACCCGAGAAGAATTCCTGAATATGAATTTTCTCGATCTCCATCCACAGGAAGATTGGGCCCTGATCGAGGAGCAACTTCTACAGGCCACGGATCAGTTTGGAAAAAGCCTTCCCTGGAAACATCGCCGTGAAGATGGTTCTTTCATCGATATCGAAATTACCGCTGGATCGACGAAACACAACCTCCAGCGAGCGCGCATCATCATGGGGATCGACACCACCGAACAACTCCGCGCTCAACGCAAAGCGTGGTATCACTCCTATCACGACATCTTGACCGGTCTTCCAAACCGAACACTCTTTGTCGACCGCTTGCAAATTGCCCTTGCGCGAGCCACTCGACACGAAGAGCAATTGGCTGTTCTTTTCCTCGATCTGGATCGATTCAAAAACATCAACGACACTCTCGGTCATGCGGTAGGAGATGACCTATTGAGAGTCATTTCCAGTCGTGTCAGCGACGCGCTCCGAGAAGACGACACGGTGGCCCGCTTAGGGGGTGACGACTTCATGATCCTTATCTCCGAACTCGAACAAGTTGAAGACGCTGTGTCCGTCGGAGAGAAGTTACTCGAAGTCATATCCGAGCCCTGCACCCTCGAGGGACGAGAACTTCGAGTCACTGGAACTGTGGGCATTGCCATTTTCCCCAACGATGGAATCGAACCCGAAACACTCATGAAAAAAGCCGATACCGCGATGAATCGGGGGAAAGAGCAGGGACGAGGCAACGTCCAACTCTACACGCTCGGCATGAATGTTCGAGCCTTCGAACACCTGGTGATGGAAAACAGTTTGCATCGAGCCATCGAAAAGGATCAGTTGATACTCCACTATCAACCCCAGATAGAGGTCCAATCAGGCCGCATTATCGGTGTTGAAGCTCTTGTCCGCTGGGCCCATCCTGAACTGGGTATCATCCCCCCCTTGAAATTTATCCCCGTAGCCGAAGAAACCGGACAGATCGTCCTGATCGGGGAGTGGATTCTCCGAGAAGCGTGCAAACGTTTCCGGGCCTGGCAAAAAATCGGCATCCAACCCCGAAGAATCGGCGTCAATCTATCCGCCAGGCAATTTCATGCATCTAATCTCGTAAGCCGCATCGTACATTGCCTCGATGAAAACCGGTTGGATCCGAAGTGCCTGGGACTGGAAATCACAGAAACCACTGCGATGCAGGATGCCGATTACACCCGGAATATACTTCGTGAACTAGCCGACATGGGCATTCACCTATCCATTGACGACTTTGGCACCGGATACTCATCCCTCTCCTATCTCAAGAAGTTCCCCATCCACTCGCTGAAAATCGATCAATCCTTCGTCCGGGACCTCCATAATGACCCCAACGATGCTGCCATCGCGACCGCAATCATCGCTCTCGCGAAAAGCCTCGACCTGAAAGTGTTTGCCGAAGGTGTTTCGACCGCAGAACAGTTCGAGTATCTGAAAATAGCAGGATGCAATTTCATGCAAGGCAATCTGTTCAGCGAGCCCCTCTCGACCGAAACCGTCGAGGCTCTACTCAGTAGCGGCAAGAAATCCTGGATCCCCTGACACGAATTCTCCCCGTGACGGTTCCGCCCCCCCCCTCCACTCCCTACCTGGTCGTCCTTGGCACGGCCCAGGACGGCGGCATTCCTCAACCCGCGTGTACAAAGAAGTGTTGTCGAAATAAGCGAAGCAATTCCTCCCTGCAGCGGCGCATCAGTTGCATGGGGATTATCGATCCATCCTCGGGCCAAAGATGGATGATCGATAGCACCCCCGACTTTCCCCAACAAATCGATCACCTCTTATCGTGTGATCCTTCCTCGGATATGAAATCGATGCGTGGGATCTTCCTCACCCACAGCCACATGGGACACGTCTCCGGCCTGGTCCACCTCGGCCCGGAAAGCCTCAACACAAACTCCTTGCCCCTTTACGCAACTCCCAAGTTGCACGACTGGATAGAAAGTGGACCCCCGTGGAAAAATCTTCTGAGAAACAGCCACACTCTTCGAAAAGAAATCGTTCCCGAGCAAACGATAGAACTCACCCCTGAGATCCGATTGAAAGCGATCTGTGTTCCCCATCGAGACGAATACGCTGAAACGCTGGCTTTTCGGATCGAAGGCCCCCACCGTTGCGCCCTGTATCTTCCCGATATCGATAGCTGGAAGCATCTAGATCCACCGATAGAAGATCATGTCACAGCTGTCGACCGGGCTTATCTCGACGGAACGTTCTTCGATACCAATGAACTTCCCGGTCGCCCGATCTCCGAGGTACCCCATCCCACCCTATGTGAGTCCATGACGGAGTTCGATTCTCTTTCTCTCGAACACCGATCGCGAATTCACTTCCTACACCTGAACCACACCAACCCTGTCCTGGACCCCCAGTCCACCGAATCCAAAACTTTGCGAGAAGCCGGATTCAAAATCGCGGAAGACGGAGAAATCTTTACGCTCTGAATCCATCGATCATCAAACCCTGGCGCGTGTTCAACACGTGACTCCCAGAAGGCACTCGTAATTCTCTTCTTTCAAAGCCTCAGCCATCCAGGATTCGAAGAGAATCGGCTCTCCAGGGCCCTGTTCCAGAAAACTCCGATACGGCTCGAGTATCCACTCAACCACCCCCTCCAAACCGTCTCCGGTGTGAGCCGAAATCGGCAAGAAAGATTCTTCTGGACGGGAGTCTGCTCGATCACACTTGGATGCAATCCTCAAAACCCTGGGACCTTCCCCCCTGGACTCCACGAACTCCAGCCAATTTCTCTCACCACTGGAGAGAAGACGAGTCGAGTCCGAGAGGAAAAGAACATGATCGGCTTTTTCGACGCTTTCACGAGCGCGACCGATCCCTTTGGATTCCACCCCTTCGTTCGAAACCTCTCGATATCCCGCGGTATCGACAATTTCAAACGCCAAGGGCCCAAGAGTCGCCACCGATCGAACGACATCCCGAGTCGTTCCTGGAAGAGCGTTCACCAGCACTCGATCCCGCCCCAACAACCGATTAACGAGAGTACTTTTGCCTACATTTGCTCCACCAGCCAACACAACCTGCGGGGGGTGAATCAGCGCTCGTCCGTAGGTCAAGGAACCGAGAAGGGAGCCGATTCCTTCCCGACTTTCGATGGCCTGAGCCAAAACCCCCCGAGATTGAGCCAACAGCACCCGAGCCGCCCAACGAGTTTGAACCCGTGAAAGAGCGAGACAAGCGGCCACGGTCACGGGAGCCACCCCTGAATACCGGGCTTGTTCACGAAACCAATCCGGAGCCGAAACGACATCCACCCCCACTCGACGCAAAAGATCTCGGGTTCTGCGACGCACAGCCAGCCCCCCATGCCCGTTGATCTCGAAAATCGAATGACCCCCCATCTCCTTCGAAAGTCCTCGCCGGCAGAGAACTTCATCCACCCTTTCGCCCGTATCGACATCGATCAAAAAACCGTATTTCAACTCCCCCGATTCAGGAATCGCCCCTTCGAAAATCTCCCCGATCACCGACGCGGCGTCCCCACCACTCACGACGACAACACCGATCCCACCCGCGCCCGCAGGTGTCAAAAACGAGGCCTGGACAGAAACCTTCATGGCATCTCGTCGTCGAGGCGACGCAACCCCTCGAGAACGAGGTGAGGGACCACGGAGTCGATTCGGTCACTGACCGCCGCAACCGTCTGGGCATCCCCCCCCGTGGCGATAACCTGGACCTGTCCACCGCACCGATTTTCCGCTTCGCGAGTGAGGCGATCGAGAGTTCCAACCGCCCCCCACAAAACACCCGCTTGAATCGCTTCCTCCGTTCGAACTGCAAATGGTGACACCTCTGGAGACAGACTCACTTCTGGCAAAAGACTCGTATCTCGTGCCAGAGCCCGAATACCAAGCCCCAACCCCGGTGCGATCATCCCCCCCAAAAAAGTCCCATCGGACTGAACCAGGTTGTAGGTAGCCGCTGTGCCGAAATCCACAATCAAGGTATCTCCACCGCTACGCTTCCATCCAGCAAAAGCCCCCAGCAAACGATCCACTCCGACGGCATCGGGAGGATCACAAACGTTGGTCAGTGACCCGATTTGGGCTCCGCTTTCCACCACCCGAACCGGACAACCTGCCTGCAAGCGAATCTGCTCGAAGAGTTCTCCATCCAGATCGGGCCGAACCGAAGCGTATAGAATACGAGAAGGCTCTTCCCAGTCGACGGGCACCTGAAGAGTCTCTTCAGACTGAAACCGATGGGTCTGCAACGGGACTTCGAGCGAATCCCCCCAACTTGCCATCGCCACGCGAGTATTCCCCGTACACACAGTCCAGACCGTCAAAACAGTCCCCCTCCCGAAAACATGGATTCTCGACCTAGGGAGAAAACTGAAACTGAATCTGCATTCGTCTTCCGGAACGCTCGACCTCGATCACGGCGGAAGAAGCGGTCGTGTTTTCTTCCATGATCCGATAAAAGTCATCCACGCTCGTAACCGGTTGCCCCATGATTTTGCGCACGATATCCTTGTTCCGAAATCCGTATCGGTAGGCGAGAGTTGACGAACCCGCGTCCTGCAGTTGCAACCCCAAGATCTCACCACTCTTCTGGTCTTGAAGCACCGCCAATTTCACCTCACTGAGGTACTGTTGCCGGTTCTCGTAGGCATCTTCCCAATCTGCCCGACCGATTTGCCAGCGGTTTGGAGCCAGTTTACGAGTCTGATTATCCTTGGGCCTACCCCCCATCGATGAACTCCGAGAAGGGCCAGAACCGACCGAAGAGCTACGCCCTGGACCCCGACTGGGTCTGCGACCAGTCCCCTCGGAACCGGACTTCCCGTTCGTCCCTTCCAAGCCACCAGATAGCGGAGTGTACGTGACAAACCGCTTTTCCTTCCCATCGATCTCGAAATAGGCACCGGCTCGATTCATATCCTTGACGACACTGATCAGTTTCACCCGCCTCCCGTCGGAGAGGAGAAACGGCTTGGCAGCAAATACATACTGGTGAATTCGCTGCTGCCCCATTCCCTCATCACCCCCACCGGGAGCGGCCCCGGTGTATTCAAAAACGATGTGGCGCAACTTCTCGCTTCCGGCACTGTTGAGTTCCAGAATTTTAATCGGCAAATTCTTAGGCAACTCCTTACGAACGACTTCGCGCACCTCTGGCTTTACGGCGACCGGCTTGGGCACCCAACTCCAACAAACCCCAAAAGTCTGCTCGAAATCTCTTTGCGTCATCGCTTGACGCTGTTTCGCCTGGATCAACGGGCGCTCCTCAGGTGTTTTCGTCTGCGGCTTTTCCTGGAGGAACATGTTTCCACCTATTCCACCCAACCCCAAAAAGAGGATCACATTGAAAACACGCAACCCTTTTTGGGCATCGCCAATTCGCATAAGAAACCTTTCCCGACAAGTAAACCTGAAATCGATGGAGAAAGAACCTTCAGGTTCATTCTACGCAACCAGACCAAAAAGGAACAACCACCCACCGCAAAGATCCGGGATCAGATCGATGAGGAAGCCCTGATCCATGAACGATATCCGGCCATAAGTCCTCTACTAACCCCCACTTTTCTTCTTCCCCAAGGCAAAATAGGGGATGAATTCACGTCGAGTCGTCAGAGTTTCTTTCGTATCCAGACTGTCGAGAACCTCGAACCAGACCCCCATCTCCTTGTCGTTCTTGACAACCTGTAGAACCCGAACCAGTTGACGGGTCCCGATCAGGAAGGCCCGAGCATGCCCTACGAACTGATGAACCTGCTGATGCTCCATCTTCCCCTCAGCGAATCCAGGTATGGTCCCCCGATATTCGAATACCACATGGGACAGAGACTGATTGGGCGACTCATTCAACTCCAGAATTCGGATACTCTGATGCAATGGCGGCATGAACGGCTTCGAAACAGAAACAGGAAGCGTCTCACCTTCCAAGCTCTCGGGCTTGGGAACCCAGTTCCAACACACCCCATAGCGACTCACAAATTCTTCTTTTTCATCGGCAAAACGATTCACGCGAAGCTCTGGAGGAGCGGGGGCGCTGGGTGGAGATCGGAAAATCGGCACCCGGGCCCGGGCGACCTGTAAGGCAACCGCAAAAACGGCAACTACCAGTCCCAAGTTGGAAAGTCCCACCAATCGACGCGCTTGCCGAAGAGTCATCGCGCCCCTACCGATAAGACTCGGGTCATCGTTGCCGGCAAACCGAACGGGGAGACTCTCTTCTCCACGATAACTCCAGCCTCATTCACCCGAAACTCCGGGTAGCCGAATGAGGGGTTTCTCGCTTCTCGAGGCCGACCTCGCAAATTACACAAATGAGCCATGCTATAGATATGATAGGATGGAATTCGGTTCGAGTCACAAAACTACCCAAAAAGTCTTTCATCAGAAGAAATCCCATGGTTCGTTTCTTACGCCACCTCTTCGTGATTTTCGCGGCTTCTTCTGTCTTTTTGGCCCCACCCCGAGTTCACGCCCAAACCCCGGATCCTCCGGCCAAGATCGAACTGGTCCAGAAACTACACACTCTCAAAATAAGCCTGGATTTCCAGGATATCCCCATAGAAGAAGCGATCGCCTTCATCGCCGAACTCACCGATACCAATCTGGTTCTGGACCCGAAAATATTCCTCAAAATCCCCCGGGAACGACTTCGAGTCCATCTGGTCGTTCGCGACCTCCCCGCGTGGGACGCCCTCTCGCTTCTTCTGAATATTCACGGATTGCAAGCTTCCTTTCGACGGGGTGTCCTTTTCATCTCGACTCCAACCCGGATTCTCGGAAAACCCAAAGTTGTCGTGTACGACATTCGCGACCTACTTCTTTCCATTCGGGACTTTCCTGGGCCCCAGATCCGCCTGAAAGACGCCTCTCAGGACAACCCAACCGGGCCCTTGTTTGGAGAGCCCGAAGAATCCTCCTCGCCGGATTCACCCGGCGACATCGTCGATCTCGTGAAAATGCATACCGGAGGAAGCACCTGGGAAAACAGACGGATCTCTATCTCGAGCCTGGGTGGACACCTGATCGTGGTGCAATACGCTTCGGTCCACAAGGAGATCCAAGCCCTGCTCCAAAAACTCCGATAATCCCCGGCGTCGGAAGAAAACGAATCAGTCCAGACGCTCCATCCAGACCAGAATCTCCTTTCCGGCACGATTCGGAAAGCTGTCCCGGGGCACCTCGACCAAAGGAAACGAAAAATGTTTTCCAAATCGACGACGAATTTCTGCCTCCGTGGTCGTAAAGGGAGGACCCCCATCCTTTCCGTGGGCATAAAACACCCCGATCAAACTACCGCCAGGCCGGAGTAACCTCAAAACAGCCTCTACATATTCATCACGACGTTTGGGATCGATAGCACAAAACAGAGTGTGTTCGACACACACATCGAATCGTTCTCCGGTATCGAGGAAGGTGAAAAAATCCGCAACCCGCCAGTCAACCGTACTGTCGGGGTAGGTTTTCTGAGCGTGGACCGTCGCAAGGGGAGCAAAATCGATAGCCACCACATCGTGCCCATCTTGATCCAGGTGAACAGCCTCATGACCTCGGCCACAACCCGGCACCAGAATTCGGGCCGGAGCCATGGACTGCTCGGCCAAAAATCTCACCAGAGGCGGAGAGGGTCCTCCCTTGTCCCAGGGCAACGAACCGTCCGCGTAAAGATCATTCCACCTTTCAGGTGTTGAGGGTTTCGAGAGCGGTCCTACATCCTTCATCGACCCATTGTACAATACCCAGCCGAGGCACTCCCCTCTTCTGTCCCCCAATGATCGGAAACTCCAATGAGCCTGATCTCCTCCTATCTCTCCACTCGAACCGAATGTTCGTGTGGCGCTCTTCACGAGATCACCACCCAACAGGTCGATATCGGCCCAGAAGTGATCCAGAACCTCGGAGCGGCATACCAAACGTGCTTTTCCGTACCCGCAGGAGAAATCACTCTCTTCGCCGACCGGAACACCTTTGAAGTCGCTGGGCCGCAGGCGCTGGAGTCGCTGTCAACAAGCGGGCTCGATTGCCGAGTTGTGATTCTGGAGCCGGAATCCGGCCATCAGGATGTCGAGGCAACCGCAGACCGAGTTGACGAAGTCGAGAAGAATATCGATCCCAGCGGTTTCCCTCCAATTGCCATCGGATCCGGAACCGTTGGCGATCTGGTCAAACTCGCCGCTTTTCGAGCCGGTCTTCCTTATGCGATGGTCGGCACAGCTCTTTCGATGAACGGGTACGCCTCCGGTATTGCAGCCATCCTGGAGGATGGTCTCAAGAAAACAATTTCTTGCCAGCAAGCCTCTCTCATCCTCCTCGACTCCTCTATATTGTTAACGGCTCCCCCAGATATGACCGCCGCCGGCGTAGGCGACCTGCTTTCCAAGCCGGTATCTCACGCTGACTGGACTCTCGCCTCCTGGGTACGCGACACCCCATACTGCCCGGCTTCCATCCATCCGGTATCCGATGCGACTCACCAGGTGATCGATCGAGTCGATGCCATCGCCGCAAAAGACCCGTCCGCTCTCTCCGCCCTTTCAGAATCTCTCGTACTTTCCGGCTTCTCCATGGCACTGGCCGGATCAAGCAGTCCGGCATCGGGTGGCGAACACCTCATCAGCCACTATCTCGACATGGAGCAGCACGCGCAAAACCAACCGATCCGAGCCTTCCACGGCTTTCAGGTCGCCCTGGGGACTCGACTGTCCCTCGAACTGTATCGCCGACTGCGTGATATCGACCCCAAAACAATCGATATCGAATCCGCTCTTTCTGAGCATCCTCCGACATATGAAGCCCTTCGAAATCGAATCGAACGGGATCACGCGCACCTTCCCCCACCCATCCGTGAATGTATTCAAGAAGAGTCCAAAGCCGGATGGATTTCCACCGAAGAGAAAAGAGAAGAACTCGAAAAGATCCGAGATCTCTGGGATCCGATGTGGGAGCGACTCGAACCGATCCTCGAGGATTCACACCGGATTGCTCACGCACAAGGCGTCGTCGGATGCCCCAGAACACCCGAAGAGGCTGGAATCCCTCGCCCAGACCTCCGACGAGCCCTCCTCCTGAGCGCGGACATGCGCAACCGATACACCATTCTCCATTTCTGCCGCGATCTGGGCCTCCTCTCCCGCTGGAGTGAAAACATCCTGGAAACGGTCTTCCCGGACTGAGAGTCTCAGTCGATACGCTTACTGAATATCAACCAGCTATTTCAACCTCAACTTGCCCCCACCCCCATGCGCCTGCACTGCCCACACTGTCAGAACCGATTCGAACGAAGCCATCTTCACGCAGACGAATCGATCGCTTGCCCTCGCTGTGACAAGTCCTTCGAACTCTCGAGCAAAGATACGATTCTCTATGTGAGCCAGGGGGAAGAACACTCCCCAGGATCTGAACCCGAGCCTCCTCTCCCCTTCCTGAGCCTCTCCTCCGGGCAACAACTAGGCGGCTTTGTCCTGGAAAATAAGATCGGCGAAGGAGGAATGGGGATCGTCTACCGCGCCCAACAACTCTCCCTGAGCAAACCGGTGGCCGTCAAAATCCTTCCGGCCCATCTTTCCGAGAATCCCGAATTTGTTCAACGATTCAACCGAGAAGCCCAAGCTCTCGCCGCATTGAGCCACCCCAACATCGTCTCGATCATCGACAAAGGTTTGGACCGAGGCCATTACTACTTTGCCATGGAACTGATCGATGGAGTCAACCTGAGAACTTTCATGGATCAGAGTCCACTGGAAATCGATCCGATCCTCTCGATCGTTCAGCAGATCTGTTCCGCCCTGGATTACGCTCATGACCAAGGACTCGTTCACCGAGATATCAAACCGGAAAACATCCTGATCGATCGTGAGCAAAGGCTGAAACTGGCCGACTTCGGTCTCTCCAAGATTGTTCACGGAGAGACCGCAATTCTTCCGATCACCCGAAGCCACGTCACCGTAGGTACTGTCGAATATATGGCTCCAGAACAACGGCACCGTTCCAGAGATGTCGACCATCAGGCCGACATCTTTTCACTGGGGGTCATCCTCTACGAGATGCTGACCGGTGAGCTACCGTTAGGCCGCTTCGAAGGACCCTCCACGTTCGCCCCTCTTCCCCAAGCCATCGACTCGGTGGTTCTCAAATGCCTTGATCAAGACCCATCCCTCCGCTACCAGAAAGCCGGTGATGTCTACAAAGAGTTGCAGCAGGTATCTCACGAAAAATTCACAGATCGATCCAAACCCGGAAAAACTTCCCGCAACCGATCGAGCGATCGAGGCTGGACCTCCTGGATCTCCCGCCACAGTACCGGTCTGATTGTCACGATTTCATTCCTGGCTCTGGCACCTCCCTTACTCCCACTCTGGATTTTTATCTGGTCGATCAGCGCCGCGATTCAGCGAGTCCGCAATCGGCCCCCCAGGTCTCCTTCGACTCCGGCGTCGCCTGAAACCGAGAAAAACACCAAGACACTCCCCTTGGCCTATATGGCGCTGGCACTCTCTCTTGTTTTAGGAGGCCTCTCGATTCTCATAGGACTTTGGGAATCAATTATTTACGAAAATTTTATCGAATTGGACAGCCAGCAGATGATGCGAGGTCTTCTGTTCATCGCGTTCGCCTCGATCCCAGGAATCGGCCTGGTCCTCATGTCCAGTTCCGCCATCCGTCATGCCAAAGCAACGCAACGGCCCGGTCGATGGATTGGCCGAATGGCCTTCTTCATCGGCCTCGCTTATCTCGCCCAACTCTCCGCCCTTTGGACTGAAATGCGTGATGAATTCGACCACTGGACACGAGTCGAAACCCAATTAAAACAAGACATCAACGCATCGCTTCGATATCTGGAAGAAATACAGAAGAACCCACACAGTCGTCGGGCTCCCCGACTCACCCGTCAACTAGTCGCTGTCGATCCAACCACCGCCCCCACTCTTCTCGAGGCTGATCTCCCCGCGGATGCGCGAGTAGCGGTCATCCGTGGCCTGGCCGGAAGTTCCGATCCGCTCGCGCTCTCCCTGCTAGAAACATCTGACCCCACCTCCTGGCCCGAATCGGTCCGGATCGCTTGGCTGGAATCACTCCACCGACTTCCAGCAGAACGAGCGATCAGCCAGATTCAATCCATCCTGAAGTCCCTGCAAACTAACGCTGAATTTCAGGCAACCACCCTTCAGCTTGCCGCACTTCACAATCGTTCTACCCGAGCCCAAACCGTGATGATAGAGATTCTTCGTACTCGGGACCTTCGCTTCGCTCATCTCGTCGGCGAAAGCCTTCTCCAACTCGAAGGAGCCACGATCGTTCAGGCCTGGGCAGATATGGCTCAGGAAAACCGACTCGATCTCTCCTTACGAAAAAGAACTATGATCGCCCTCGCCCAAAGAAGTGACTGGGAATCGCTTCAAGCTCTGGTAGCTCTTCTCGAAGATCCGGATGCCGTCATCCGCGCCTCAGCTCTCGCCGCCCTGGAAACTCTCTACGGAACTCGACTCGGTTTTCAGCCATCTCTTTCACCAGACGTCGACTCCAACCGCAATGCGTTGAAACAGTGGCAAGAACGGATCGAACAAAAGCGAAGTCGGCAAAACTGATTTTTGGATACCCACCCGGCTGGGTTCAGCGACCTTCATCCATTTCCCGAACGCGCTCGGCTTCGTTGGAAAGTTCAAGATCCATTTTCACAGCCTGTAGACGTCGATTCAGTTGCTCTCGATATTTTCCCGAGTTGGGAATATCTCCCCGCAACCGCCCGCTTTGGAGGCATCGCTTCGCCCGCTGAAAGTAGGCCAGAGCTTTCTGCACTTCTCCCCGCTTCCAGGCCGTCTGCCCCAAAAGATCACAGACCTCGGCAGTTTCTCCCTCCTGAGCTAAAACCTTCTCGAAAAGCGCTTCGGCGGGATCCCAGTCTCCCTTCTCCAAGAGTTCAACCCCCTGATCAAAAAGAGTCAGCGGCTCTCTTTTTTCCTGAATCTTAGGGCCACTTTTCTCGGGTGGAGAGCTATTGGATGAAAATGTGCGGACTACCGAGGTCGAGTCATCCTCCATCTCATGAACCGTATACCGATGACAACCGAGGGCACACCCCACAAAAACGACCAGCACCCAACACACGCTTTCCCACTTCATGACTGCTCAGTGTACCGACTGCTTGACAACTCACCCAGCCTTTAACTACCCCAGTGACCCCGGCCTCTCCTCGGTATAATGCACGAATGATCCAAAAATGCGTCCGGCGAATCTGGCTGGAATACCTTCTTTCTCGTGGACAGCGCCTGTTATCCGACGGGCACCTCGATCGTGCTCACGACATGTTCTCCCGCGCGATCGAGAAAAACCCTGATCACTCGGCTTTACGTCTTCACCGAGCCGTTGTCCTGGTCCGTCAAAACGAAAATACGCAAGCCCTCGAAGAAACCCGAAAAGTGACCTCTCAGATCCCAGAGAACTCCTCACTAAATGTTCTGGCCGCTCGGATCCACATCGATGCGGGTGATCCGGAAGGAGCCCGAAAGGTAGCCGAAATAGCCAGTAAATCTTCTCCTCACAACCGAGTCGCCCGAGGGTATCTCTCCGCGTCTCTTCTGGCTCTCGACCAGATCGAGGAGGGACTACAGATTCTGGAAGGTTCGGAAGTGGCAGAGGATACAAACCTACAGGCTCGACTGATTCTCGAAATGGCCAAAGCGCTCCGTCGACGCCGACTTGAAACACCAGAAGCTTCCAACAACTTTCAAAGCGCTTCCAACGAATCTTCCGAAACCATCTCTCGGTCCTCCGCCAACTGTCAACGCCAAGCCCTACATTGGCTTCGAAAAGGTGGCGCCGCCTTCCTTCAGGAACGTTACGACAAAGCTCTCGATTGTTATGCGCGTGGCCTTGAAGTCGCTCCGGACGAATTCGATCTTCACGCTTACACGGCAGAATCTCTTTACTGGAAGGAAGATTTTCATGGCGCCTTCGAGGCCCTCCAGAGGAGAGAGTTCGTTCGCAACACCTTGAAAGGCGACGACTCCCCCGAATTAACAGAAGATCTTCTCGCCGGGCCGATCGCCGCCTATCGTGCTGCCATCCACTATCAACTCAACCAACTGGATCAGGCCAAGAAGCAACTTGAAATCGCGCATCAACTTGGAGTCGAAGACACGGAGTTTACTTTTATCCAAGCAGCTCTATCTCTTTGTGAGGAGCCACTCAACCCAACAGCGGAACGTAAAGCCGTTCACCAGATCGCCTCCACGGAATTCCAAGACCCCGATTATCTGGATAAAAAAATCCACCAACTCATCCAAAGGCTCCGCCCCCAATGAGTCGCTCCGAAAACACCGACAACCCCAGAATGCTGATGAAACAACTCATCGAAGACATTCGCCACCACGACCGACTCTATTACGTTCTCGCATCCCCACAAATCAGCGACCAGGAGTACGATCAACTCTTTAGCAACCTAATCGATTTGGAGGGGAGGCACCCCAACCTCATCGATCCGTCAAGCCCTACCCAACGAGTGGCCTCCGACCTCACCGATGGATTTGAAAAATTCCCTCACCAGTCGCCAATGCTCTCGATCGACAACACTTATTCAGCCGAGGAGGTCCGAGAATTCGAATCTCGGATCACTCGGGCTCTGGGAGGACACGAAAAGCCCCTCGAGTATCACTTGGATCTGAAGATTGATGGTGTTGCCATCTCGCTGTGGTACGAAAACGGTCGACTCACCCGAAGCCTCACCCGAGGAGATGGCACCGTTGGAGATGATGTCACAACCAACATCCGAACCGTCCGAAATATTCCACTCCAACTCACCCCTCATCCGGACGGACCCCCTATTCCTTCCTGGCTCGAAGTTCGGGGTGAGGTCTTTCTTCCCAGAAGTGAATTCATCGCCTTGAATGAACGACGTTCCCGCTCCGGAGAAGAACCGCTTGCCAACCCCAGAAACACATGTGCCGGTACCCTCAAACTGATGGATCCCCAGGCCGTTTCCGACCGACATCTCCAATTTGTTGCTCATTCTGCCGGAACATTTTCCAACGAATTTGTAATCGACACCTTCGACAAACTCCTTCGTTACTTTGAATCCGTAGGCCTTCCAACCAGCCACCAGCGAGAGGTTTACTCAGGAATCGAGCCGGCGATTCGAAAAATCCGAGGACTACAACACTCCCCCCCGGATCTGGATGTGGCAACCGACGGCGTAGTCCTCACCCTCAACGATCTCGACCTACGCCGTCGATTGGGAGCAAGATCTCGTTCTCCTCGCTGGGCGCTTGCCTATAAATTCCCTACCCAACAGGCTACAACCCGATTACTGAACGTCACCTTCCAGGTAGGAAAAACCGGCACGATCACACCCGTGGCCCACTTCGAGCCCGTCGATCTTCTGGAAACCACGGTGGAGAAAGCCTCGCTCCACAATTTCGATCTCATCGAGGAACTCGATCTTCGAACCGGTGACTCGATTCGGGTCCAGAAGGCTGGAGAGATCATTCCTCAGGTGGTTGAAGTACTCACAAAAAATCGGGTCGGAACCGAACAACCCATCGAACGCCCCAACCAATGTCCCGTTTGCTCCGGTGAGGTCGGACAAGAGGAAGGAGGAGTCGCACTTCGCTGTCTCTCCAATCACTGTCCGGCCCAGACCCTTTCTCTGATCAAAGCCTTTGCCGCTCGCAATGCCATGGACATTCGCGGCCTGGGCATCAAGTTGATCGAGTCTCTGATCCAGGGAAAAAAGATCCGAAAAGCTGCCGACCTGTACCGATTGTCCTCCACGGACCTCATCGATCTCGAACGGATGGGAGAGAAAAGTGCGACCAATCTCATCGAGGCCATCTCTGCCAGCAAATCTCGTGGCCTGGAAAGACTTTTGGTCGCACTGGGTATTCGCCATATCGGAGAACGAGCCGCCGAAGTGATTGGCCAGCATGTCTCTTCTCTGGACGCTCTGATTCAGATGGAGGCCCAGACCCTTTCGGAGATTCATGAAATCGGCCCAAAAATCGCAGAAAGCCTCTATCAATGGCTGGAAACGCCCACCAACCAACTCCTCATCGAAGAACTTCGAGCCGCGGGTGTTCACTTCCAGTCCAAAGGACAATCTTCGGACCCCAGTCCCGATTCCGCCGATATCCCCAAGCTCTTCGAGGGCCAAACAGTCGTCGTTACCGGTCGATTCGAAAAACGCACGCGGGCCGACATTCAGCAACTGATTCGAGTCGCTGGCGGCAAACCCTCTTCTTCGATTTCGAAAAAAACCGACTGGCTCATCATCGGTGAAAGCCCAGGAAGCAAGCTCGCCCGGGCCAGAGAACTTGAGATCCCGATTCTTGAAGAATACGAATTCCTTCAGAAACTCCAGCAAACCCCTTGACCACCAACTCCCCACTCGAAGTGCTGGGTCTCGGACCGGATCACCTCTGTACACGTGACCAACCTCTTCAGATCCAACTCCAATTGCCTGCGAACCAGGAATCCTCGGTTGGCATCTGTGACCCTTTGGGCCGATCTCTACTGGAAAAACGATACACGCCAGCCCGAACCGAACAGTACCTTCTTCATATCGACCCGAGCACCCTTCCTCGCATTTCTGGTCAGCACCGGATTTACCTCCTCACGGGCAACCGAAGTTGGTGGACCCCCCTCCGTTTCCAGGAGAATACGCCCTCTCTACTCCATCTACGGTACACAACCTGGTTCGACCTCCAGGATCCTTCCATAGGCCCTCTCCGAAACTTTCAGGTCCGGATTGGCCTTCCCGATTCAACCGGCCCGATCCAGCAGATCAACAACCTTTGGGCCAGTCGGATGCCCGCGCATGTTGAGCACCCCCCACCTGGTGATCGATCGTGGATTGTTCATCCCCGGAGATGGCATGAAGGCCCACTTCGATTCCGCACCGATGTCGATCTCACGCTCCGAACCGTTCGCTTCGACCTGGACGAAATCGCACGGGAATCGCCCTACTTATCTCGCCCTCCCCGCCCTCGGACTCCTCTTCCATCCGAAGAAGGCATCGAATCCCAAGCCCCTCTCATCCTTGAAGCGGCCAACAACCTGGGTCCTCCGGAGACATCGACTCTCGCCCTTCTCCGATCCGCTCATCAATTCGTTCGAGATCAAATCCGGTATGTCGTTCAACCCGAAGAATATGGAGCCCTGAAGGGACTTCAGGAAGGGAAAGGAGATTGCACCGAAATGGCCGCGCTACTCGCAGCCCTCTGCAGAGCACGTGGAATTCCGGCCCGAGTGAACGTGGGACGTTTCGCCTCCTCTCCAGATCTCCACGCGGTGACCGAAATCTCACTTTCAGGATTCTGGATCCCCATCGATGTCACCCACAGTGAACCGGGAGAGTGGCCAGGTTTTGACGATCCGTTCCTGGTGTTGGGCCGCTCCAACTGGATGTCCAGACATACCAGCCCCCAGAAGATTCAGGTGGAATACTGGAGCCCCCATACCGCAAACCTGAATTTTACCGAACGCACCCGTCTCACCCGAATCGCGGGGGGAAAACCCCCTCCTTCCGCCCGTAACGGACTCGGAGGTCCGATCTCCTTGGGAGTAAACCTCGAATGTCCTGAAATAGAACTTCATTGGACATCCGAACGAAAAGTTCTTTCGTTGAACATCGAAAACAGGATCAGCCCCTTTCTGGGTACAGCCCTGATTACTCTTGGAGATGAAGGACTACGCGTACTTCGAGTCATAAACATCGAGATGACAAGAGGGCAACGTTTGAGCTTTTCTCTCGAGCTACCGATTCAACAACTCGGCCCCTTCGAAGCTCGCGATCTCAAAGTTCTGCTTTTCGAATCTTCTGGACATCAACTGCTGGAAAGAAGTCCGATTTCCTGAGCGGATAGTGCGTAACCCACCCCCTTCTTCGATTTCAAAGACGAACTTTCAGCGCTTTTTGGTCACTCGCCCATTCGCACCTTTCTTCTTGAAGAGAGCCAAAATCTCTTCCCCATATTTGCGAGAAACCCCCTTGAGCACCGGAACAATCATCCGTTCACTCAAGTCCTCTGCATCATCTTCATCGATTCCCTTGACAACCACCAGCAGGCCGACCACTTGCTTGCGAACATCCTCGTCCTGAATCTTCTGGAGAAATAGGCTATAAGCCCCATCCTCTTTTTCTGGTAGATCCAGATCTGAATCCACGGCTACGGGAGCCGGGTCAGAGTCGACCAGATTCTCATCGTCCACCGCAATAATCTCATCCGAGAGTTCACCTTTTTCCTGATAATCGGAGCTCTCCTTCTTTTTCCGACCTTTCTTTTTCCGACTTTTTTTGGCGTCCTTCGGGATCTTGGGCTTGTAGTCCCGGGCTCTCCCGGTCCAAGGCTCGAGTTCATCTGAGTGCTCTATGGAAAGAGGCTCCACCGATTCGATTTCTGCTGAATCGCTGAGATCAAAATTATCTTCGGTAATCGCGTCCTCGTCCCAGGAGGTATCCGTATCCGAAATATCCAGATCTTTCGAAACATCGACCGCATCGGAAGTACCTTCCAGATCGTCAAAATCCAGATCCTCATCACTTTCCAGGTCGACGACATCCGAGATGTCTCCCAGATCCTCAACCTCCGAAATGTCTCCCAGATCCTCGACCTCCGAAATGTCTCCTAGATCCATAATATCCGAAATGTCGTCCAGGTCTTCCACCTCCGAAATCTCGTCCAGGTCTTCCACCTCCGAAATCTCGTCCAGGTCTTCCACCTCCGAAATCTCGCCCAGATCTACCACCTCCGAGATGTCGCCCAGGTCTTCCACCTCCGAGATGTCGCCCAGGTCTTCCACCTCCGAAATCTCTCCCAGAACATCTGAAGAGTCATCGCCCAAAATCTCCTCGATTCCGTCAAACGATGTCAGATCTTCATCATCCTCATCCATCTCACCGACATCGATCACACTATCCAGTTCGATATCGGAGTCTTCGCTGACATCAGAAAGAATCCCGCTGTCAAACTCCTCAACATCCTCTACCGCACTCTCCATGCGAATCCCGTCGAGATCCTCCTCGAAACTCACCTCGGTTTCGACAGCCATATTCTCCAGATCTCCCACCTCTATCGATGGATCGGAGTCGAGATCCCCGTCATCGAGACTCTCCGCTTCCAGCACCTCCTCCTCATCAAGGCTCTCCGCTTCCAACACCTCCTCCTCATCGAGGCTCTCCGCCTCCAGCGCCTCCTCCTCATCGAGACTCTCCGCCTCCAGCGCCTCCTCCTCATCGAGACTCTCCGCCTCCAGCGCCTCCTCCTCATCGAGACTCTCCGCCTCCAACGCCTCCTCCTCATCGAGGCTCTCCGCCTCCAACGCCTCCTCCTCATCGAGGCTCTCCGCCTCCAACGCCTCTCCCTCATCGAGGCTCTCTTCAGCCATGCCGGGAGAGGAGGGCTCAGGTGCCGAGGAATCAACATCCTCATCTGCCACCGATGCGGCGTCTACCGGAGACGCGCTCGTCGGTACAACCTGCTGAATAATGAATTCCGCGCCACAACAAGGGCAGCTGAAATTGAAACGAATTTCGTGTCCATCAGAGGAAGCCACAGGAGCAGATGCCTCGACGCCAGTTGCAGTCTCCGTCATATCTACCTCATCATGAAAAACCGATTACGACCAGAAGTTGGTGCCAATCTCGATTTCATCGCTACAAATCTATTGTCAGAAAAACCGCCAACCCCCCTTCCGGGAAGTTGACGAAATACACTTCGCAACCGACCCGAAAAAAGCCCCGCATCCAGAGCGCAGGATGACCAACCTCTGTGAAAACAGGGAAAATCCCGTAGTGCCCGAATCGGGTAGCCCCTTTCCTGACAATGCGGAACCTCAGGTTATGGAAAGGGTTAGTTTATGTTGGCTACCAGAATACTGTCAAGCGCCCGAAGAGATCAGTCCGCGCAACATTTCTTGTATTTTTTTCCGCTACCACAAGGGCAAGGGGAATTCCGACCGACCTTGGGCTGATCCCGGCGAATCGGCTGAACAAACTCATCTCCTCGATCTTCACGAACCGCTTGCTCAAAACTTTCCCGGTTCGACTGGAATCCGCTCAACTCCTGGTGCTGCGTATCAGATATATCCCAGATGCCAGAATCGATTTCACGCATTTCCTCGGTGTACTGCAACTTGAAAAGAAGGTCGGTCACTTCGTCCTTGATCGAATCCAACATGACCTGAAACATCTCATAACCGCGCTTCTTATAGACCAATTTGGGATCCTGTCCCCCATAGCCTTCAAATGACACCCCGGACCGGAGAATATCCATCTCATGCAGATGGTCCTTCCAGCGAGTATCGATCGTCTGCAAGAGCAGGAATCGTTCCAAGGCCCTCATCGAGTCCTCACCGATATCACCGGTACGAGATTCGTGTAGATCACGAACCTGCCCGAGAAGTTTCTCTCTGATTTCTGCGCTGGACAGTTCTTTCAGATCAGACCGACCGAGAGTCTCTCCGAATTTGGATGCGTACCACTCGGCTAGTTTTCCCAGCTTCCACTCATCGCGATGCAGATGTACATCCGCGTAGGCCTCGACCGCTTCGCCGACCTGCTCTTCGGCCATCTCGAACACCATCTCCTTCAGATCATCACCCTGAAGAATTTGCTGACGTTGTTCATAAATGATCTTCCGTTGCTGATTCATCACTTCGTCGTATTCGAGAAGATTTTTCCGAATCTCGAAGTTTTGGCCCTCGACCCTCTTCTGGGCAGTTCCTATGGCGCGACTGAGCATCGGAGCTTGCAAATCCGCCCCATCGGACATTCCGACCCGTTTGAGCATCTGACGCATCCGCGGACTGGCGAAAAGACGCATCAAATCATCCTCGAGAGCCATGTAGAACCGGCAAGAGCCAGGATCTCCTTGACGACCAGATCGTCCGAGCAACTGATTGTCGATACGACGGGCTTCATGACGCTCACTGCCGATAATATGTAACCCACCCAGGTCCGAAACCCGAGTTCCCAGGCGGAGAGGTGATTCCACCTGGTAACTCCAGTGTTGTTCCAAGCGATCCCTGATCAACTCCCTAGACATCTCACTAGGATCTTCTTCCAAAAACGCCTTGAACCAGTGGTCCTCCAGTCGTTCACTCAGGTCAGAGGGAGGCGACGAAGGCGAGATGGATTCGGGACAGAGCCCATGTCGTTTCCAGTGAGCCAGAAGGTCCTTGGACTCAAAAGACCCCAAAAGGATATCCGTTCCACGACCCGCCATGTTCGTCGCAATCGTCACCGATCCGAGCTGCCCCGCATTGGCCACGATCTGAGCCTCACGCTCATGATGCTTGGCATTGAGGACTTCGTGCGCAATACCCTCCTGCTCCAGTAAACGAGACAACTTCTCGCTCTTCTCGACCGATACGGTACCGACCAAAATCGGACGTCCGGTCGAATGAATCGACCGGATATCCTCGACCAGTGCCCGGTTTTTCTCCTGAATCGTTCCGTAGATCACATCATCGTGAGTGACACGAATCAGAGGACGGTTCGTCGGGATATTCACCACATCAAGACTATAAATCTTGTCGAATTCAACGGCCTCGGTAACCGCCGTCCCGGTCATCCCGGCAATCTTTTCATACAACTTGAAAAAATTCTGAAAAGTCACTGTGGCCAAGGTCTGAGATTCTTGCCGAATCCTGAGGTTCTCCTTCGCCTCTACCGCCTGATGAAGTCCGTTACTCCAGCGCCGCCCCTCCATCTTTCGACCGGTGAATTCATCGATGATGATCACCTCTCCATTTTCGATCAGATAATCCTTGTCCCGCCGATAAATCTCATGGGCTCGTAAGGACTGAGTCAGATGGTGAGGCCAATCCATATTTTGGCCGGTATAGAAACTGCCGACTCCAGCCAATTCCTCAGCCAAAGCCTGCCCCTTGTCTGAAACAATGACATTCTGCTCCTTCTCCCTCACGTCGTAGTGGAGAAACTCTTTCTTTAGTTCCTCGTACTCCTTATCGCGCTCCTCGTAGTCCGACGCCATCTGTTCGTATTCCCGAAGCAACGGGGCGTTGGCCTGACGAAGCCGACGGGCGACCTTGTCTGCCTGATAGTACTTATCGGTATCTTCTTCGGAGGGGCCGCTGATAATTAGCGGAGTTCTGGCCTCATCGATCAAGATGCTATCGACCTCGTCAATGACGGCAAAGTGAAGATCCTTTTGACATTGATCTTCAATCTCCGTCTTCATATTGTCCCGAAGATAGTCGAAGCCGAACTCATTGTTCGTTCCGTAGGTGATATCACATCGATACTCCTCGAGGCGCTCCTGACTGTCCATCTCGCTTTGAATCGCCCCGATTGTCAAACCGAGAAATTCATAGCAAGAAGCCATCCAGTCCCGATCTCGCTTCGCCAGATAATCGTTGACCGTCACAACATGAACACCTCGACCGGTCAAAGCGTTGAGAAACACAGGAAGGGTTCCGACAAGAGTTTTTCCTTCTCCGGTTACCATCTCGGCAATCATCCCTTGATGAAGAACCATTCCTCCCAGGATCTGCACATCGAAATGACGCATTCCAAGCGTCCGCCGACTGGCCTCTCGGCACAAAGCGAAGGACTCCGGAAGCAAAGCGTCAAGATCCTCGATTTCCTGAAAACGTTCTTTCAATTGACGAGTGCGATCTTTCAGTTCTTCATCAGTCAAGGCCCTCATCGACGGCTCGAGGCGATTGATCTCTTGCACCTCTGTGAGCATGGAACGAATGAGACGTTGATTGCGACTTCCGAAAATTCGAACCAACATCTTGGAAAATTTTTCGGCGACATCTTGAAACATGATGGAGCTATCCCTCGTGAGTAGAGCACTTCCTCAATACCGAAGTGACGAAATCTGCTCAAAGGGTAGCGATTGGACCGAGAGGACTCAACGCAATCACCCCTCGTTTCCTAGTCGAAACTACCCGGCTGACGACGATCAACTCGCTCTGTTCGCACCCGGGCCGCATACTGAGGGTCCGGCGCGTGACGCCTCAGGAGGACCGCTTTGCGAACATCTCCACGCAATAAATGCTGTATGTAATCGAGCAAAACCTTCCCCTGAAACGGCTTGAGTAAAAACCCATCCGCGTCCCGAATTCGTTCCATGCGCAGACTCGTAGCCGTAGTCAAAAGAATCGGAATCCCCGCCAAGTCTGGATTTTCTCTGACTTTACAGCAGACTTCATGACCGTCCATCCGAGGCATCAAAAAATCCAGAACCATCAAATCCGGACGAACCTGACTAATTTGCTCCATCACTTCCATACCGTCTCGAGCCAGAACAACTTCATATCCCTGACTCTCGAGCAAAAGAGCCGTGTTGCGAAGAATATCCTCATCATCATCCGCGAGCAAAATCCTCGGGCTATCTTCGGAGGATCGCTCTCTGGGTTCTGACTTCAGCAGCACCTGCAACGTCTGCATGGTCGGCAACCCTTCCGCCCTCCAGAGTTCCTCGATGCGATTTTTCAGAGATCGATTGTATTCCTGAATCCCTTTCCAAAAATCTCCATCCGTAGCTTCGAACAAAATATCCACTTGATCGTGAGTGTCGACCGAGAAATAGAACTCCCCAGGAACCAGATATTCCTCCAGAGATAATTTCATGTGACGGAAACGCTCGTTTCCGATCCTCAGGACGAACTTCCGGTTCTCATTTTCTCCCGGATACCGACTCTCATCTTCAAAACCTTCGAGAATTCGGGATACACTCTCTTCTTCGAAAGGGACACGAGGGTAGTGGGACTTGGGGTCGTCAGGAAATGCGCATTCGATAAAAATCTCGATCGCTCGTCGTAGCGACTGAACTTCCAAGGATTCGAGTTTCACCGATGAACTCCAGAATTTAGATCCTGTACGTTCGAGAACAACAGGAAGAGAAAAGACAGACTACCAAAGCCCCTCTTCTTCCTCGATCTTGGCCTGACACGCCACGCAGTGAGTGGTATGCGGTATCACTCGTAGTCGTTCCAGCGGAATGGAGTTTCCGCAAGGTTCGCAGATCCCAAACGAACCGTCGGAGATCCGATCAAGAGCTTCGTTGATCTTGCGCATTTCATCTTCAGCGCTCTCGATCAATGAGAGCGTAAAGTCCTGTTCGTAATTATCGGTTCCACGATCAGCAAGATGTAGCGGGGTATGACTCAATTCACCAGCACTGTTGGCCAGATTCCCTTTGAGGGCTTGGTCTTCCATGCAATTGACATCGCCAGAGAGGATTTGCCGCTTGGCGATAAGCATCTTGCGAAATTCATTGATCGTTTTCTTGGCAATCTTGCGGGCGGGCATCCGTGGGGTCACTCCTGGGCGACGGTTTGCTTTCAAAAACAGTTGGGGTATCCTTAAGGGTGCCAGAAAACCACAAAACCATGTGAAACAAGGGCTTACACAATCATCTGCGGGGTTCTATGCGGCCTCAACCCATCAGGAAAATCAGGTAAATATACCTTTGCGATTTCAGAGTGTCAATCAACCACAAAAGTCACCGTACTTCCGGCGCTTCCTCGCGTATCTGGATGTGGAGTGCGGTCTAGCCAAAACCACGCTGGAGGCCTACGGCCGAGACCTCGATCGATTTCTCAATTACCTATCCAATTCACACCAAACAGCAGAGACAGAAATTGGTCCCGACGAGATTGCCAGCTACCTCGCCAGCCGAACACGATCCGGTATCGCAGCATCCACCCGAGCGCGTGAACTCTCGGCCATCCGAACGTTTTACCGTTTTCTCCAGATCGAAGGGCACCTGAAGCGAGATGTGGCCGGAACCATCGACTCTCCCAAACTCTGGAAGCGACTTCCTGAAGTTCTCAATACCGATGATATCCAGAAACTTTTATCCAGCCCAATGGTAGAGAGTCGAACGGGAAAAGAGTCTGCCGATCGTTCCGAAACGTCCGGACTTCTACGCCAGTCCCTCGAAATCCGGGACCGCACGATTCTCGAGGTTCTCTACGCATGCGGACTCCGTGCCAGTGAACTGACCAGCCTGACTCGATCTTCCCTGACACGAATCGACCGGAGAGCCCCGGGAGCAGATCACAAGGCGAGACTCTACGGACAGACCTTGCGCGTCTTCGGCAAAGGCAGCAAGGAAAGAATCGTCCCGATTGGAACAGAAGCGATCTCATGGATTGAGCACTATCTCGAACGCGCCAGAAACACTCTTGCTCAACGGAACCCCATCGGCACCGACCACCTTTTTCTCTCTCGACGCGGACGCCCCCTGAGCCGCCAAGCAGTCTGGAATATCGTCAAACGCCACGCGAAAAGAGCAGGACTCGACCCCGCGGTCACAACCCATACTCTTCGACACTCCTTTGCCACTCACCTCCTCCGCCACGGAGCGGACCTGAGAAGTGTCCAGGAGATGCTTGGACACACGAAGGTCACAACAACCGAGATCTACACGCACGTCTCCGATAGCGAACAGCTCGAAGATTTTCGAGCTTATCATCCGCGAGCCCGTCGCAAGCGCTGACAGATTGCTAGCCAACCCCTAGTATTTCAGAAAAGCGCCCACTCCATCCATCGCTTCGAGGAATCGCGGTTCCGGATTCTGGATGAATTCGACCGCGGAACGTCCTTTCTCCGCCATTTCGACCATTCGCTCGGTCAGGTCCACATCTTCGAGTTCCTCCTTGCAAAAGAGGCAATCTCCCTGATCTCCCTTTTCGAAAAGGAAGCCACACCCTCGACAACGCACACCCATGTGGCCGGACTGACTGGCGAGAATAAGAGCGTCTACACGACCTTCCTGCAGAGCGCCCAAGGTCTCTCCAACCCCCCCTACCGCCAAGTAATCCTCACGAACTCGATGCAACAATTGGGACTGAACTTCTTGGTGACTCCTGGCCTTCTCTTCCTCGAGAAGAGGACGAAGCCTCCTCACAACATCCTGACTCGATGTCGTGATATCCATGCTATCGACGATCAAGACCTTGTCGTCCAGAAACCTGGGCAACAGTTTCCTGAATTCCGCCATAATCCGACCCTGACCCAGTAAAATAATGTTGTCAGGGGAATCTTTTCGAAACGACTTTTCGAGTTGATCCGCGACCTCCTTGAGAAAGTGCTGCACCTGGTCCCTTCGATGCCGCTGAAAACGTGGCTGCGACCATCCTCCAACCTTCACTTTCCCGGGGATCTCCTCCTCCAGACGTTTTTCTTCAATCACCCGCCAGAAGTAAATACCCAGAATTCTAGCGTGATGTGAATCCAGAAGTACAACCAGATGGTGCTGGTGATTCTCCACGAGTTGAGCCAGTGGAGCGATATGAGGAGTTTCATCCACGATAAAACGATTTGGAAGACGAACTGAAAGCTGGAACGCGCGAAAGAAAGAACGCTCCGCGGAACAAAAAATAGCGAGTCCCCGAGTCTCTTTGGACAGCCCGTTTTCGACAAACTCTTCGATCTGCTCCAGGCTCCGACGAAATCCTGTTCGTACCTTATCTTTGGACGCAAACATCTTCTCGAACTGGCGCACCTTTTTACGGAGAAAAGTTTTCATCTCTCGACTACTTTTTTCCTCCACCGAGGTAGACAGGAAAAGGCTGATGAAAACGGATCCGTCAGCCTTGACACGAGCCAAAATTTCGAGATCGTCTCGTTCGATAAATTCCATGGAATCCCTCACCTCCGATATTGCCTCAGATGTCATCCCAGCACTCCTCCGGTTGCCCACTACGACCTCCGGAAAAAAACTTGGATCCAGGAGACCCCGCTGAAAAGCCAACTTTTCCTGGCCCAAACGAATTCCCCACGAATCAGTCTAATAAAGCTCTCTCACCGTGTGCAAGAATCAGGACGAGAGGCTCTCCGACATTCCACACTTCCCCCCTGGCCCCGATCTTCATCTCCACCAGAAAACTGTCGATCAAAAATCGCCTCAAAGCCCGAGGCGGGAGACGCAGAGCCACACACCCTCCTCCCACCGTCCCCACCTCCACGACAACATCTCTGTGAACACTGGCCCCCATCCTCCCCCCAAAGTAGAATCTTTCCCATGATCCTCGACAACAGAATCGGAGGGGTTCTCATTCTGCTAACCCTACTCACTGGCTGCGACGGCACCTCCTATCGACGAGGCCGAAGCTCCGAGGAGTCCACGCAGACCTCGATCAATTCCAGCGCGATACCGGTTCGAGTTACTGAGGCGGTACTCGGAACGATCGGCAAGTCCCTCGAATTTTCCTCTACCGTCCAGGTACGCCGCGTCTGGGAAGTCCACCCGGCCATTGCCGGAAATGTCGTCTCCATTCATATCGAACGTGGGGATGTCATCAAAAAAGATGATCTTCTCGTCGAGTTGGCCGACCCCGACCTCCAGAGACGGCGCAATGAACAAGCAACTTTGAAAGATGAGCGAGCCCAGGGACTGGAAAAAGCGAACCTCCAACTTCAAGACATCCAGTCCCAAATCCGAGCGGCTCAGATGGATGAATCCGATCTTGCTCAGCAAGAACGCACTCTGGAAGCCCAACGTCGACAAGCCGAAAAAAAATACAAAGACAAAAAAACTCTTCACATTCAGGAACTTATCAGCGATAGCGAATTCGGTGATATCGAACTGGAACGCGACAAAGCTCGTAACGATTACGATGGCGTTAAATTCCGCCTGAACAAGACCCGCCTGACCCTGGACCGCCTTCGCACCATCGACCAGAAGAGATATCAGGTTGAACTTCAAATGGCGAAACTGGATCACAGTCGGCAAATTCGCCTACTGAAAGAGATCGACGAAGACCTGAAAAAGATGACAGTCCGCGCGCCCGCTTCTGGGATCATTCTTCAAGAAGATCTCCGTCTCGGAAGCCGCGTTTCTCGGGACCAAAAGATCCTCACCATCGCCCCCATCTCCGAATTCATTCTTCGTCTCCGGGTTCCGGAACAGGACGCCCGCGTACTCTCCTCAGGGATGAACGCCCGTCTTCATAGCAATATCATGGGAGCGACTTCTCCCCACTCCAAGGCCCAGAGCCCAGAACCCATTAACGGCACCGTAGACCGCGTCCTACCGCTAGTTGATGAAGACAGCGGAACGGTTGAAGTCCTGGTCAATATCACTCAGGGCACTCAGCGGATACGGCCCGGCATGCTCCTGCGCTGCGAGATCGAGGTGGAACAGAGGGAAAAGTCCATCTTGGTTCCCCGCCGCGCGATTCTTTACGAACGCGACCTGCCGTACCTCTTTGTGATCGATGAAGACAACAAAGCGCACCGCCAAACGGTCCAACTCGGTTTTGTGCAACACCAATCGGTTGAGATACTCTCCGGCCTAAAAGCAGGCCAACGTGTCGTGACGGTCGGACAAAAAACCCTTCGCAGCGGAACCCTCGTTCAGCTCATCGGCGGCTGATCCGGAACTTCCCGGTGAAAAGCTCTTCCGCCATCCTTTCGGCCATTGTTCGTCGCCCCGTAGGAGTCACGATGGTCACGATCGCCATCCTGGTCTTCGGTGGCATCGGGTATCTTCGTCTTCCGGTAGCCCTCTTCCCTCCTTTGAGCTACCCCACACTGACCGTGCGAACCGACTACCCAGGAGCCAGTCCACGCACAGTAGAAGCATTCTTAACCCGCCCGATCGAAGACGCGCTGGGTGTCGTATCCGGACTGGTCTCGCTCCACTCGATCTCTCGCCCGGGCACTAGCGATGTCGTTCTGGAGTTCGAGTGGGGCACCAATATCGATCGCAGGGTTCCCGAAATTCGAGAAAAGATACAATCCCTGACTCTTCCCGAAGAGGTTCAAGCGCCGCTCATCCTGCGCTACGACCCTTCCTTCGAACCGATGATGGAAATCGGACTCAGCGCGACCTCCCCCTCGACTTCCATGGAGCGGATCCGACTCTACGCCCAGGAGCAGATCGCTCGCCCCCTTACGGCCCTCCCAGGAGTCCCAAACACCCGCGTTCTCGGAGGCAGAATCCAGGAAATCCGGGTCGAGGTTGATGAAGAAAAGTCGGCCGCCCTGGGGCTTTCTGTACGCCAGGTTGCCGAAAGAATATCCGCTTCAAACATCAACCAGCCTGGAGGAACCCTGGAGGAGGGAGACGCCACTCGACTTGTTCGCACCATGAGTGAACTCCAAAGCCTCAAGGACATCGAACAAGTTGTTATCGACCGGCGCGGAGACTCCCCTGTTCATCTGTCACGGATCGCCACGGTTTCAATGGGAAGTCGCGACCAGGAAGTGCTAACCCGAATTCAAGGGCGCCCCGCGGTTCTGCTCCAGGTTTTCAAAGAAGCCGACGCCAACCTGGTCGAAGTCGCCCACCGAGTTCGAAAGACGCTGTTGGGCTCGTCCGAGCAGCAAGCATTTGTTCGCGCTCACCCGGAAAAGCATGCGCCGGGATCGATTCGCTCTTCCCGGGAACGTCGTCTGAGAAATTTCCTTGCCCATCAACTTCCAGATGACCTTCAGATCGAAATTCTTTCCGATCGTTCCGAATTCATACGCGCATCCGTTTCCGAAGTCATTCTGACCGCATTGATTGGCGGAATCCTTGCCGTCATCGTTCTATTTTTCTTCCTGGAAAATCTCTCCAGCACCCTGATCGTCGGCACCTCGATCCCGGTTTCAATCCTGGCCACATTTGCCGCGATGCACTTAGGTGAAGTCAGTATCAACATCATGAGCCTGGGCGGTCTCGCCCTTGGAATCGGCATGCTCGTCGACAACGCCATCGTGGTTCTCGAGTCGATTCACCGATGCCGAGAAGAAGGGGATGCTCCCCATCAAGCGGCGGTGCGAGGATCGAGCGAAGTCGCAACGGCGGTGATTGCCTCCACACTGACAACCATTTGTGTCTTCTTCCCTCTGGTTTTCGTGGAAGGAGTCGCCGGACAGATTTTCCACGACCAGGCGCTCACGGTGGTCTATGCGCTGGTCGCCAGCCTTTTTGTGGCTCTCTTTCTCATCCCCACTCTCTCCGCGCTACGTCCTCCTGACAAAACGTCAGTCCTCTCCTCCTCGCCATCCCCTATTCGCCTCTCGAGCTGGAGCGACTTCGCTCAGAGCGTTCGGGCTCCAAAAACGTGGGTCTTCTGGCTCCTCTTTCCTTATGGGATCCTTCGCTTTCTCCTCCACTGCCTCTGTGAAATCCCCCTTCGTCTCCTCCAGCATACAACGGAGCGGATCGTTCTTCCGATCTTCCGTTTCTTCTTGCGAGGCTCCTCGCGAGGTCTCCAAACCCTCGTGACACCCGCCCTAAAAGGGTTCCGAAGAAGCTCCGACGCAGTCGCTTCCCTTTACCACAAAGCTCTCATCTACGCCCTCAAGAAGCCGGGCGCCCTCCTGGGACTCCTTGCTGTCCTGGTCGCTCTGACCGCGACTCTTTCACGGTCTCTGGGCACCGAACTGATCCCCCCCATGAAGCAAGGTGAATTCTCGCTGGAACTCTCCCTGGAACCGGGAACCTCACTTGACGATACCGCTCGAATCCTTTTACCACTCGAAAAATCCCTTTCCGAAGACTCGAGAGTTCAACTCACCTACAGCCGAATTGGAGTCGAAGCCGACGACCTCGAAGCCGCAGAGAAAGGACCTCACTCCGCGCGCATCACACTCCTGCTTGCCCCGGGGTCCTTCCGAGAAACCGAGATCTCCATCCTGTCGGACCTTCGAACTCGAATCGCTCGAATACCTGAAATCGAAGAGATCCGAGTCACTCGCCCCACACTGCTTTCCCTCCGCGATCCGATCGCCGTCGAAGTCTACAGCGAAAATCTCGACACCCTGGCCAAAACAGTTCCTCGACTGAAGGAGATTCTGTCTTCGATCTCCGGCCTGACCGACGTGAAAAGCTCACTCAGTCAGGGAAGTCCCGAACTCGCCGTAATCTACGACCGCGACCTCCTTTCTCGCTATGACCTCACCGTGGATGATGTCGCTCGAACACTCCGACGAAAAATTCAAGGAGAAGTTCCCTCTCGACTCCGAGTAGGAGAACGCCAACTCGACATCCGAGTTCGAGCGGCTCGAGGGAATAACGGCCAGGGACTGCAACTGGAGCGAATCCGCATCGGTGGCCCGGGCCAGGGCAAGGTACTCTCTGAACTGGGTCAAATCGTCCAGGAGTCTTCGCACAACGAAATCCGACGGATCCGTCACCGCCGAGCCGCTATCCTCACCGCGGGGGTAGAAGGACTCGACCTGGGCCGAATGGCAGACCAGGTACGCGACACCTTGAAAGGCCGTTTCCCGGAGGTAGAGATCGAAGTCGGTGGACAGAATCGAGAAATTGCCCGGAGTCGATCTAGCCTGTCATTTGCTCTCGCGCTCGCCATTTTTTTGGTCTACGTGGTGATGGCGAGCCAATTCGAAAGTTTCTTTCACCCCCTGGTCATTCTGGCCACTCTCCCTTTAGCCGGAATGGGAGTGATCCTGATTCTCGCTCTACTGGGAATCTCTTTCAGCATTCTGGTCGGCATCGGAACCATCGTTCTGGCCGGCGTGGTCGTGAACAACGCTATTGTTTTGATCGACACCGTCAGCCAACTGAGATCCCAGGGGTTGGAGCGATCTGAAGCCTTGCAACGTGCCGCATCGATTCGATTTCGCCCGATCATGATGACCACAGCGACGACCGTCCTCGGCCTGCTTCCCTTGACGGGACAACTTCCTCTCCCTCTGGGTCTAGGAGAAGGACTGGAATTGAGAGCCCCGCTGGCGCTGACCGTGATGGCGGGATTGATCACGGCGACGGGGTTAACTCTCATCGTCATCCCCGTTGTCTATCAAACCCTGGAAGAAATCATGAACCGTTTCCGGCGCCCGTCAACCCCGGATCGCTCCTGATCCCTCCTGAAACAAGAGGGGATGAAAACAGCCTATTTGGCCCACGAGGTAAACCGTGGAGACGGCTGATCCGCTTCCGCCCCTTCCCCCTCCGCATCGATCAGTCAATCCGTCCGCCCCATCTGGCGTCGTGGAATCGGATTCAATTCGCGACTCGACCGAGCCGACAGCAGAATTGGAGAGATCGCAAGAAATCGGACGACTTTCCCAGGATCATCGCCTTCGGGCCAAGCTCTCCCTGGAGTGCAAAAAACTCAGGACGTGCCGATTGAACCGATCCGGCACTTCGACCGATGGCACATGACCAACCAACGGATAGAGAACCATCCTGGATCGAGGCAGCGCTCTCCGCAATTTCCAGGCATGCCGGACCGGAACGAGCAAATCCTGAACTCCCCAGACGATGAGAGTCGGTTGCTCGATCTGACTCAATCGATCCCGGAAATGATCCTGATCGATACTGATGAGACAGCGTCCCAGAAGATCCACGAACAGCTCTTTCTCCTGCGGATCCCGTCGGGACATCTCGATTTTTTCTCGGATCTCTCGAGTGATCGCGCAATCACGACGCTGCCAGATCACCAGGGGGGTGAATCCGCGAGTTACCGGAGGAACCGCCAGGCGGATCATGTCACGTTGCCTGACCCAGTTGACGAGCCCAAGCCTCCAGGAAGCCATCCGATCCACACCGGCGGAATCGACCAGGATCAACCGTTCCACCCGCTTCGGATGGTGGTAAGCCAGAGAGAGAGAAACGTGTCCTCCCATAGAATTCCCGATCAGCGATACCTTCTCGATCCCCAGGTGATCGAGCAGAGCGATCACCGCAGCGGTAAACCGAGGGATCCCGTAGGGGTATCCCAAAACCCGACTGCTTTTCCCGTGCCCGGGAAAATCCAGAGCAAGAAGGCGAAAACGCCCCTCGAAAGCGGGCATATTGTCGTTCCATTGATGATGATCGGCTGCAAGACCGTGCAAGAAGAGCAAAACAGGTCCCTCACCCCGGTCGACATAGTTGAGCGTCATCCCCTTCTCGAACTGAAAGCGCTTTTCCGGGTAGATCGAGGGAAAATCGAACCGGGTTTTGAACTCCGATCGAGACTCCTGAGTAAACGCAAAAGATCCACCGCTCACGATCGCGAGAAAAAAGAGCCAGACCCAAGAGGCTCCACCAGACTCTCCACCCTTGCGCGATATCACTTCAACTCCCAATTTGCGCGCTCCCCTCATCTCTTCCCGTGATGATCCGGACCACCTGACTCTATTTAACTATAAGTGGAATAATCGCTTCGGACAAGCCGCCCAGAAGAAGCAATACCAAAAAGAGATCAGTTCGGGCGCAGCAACTTCGCATGTTCACGATACCAATCCACGAAAATTTCCACCCCACGCTCGATCGGAAACCGGGGCTCATACCCCAGTAACCGCTGAGCCTTGGAAATATCCGCGAAAGTCGTCTGAACATCACCGGGTTGCATCGACAAATGCTTCCTGCGGGCTTCCTTCCCCAGGGAAGCTTCGATCAATTCCACCAGCAGCGACAGGGGAACCTGACGATGATCACCCAGATTGATAATTTCGAACCGGAGATCGGACTGCATAGCCGCCACGATTCCATCGACGCAGTCCTCGTAAAAGGTGTAGTCCCGGGAAGTACTCCCATCACCAAAGATGGGGACCTCCTCCCCCTCATCGATCAATCGAGTGAACTTGTGTATCGCCATATCTGGACGCTGGCGCGGCCCATAAACCGTAAAGAAACGCAAACAGACGATCGGAAGCCCGTGCAGATGATGAGCCGCATGACAGAGCATCTCGCCGGCCAACTTGGTCGCAGCATAAGGAGAGATGGGCCGATCCACCCGATCCATTTCCGAAAAAGGAACCTTGTCGTTATTGCCGTAAACAGAACTGGAACTCGCAAAGACAAACCGCTTCACATCGATCCGGTGAGCTGCCTCGAGCAGATTCAAGGTTCCGCGACAGTTCACTTCCTCGTAAGCGTGAGGATCGACAATCGACGGACGGACTCCCGCACGAGCGGCCAGATGAACCACTTTTTCATAACCGTGCTCCTCAAACATTCGATCCACAAGGTCCCGATCCAGAATATCCCCTTCCACCAATTGAAACTGGGGATGATCTTCCACCGCAGCGAGATTGGATCGTTTGATCTGAGGAGAATAATAGTCGTGAAAACTATCCAGAACATGCACGGCGTATCCCTCGCCCAGCAAACGCTCGACGAAATGCGAACCGATAAAACCTGCTCCACCAGTGACGAGTATGGTCATGAAAGTGACCTCATGCTAATCGGACTGGAACGCATTGCAAGACCAACCCGACAGCAATGACTCCAACTCCGAATCAAAAAAGGCCGCTCTCCGAAGAGAGCGGCCTCGAAATCGAACCTCAAGACAGGCTATCGATCAGTACATGCCGCCGGGAGGCATCCCCGCGGGAGCACTCGTTTTCTCCGGAATCTCGGAGATCAGAGCCTCGGTCGTGAGGAGTAGAGTGGAAATCGATGCCGCGTTCTGAATGGCGGAACGAACCACCTTGGTCGGATCGATGACACCCGCCTCGACGAGATCAGTGAATTCACACTTGTCAGCATTGTAGCCTTCACGGGGACTTTCCGACCCCTTCAGGCGCTCGACAACAACGGCTCCCTCGATACCAGCATTTTCGGCAATCTGGCGGATCGGAGCGGAAAGAGCCCGACGGACGATGTCCACGCCGATGGCTTCATCAGCGCTGACATCCAGATTGTCCAGAATCTGGATCGAACGGAAGAGAGCCACACCACCACCGGGCAGGATCCCTTCTTCGACCGCCGCACGAGTCGCGTGCAAAGCGTCCTCGACGCGAGCCTTCTTTTCTTTCATCTCGACTTCGGTGGCAGCTCCGACATTGATCTGAGCCACACCGCCAGAGAGCTTGGCGAGACGCTCCTGGAGCTTCTCGCGATCATAATCGGAGGTGGTCGAGTCGACCTCACCCTTGATCTGCTTGATGCGCCCCTGGATCTCCGTAGCTTCACCAGCACCCTCGACGATGGTCGTCGAATCCTTGTCGATAATAACCTTTTTGGCACGCCCGAGATCCTCGATCTTGAGGCTCCCCAGATCGATACCCAGGTCTTCGAAAACAGCGCGCCCACCGGTCAGGACCGCGATATCTTCCAGCATGGCCTTGCGACGATCGCCAAAGCCAGGAGCCTTGACGGCTGCGGCCGGGAACGTACCGCGCAACTTGTTGACCACGAGAGTGGCCAAAGCTTCGCCCTCGATATCCTCGGCGAGGATAAGGATCGGACGCTGCTGCTGAGCGATCTTCTCGAGAACCGGAATCAGGTCCTTGATCGCACCGATCTTCTTTTCATGAATGAGGATGTAGGGGTCCTCGAGAACACACTTCATCTCATCGGTATTGGTCACGAAGTGAGGAGAGAGATAGCCCTTGTCGAACTGCATCCCTTCCACCCACTCAACGCTGGTATCGAGGCTCTTGCCTTCCTCGACCGTGATCACGCCATCCTTGCCAACCCTTTCCATCGCTTCAGAGATCATGTCCCCGATTTTGATGTCGTTGTTGGAGGCGATCATCCCAACCTGAGCGATTTCCTTCTTACCTTCCACCGCTCGGCTCATCGACTTGAGGTTCTCGACCACAGCCTGAATAGCGTGCTCGATCCCGCGCTTGATCCCCATGGGGCTAGCGCCGGCAGTCACGTTCTTCAAACCCTCGACGAAAATTGCTTCTGCAAGAACCGTGGCAGTCGTGGTTCCATCACCAGCGACATCCGAGGTCTTGCTGGCAACTTCCTTCACCATTTGAGCACCCATGTTCTCATACGCATCCTCGAGTTCCACTTCCTTGGCGACCGTCACACCGTCCTTGGTGACGGTTGGGGAGCCAAAAGACTTCTCGATGATGACATTGCGACCTCGGGGCCCGAGTGTCACTTTGACGGCACGTGCCAGCTTGCCGACACCGTTACGAATATTGTCACGCGCTTCGAAATCGAAAGCGATTTGCTTCTTGGCCATTTCGATCCTTTCTGATTGCTAATTACTACTCGCCAGATGAACCTAATAAGGTTTCGGGACGAGTCGGTTTTATGTTTGTATCCGAGTCCAAAGAACTGTTTCAGCCGATAATGGCCAGAATGTCGTCCTCGGAAAGGATGAGATATTCTTCTCCATCGATCTTGACCTCGGTTCCCGCATAGGAACTGAAAAGGACACGATCGCCCTCGGAAACCTGAAATTCGGAACGGTTTCCGTTCTCGAGAAGCTTGCCATCACCCAGAGCGAGAATTTCTCCCTCTTTGGGCTTTTCCTTGGCGGTATCCGGCAGGAAAATCCCGCCCTTGGTGGTCTCTTCCGCCTGAACTCGCTTGGCGAGAATCTTATCGGCCAGAGGCTTGATCCGCGGCTTGGTGGCTGTCGCCATGATTGTTTACTCCTTAATTTATCCTGAAAGGGGATTGGTTTTATTTGAAAATGAATAGTAGAAAGATCAACTGGAACCGAACGATTTCACGCTCGGATAACACTTTTCAATGATTCGATCGACCGTGACATGAAGCATCTCCAGGTCAAACGGCTTGGTAATCATGGTCACGGCCCCGGCTCCGAGAGCCTCCATACGACGCTCCTTGGTCGGGTTTTGCACCACCAGGACGCATGGTAGAATGGGTGTCCGCCCCATCAGCAAACGAATGGTTTCGATCCCACCCATTTCGGGTACGCGATCATCCACGATCGTCAGATGGAAACTCTGGTCTCCAGCAATCTCGAAGGCCTCGTGACCGCTTCCCACCATATGAACCTGGTAGCGCCCAGTCCGGGCCAGATCCTGATATCGAGTACGATAGTCTCGATCCTGATCGGCAACCAACAGTGAGAAGTTGTTCAAGAGATCACTCGAGTCAAGCAGAAGAAAAAAGTCAGAAAATCTAAAGACTCTAAGCAAAGTTCGTGCCCAAGCGAAAAACACCCCCCACCAAGCAATACAAGTCGTTTCATAATAAAAACTTAAAAACTTAACGACCTTCACGATTCTCCTCCCAGAATCGCCATAGGATGTCATTCTGGCAGAATCCAGCAAAGCCCCCTCGCGGTACCTGCCAGATTGACAGTGACCCGCTTGCAGAAAGGAAAACCGTCCTCAGATCATGAAACGCCGAGAGTTTCTCATCCACCAGATCCTGCTACTTTTGGCGATCATCCCCTTTCTTCCGGCCATCCTGGGAGGAGACACCCTCTTCGGCCACGATGCCCAGGCTCAATTCCAGATCTGGCAGGGCCATGCCGCCCGCGAAATCCTCAGCGGCACTTTTCCGCAGTGGAACCCCTACATTTTCACCGGCACCCCCTTGAGCGCGAATCCGCAACTAGCCGTTTTCTACCCCGGTAACCTCCTCTTCCTCCTCCTCTCACCGGCCCGAGCGATCCTCCTGTTTTTCATTCTGCACGCCTACCTTTCCCTTCTCGGTTGCTACCTGTTCTGTCGCTGGCAAAACCTCTCCTCCCTCCCGAGCCTGTTCGCGGCCACGATCTACGGATGGGGAGGATTCACTCTGGGACACATCGCCGCGGGACATCTCACCATCGTAGCCTCCTTCCCCTGGATTCCGTTGCTCCTGGGCGCCATCGAACGCTGGAGCGAAAGTCGACGCCCTCTCTGGATCATGAACGGCACCCTCTTCGCCGCTCTTCTTCTCCTCAGCGGACATCCTCAGACCCTCTATCTGGGAGGCCTTCTGGCGATCGCTTACGGAACACGAAAAATATTCCTGACTAGCCAACGGCTTCCCACGGCGGCTGGACTGATAATCATGGCATCCATCGCCACCCTCCTGGTAGCCGTTCAATGGATCCCTTCGGCCTACTTCCTCTCCGAAACCGGACGAGGTCATACCCCGACCGGATCCTTCCAGACCGAATCGAGCCTTCCACCAGAGAACCTAGCCACCTACCTGATTCCCGATCTCTTTGGCGGACTCGACCCCAATGTGAACAAAGATTCCCATACGACTGGCCTCACAGAAGCCATTCCCACCTACGCGGGACGAAGTTCCTGGTGGGAGGTGGGGACCTACTTCGGAGTGATTCCGTTACTGCTGCTCTTCCTCTCCTTCTGGCCTTCGACCGGGAAGCGACAACCGGGTGGACGCTTCTTCGCCGGAATCGGCATTCTCTCTCTTCTCTTGGCCCTGGGGAATGCCACCCCTTTCCATCAACTGGCGATCAAATGCGTTCCCGGGCTCTCGCTCTTTCGTGTTCCAGCCCGAGCGCTACTTCTTGTCCAACTTGCAGTCGCTTTTCTTGTCGCCCTGAACGCCGAACGCCTGATGAAGAACTCTCCGTCGATCGGCACCATTCTGGGCTCGGCCTGCCTACTGATATGGACCGCCCTTCTTCTCACATGGACTCCCCTCCACGCAACCGATCTGGGAGTGAATCCGGTGTACCATGCGCACCTGGTTTGGACTCTCGGGGGAACTCTCGGATTGCTCGTAGCCAGCCTCCTACTCTTCCTTGCACTCAAACGAGGTTTACGCCCGGATATCTGCCTGATCCTTCTTTTATCACTGACAGCAGCCGACCTCCTCGCTCGAGCCGCTCCCCGATTGATCGCGCACGATTCACAGGAAGAGCGATGGCCCAACTGGCTGGTCGACTACCTTCAAACCGATCAAAGTCCACAAGAGAGACTTCTCATCCTGATCGGGAACCGTCTTTCCGATCTCAACACTCCACTCACCTACCGGATTCACAGCGTCGGAGGTTATGACCCAGCCATCCCTCGCTCTTTTCACGATGTTGCTCATCGGTGCATGCGCGCGAGCGCCGCTCCCCTGACCGTAGTCGCTCCTCACGTCATGGGGCCCTGGCTACAAGCGATGTCTGTCAGTCATATCCTCCTCCCTCCCGGAGCGACTCTGGGCAATCGATTCGCGAAGGAGTACCAGATCGTCCCCCCCCCTTTCCCTCCCGTACCCAGAGCACGTCTCGCTCATCGAGTCCGAGTGCTCCAACCGCAACAGATTCTGGACCGAATGAAGAGCGAAGACTGGGATCCGAATCAGGAGATCCTTGTAGACCGTGCCCCCCCCTTTCCACTACCGGAGAAGGGAGCGGATCTTCCCGCAAGTCCGGTCCGATTTATCCTCGATCGTGCGACCGAAATCCAACTCGAATGCGTCACCGACCGCGCAGGACTCCTGGTCTTATCCGACACCTTCGCTCGAGGGTGGACTGCCGAGGTCGACGGTATCACAACTCCGATCGTCCCGGTGATGCACTGGGCTCGAGGAGTCTACATCACTCCCGGCTCCCACCGGATCCGCTTCACTTACCAAACCCCCGGACTGAAGCTAGGCGCCTTGTTCACTCTCCTCGGTGGAGTGCTATGGGCACTCGGCGCTCTGGGATCTATTTTTTCGGGTCAACGCCGAAGTTCCTAACCGACGGCGTTGACGCCTTCTTCCAGGCTCTGATAGATCGAAAAATGCTTGTCGAGGTGAGTCATCCGAAACACTTCCATGACCGTTTCGGAGAGCCCCGTGAGCACCATGGTTCCCTTGAATCGCTTCGTGCCCTGGTAGCACTCAACCAGAGTCGCCAGTCCTGAACTATCGATATAGGGGACGAGACTGAGATCGATGAAAATAGGCGATTTCGAATCGGAAACCAAACGCTGCAAGGATTGACGGAGCTCGGGCGCAGTGCTCATATCCACATCGCCTTCGATCACCACAACCGTGGCGCCATCTCGTTCGTCAACTTCGATCTTCATCTCATTCTCCTCATTCGATCGGGGCACATTGTAGCCAAGGGATTGCTCAAGTCCACTTTCCTCCTGAATTGACGCCCAGGAATCCAACCCCCTATACTCTCGATGTGCCGGGCCCCCACAGAACCCCGATCACCGGAAAAACCTCATCTATGCGCCTTTTCGCACTATTCAACATCCTTTTGCTGGCCACGCTCAGCACCGAATCGAACACCCAGGAAACCCAAAAAACTCCTGAAAATTCTTCGAATCCAGCGATCCGACTCCAGATCAAGCCCACCCGAATCCAGCTAGATCCAGGAGAATCGATCCTTCTTTTTCCCCAACTGCTATCCGGAAAAACCGCTCTACCGACCTGGCCGGACGAATTCGTGTACAACATTTCTGGCGGTTCCCTTCAAGGACATCGCTACGTCGCGCCCGACCACCCCGGTCGCTTCCTGATCACCATCGGACACCCCCGAGTTCCCGATCTGCTCGTCCGAGTCGAAGTGGATATTCCTCTTCCATTCACCCCACGAGAGGTCCAAATCGAACCGGAAAATCAGACTCCGCACCCAGGACAATCGATCCTCTGCCGTCTTCTCGCCTACCCCCCCGAAGGGAAACCGATGGAAGTTCCCGCGATCTGGTCAATCGAAGGGCCTGGATCCATCGACCCCGCGACAGGAATCTATCAAACTCCTGAAAACCACGCCCAATCCCAAGTGACTCTGGTCGCTCACGGACCCGGAGACATCCGGGCCACAGACACTCTTTCCATTACCCAAAAAATCTCCTCGCTCCAGAAACTAATCATCCAGCCCCAGAACGTCCGTGCCGAACCGGGAACCCGAATCGTCTTCCGGGCGACTCTGTTCGTGAACAACCGACCGCAAACATTCGAGCCCTGGAAACTTTCCTGGCAAGCGGACCGAGGGACTTTCGACGGCACAAGTTTCCTGGTTCCTGAGGGCGAGGGGTTGATTCCCATTCGCGCCACACTCCACTCCACCCTCCACGCCCAGTCGACCGTCGAAGTCATCGCCCCTCCCCGCACACCAACCCGCATTGTGATCACCCCGGCAACGACACAAATCGAAACGGGAAAAACCCTGTCGTTTCATGCTCAAGTCCTGGACCAGAACGATCAACCGATGAAAACCCCCCTTACTTGGTCGTCCGAGGGAGGACAGATCGATGACACCGGACGCTTCACTGCCGGCACCCAGACGGGCCAGACATTTCGCATTCGGGCTCGTGTTCAAGGTGGAAAGATAGAGGGATTCGCCCGGATCGAAATTATTCCTGAACCGAAGTGGACGGTTCACATCCAGCCCTCCGCCAAAACAGTTCGGGTTGGATCCAGCACTCCACTCACGGCCTGGGTGGAGAAAGATGGAGTCCGGGAAAAATCCTCGCCCACCGATTTCCATTTCGAACAAGAAGGTAAACAACTTCCGGGCGATCGGTTCATCGCTCCGGCAACCCCTGGCGCCTACCAGGTTGAGGCTGTCCACCCACGTGGACGCGCCCGAGCCTCGTTTCACGTGATCCCCATTTCCAAGCCGCCCCTCAAATGGCGCCTCGAGATCCTTCCCTCAACCATCAAGGTCCACCCTGGTCAGATCGTTCCGTTCAAAGTGCGCCTCCTGGAAGGCGAACGCGAAGTTACCCTCAATCCCTCTCAGCTCGAGTTTCACGCCGACTCCGGCACCTTCTCGGGATCCAGGTACCACGCTCCAAAGACGACCGGAGTCGACCGCGTAATCATCCGCCACCCCAAAGCTCGAGGGGAAGCCCGAATCCTGATCGTGTCAGCCGCCCATACCCCCCCCCAAAAAACCACGCCGACATGGGAACTCGAAGTTCGTCCCACCGCCCCCGTCCTGTCTCCGGGGGGAAGTGTTCAGATAGAAACCCGGCTCTTCCATCGAGGCGAACCCGCCACTCTCTGGCCCTGGGATATCCAGTTCGAGCCCCTTGATGGCGGCTCTTTCGCCGGCTCCCGATTCACCCCTCCCTCTCGTCCCGGACAGTACCGGGTCCGTGTCAAGCACCCTCGAACCAACCGATTGATCACGGTCACCGTTCAAGGCTCGCCGGCCACTCAACTGACCCTGGTGCCGAAATCGTTACAACTCGAACCGGGTGAAAGTGTGCGGTTCCATCCTCGGCTGAAGGACAAGAAGGGGCAGTCGATCGATGGTCGATATACGTGGTCTGTTTCCAAAGGGGCGGGGCACATCGACCACGATGGAACTTTCACCGCCAGCCAGACAACCGGCCGTCACACCGTCAGCGTACAGGAGGTACACTCTCGCCTCCAAGCCCACGCCACAGTGGATATTGTGGTCGCCGATTCAGCACTCTTCCGAAGTCGGGGCCAAACATGGGGCGAGCACCTGCGCCTCGGGACCCGCTCGAAAGAAGATCTGACCCTGGAAATGATCGCCTCGCTCTTCTTTCGCGATCAACAGGCAATCGACTCGTTCCGAGCCGGTTTCCTAGAAGCGTATCGAGCCCCAGACTCTCACTCTCTATTCGAGTCTTGCTGGCGCAATGTCCTCCTGGAATATGGACGCAACCACGGAGGAGCCTTATTACGCCGGGAATGCAACGAGGAAGAGGTGATCCGCTTCCTTCGAAATTGCGTACTCCGCTTCAAAGGCGGTGAACTGGACTCCTTCCGAGAGGGGTTTGCTATCGGATTCGGCCCCAATGGAGCTTCCGTACTCGAAGCCCTCCTTGCTCGCGCCCGTCGCTCTCGATAGGGCCCACCCGAAAACAGCTCGAATCTCGAAACTAATCTTCTAGCAAGAGTGTCGCGAGTTCATTTCTGAGGGCCCGAGGACTTTCGAAAAGTACTCGCGCAGCCTGTGCGTCCCGATAATGACGCTCGACATCGTACTCCTCGCAATATCCATAGCCGCCAAAGATCTGCACCGCGCGATCGGTCACCTTCTGCGCGATTTTTCCGGCAGCCAGACGAGCCTGAAGAACTCTCCGAGACACCGAGGGGCCCCCGCCCGCGGCCATTTCGCGGGCCACATCGAAAAGAAGAGCCCGCACGCTAGCCAGCGAAGAGGACGACTCGGAAAGGTAGATCCGAATTCCACCAAAAGAGCCGATCGACTGGCCGAACTGAAAACGTTCTCTCGCCTGCTGGAGAGCCCGCCGCAAAGCGGAATCGGCGAGGCCACAAAGCAGGGCCGCATGACCCAGTCTTGGAAGATCGCGCGACACGGTCTTCCAGAGTTCTCCTGACCCGAACCCCGAAATGCGCACGTCGCAAAGCCCGGCTGCCCGCAACCCCAGAACCCGACCGGAATTTTCGATGGAGAAAGGGGTCTGAGAATCCACGAGACGTACCTCCTCCTCTCCAACCACGACCACCAAGGGACAGTCCGTAATCACGGGAACCGCAGAGACACACACCTCTCCGTTTCCCTCGACTCCAGGAGGAACCACTGCCACCGAAGCCAATCGCTCTCCGGTAGCCAGAGCCTCCGCCATGGAGGAATCGTTGGCTGCGGCCGGCGCGGCTGCCCAGGCCACATGTCCCAAAAACACCGCGGCCGTGGAAGGACAGACACGCGCCAATTCCTCCACCGCCAGGACAAATGCCACCGGGCCGGCATCGAAGCCCCCCACAGACTCCGGAGAAAGAAGACCGCACAGCCCCAATTCAGCCAGATCTCCAAAAATCGTCCCCAACCAACCTGGACTTCCTCCCGTGCCGCGCACACGCGGCTCGAGTTCTTTCGAGGCGAACTCGGCCACCGTACTACGAATCATCACCTCTTCGTCGCTGAAACCCATCACTTCGCCTCCAACAAATACTACCGGTCCGGCCGAATTGTAACCCTCCCAAGAAGCTCATCCAACCGCCAAGAACTCAGCTTGTGAATCGCTTTCTATTCAACGAACCGGAAAGCGGTCACATCCAGCTTCCGGTCCCAGAAAATACTCAGGATCCGTTCAGGAGTTGGATCATAAAGAGTCGGGTGGAGTCAAACGACACGGGCCGCAACTTCGTTCAGATCGAAGAGGGGGGAATTCGCTCTTTTCCCTCAGATCAGCTCTTCGAATCGAGCCAGAAAAACGGCTTTGGCTTCATCCATCGCCCAGGGCACGATCACTTCCTCCAGCGGCTCCACCTCCAGTCCCCAGGGAACGGGTGGGGCCACGAGAAGATCTCGGGCCTCGGTGACCAGAAGCGCGGTATCCGCAGCATCCACCTCCATCGGGATGGGCCAGCGAAGTCCATACCGCCGAGCCACGACCTTCAGCAACTGATTCTCCAGGTCTCTGTAGACCCCGATCTGATCCTTGATCGGGCGCGGCAGATCGGTCAAATAAGCCTCACCCGCATCGTGAAGAAGTCCCCACAGAGCGTGAGTTTCTGAAACCGCCCGGGAAACCCGCACCGCGTGCTCCGCAACAGAGTAGAAATCCCGGCAGTGCCCGTTGAATCGGCACTGCCGACTCAGCGAGTGGGCAATATCTTCGATATCCAGATCGTCCTCTCGTGGATCGAGCGGGAAAAATTGCCTGCCCGTATAGGTCTGAATCCACTGCACGACAATCACCCCTTTACCAGAAAAGATTCTTCGAGATATCGGCGAACGGTTTGAAGTCCCTCCTCATATCCGACCTCGACCGAATGGCCCAACTCTTCACGCACTCGGTCGCTGGAAATCCGATGATGAGATCCCACCAAATTGAGCGCTTCCCGAGTCACAGGAGGTCGATCGGAAAGACGAAGTCGATTCCACGCACATTCACAAAGACACGCCGATATCCGGGCGATAAAGCGAGGGATATTCCTAGGCCTAGGGGCTTCGAGAATCGAGGCGAGATCGCCAAAATACCGCTTCCAGGTAATATCCAGCGTGTCGCAAGCGTTGTAGGTGCGACCCCTTGCCTGAGGGAGAAAAGCGGCGCGCAAAAAGATATCGACCACGTTTTGAACGTGAGCCAACCCCGCATTCTGTTCGCCCCCTCCTACCAGCGCGGGGTAACCCCGAAGAAGTTGCTCGGAAACCTTGTCCACCCACGGCACACTCCCTGGGCCGTAGACATTACTCGGCCGGACGATCGTCAAAACGAGCCCTTCGGTTTCCTCCAGGTGACGAGCGACCTGTTCTTGCATCTGTTTCGAACGGGTATAGATCCCCGGCGCTCGACCGTGCGGAGTTTCTTCGTCACAAACCTCTCTTCCCACCCGATCCCCATACACGACAATACTCGAGGAGAGAACTGCCCGAATCGATTCCCTGGCCGCGATCCCCAGTACATTTTCTGTCCCTTCCACGGTCACCCGACGATAACTCGACGGTTCCCCCCAATCTCCAACCATCGCCGCCAGATGAATGACCGTATCAATCCCCCGAAGGGACTCTTCCACCTCCGAGCGGTTGGTGATGTCTCCCACGAACACCTCCACCTTCTCTCCCCAGCTCGGAGGGATCGGGTCGCCCGGTAAAACCAACGCCCTGGTTACGCATCCCAACTCCACTAATCGAGTGACTAGGGGACGTCCAATAAAACCGGTTGCCCCGGTAACCAAAACCGATCCAGAGCAGGAGAAAGAGACGTTTGCTTCCGATGAGCTCGAAGACGAAGAGATCACGATAAATGTTTCACCATGGTACCTGATGCCCACCGGAATCGAAGCGAATAGATCGACAGCCCCAACCCCCCGGATTACAATTTGACGCATGACATCCTCCTGGACGCACGGTCCGTTCGAGATTCACCTCCTGTCCGACGGCATCTTCCGCCTCGACGGGGGAGCCATGTTCGGAGTCGTTCCCAAAATCCTCTGGGAACGCTTCTATCCCTGTGACGAGAAAAATCGGATTCAGCTGGGCACAAACTCCCTTTTGATTCGATCGGATTCACAGACCGTCCTGGTCGAAGCCGGTATCGGAGAAAAGTGGAACCAGAAGTGGCTCGACATGCACGCAGTGGAACGCGAAAACGGCCTCTTCGACAAACTCGAACATCTGGGGGTCGCTCCCCAGGAGATCGACACGGTCATTCTGACCCACCTCCACTACGATCATTCCGGCTCATTGACGCGAGAACGGGAAGGAGAAATCGTTCCGGCATTCGAAAACGCCCGTCATATCGTTCAGAAAACCGAACTCGACATGGCGCTCTCCCCTCCGGCCCGGGTCGCTCCCAGCTACCTTCCCGAAAACCTCCAACCGGTCCAGGATGCCCATCTTTTCGACCCGGTCGACGGCCCCTCCGAAATCTTGCCGGGCTTAGAGGTCGTTCCGACTCCAGGTCACACACCCGGCCATCAGAGTCTCCTCCTTCGAGACGGGGATCGTACCCTCGCCTTCTGGGGCGATCTCTTCCCCACCCCCCAACATGTCCACCCCCCCTATGTGATGGCTTTCGATCTCGATCCAGCTCGAACCCTGGAAGAGAAGAAAAAGTGGCTCGCTCGAGCTACGGATGAACAGTGGGACTGGATCTGGACTCACGCACCGACCCCGTTCATCGGACGGGTCGCGCTGGATGGCCGAAAACCGGTAATCGAATCCCGCTCGGGATCGATCACCCCTGATTCTTAGGAAAAGAGTCAGTTCGATTCCAGATCGGAATCCTTGTATTTGACGATTTCCAGGATATTTCCTCGTCCCAGGTGACGCACGTCGTCGGCCATCTGACGAATCATGTAAAGACCTCGACCAAAAGAAAGCATGTGCCGCTCCTCATCGGTCGGATTGGCGATCCCTTCCGGATCAAATCCGCGCCCCTCGTCTTCGATTCGCAGGCGAATTTTCTCCTCATCGACCTCGTAGTCGAGAATGACCTGACGCTGATTGAAATCCGGATCGTTCCGTCGCCTCTCCACCAGCCCAGGATCGGCCAGAAGACCCTCGCTCGTCAATTCGTAGTTGCCGTGCAAAATCGCGTTCGCCAGCGCTTCGCCCAGGATGGTACGAACAACAAAACCGACATCGGAAGCGTAACCGAGTCCCTCCGCATAGGAACCGATATCCGCCGCGAAATCGCGACCGACGGTGGCGTCGGCGTGAAGGACCACGGTCCGCCGAAGCTTGTCCCTGCCCTTCCTCTCCTGATCCGTGTGTTCAGCCACCCAAGCTACTCCAGAAAACGAGCCACTCGCTCAATCCAAGCTATACATTATTCCTGACGTTCTCTGAAACGTCCATCCCAAGAACCGACCGACCCGAAGAATAAATCCATCACCTATTTCTCACCCGGAACAGAAACCGGATCCGAGGGCTGATGCCGGGTTCCGTTAAGAAAAAAGCCCAGCCACGTATGACGAACCAGTAGCTGATAGCTCAGCAGCAAAAGCCCCGTCCCCACCCCACAAACCAGCGTAAACTTGAATATCGGCGACATCTCCCAATCCCGAACCCCCCACTGAGCCAGCATGATCAGAGGCAAATGAGCCACATAGAGCCAGTACGAGGAGTCGGACAGGTACCGAATGAGCTTGGACTCTCGGTTCAGCAAGGTACGAAACAACCCCATCAGCCCGAAGGTCATCATCCAGGCAAAAAGAACCTGAAACAGACCGGAAACCGGGCGATAGAGTCCCGGACTCATCCAATTCTCACGAAAGCCCCAGATTCCCAGAGAACACTCCAGACCGACCGGAAAAACAAACAGCAAAGCCACGGGTAAGCTCAACCACCACCAGGCCCCGAGACGCCCAGCACCATCCTCACAGTGATAGTAGAGAGCCCCAAACCCGAAAAAGAGTCCGTAGTACAGGAAAATGTGGGGCATGAGGAAAAGACCGGTCGAGGTGTCGGGACCAAAACCGCCTGTGGGCCCCATGACCCACTGAGGCACCATGGTCAGAGGAAGTAACCACACAAACCGAATCGGCGAAACCACCCACCACTCCGAAGCCACTCCCCAGGAAAAACGTTCGACCGCCCAGGCAACCACGACAAAAACAACAACCAGCCAGCAGAGAAACCAGAGGAACCAGAGGTGATGAAAAATCGATTCAGTCATTAACTTCGATGAACCGACCCACTCCCAGTATCGAGCCCGAACCCCTTTCCTGGCGCGGGTTTTTCGGTCGAATTTTTCCCGGTTTTGAATCTCCGACCTCTTTCCGGGCTTTTGAACTCCCAGAAGAGCGATTATGCGGAGGCGCCCTTTCTCGACAACCTCTCTCGTCACCGGAATCCGCAGAATTTTTGCGATATAACTCGTGATCTTCCAGTCCACACGTGCGCTATCGAACGGGGTTTCTCCTTTCCGGTTCTTCGCCAGAGGGTCCGCCCCGTTTTCGATCAACAATTCCGCGACTCTCTCCCGCCCAAGAAATGCGGCCCCATGCAAAGGAGTCGATCTCTCTTTGTTCCGAGAGTCCACCTCAGCTCCCGAAGCGATCAATAGCTCGACCACCCCCGATTGCCCCAGAAAAGCAGCCGAATGTAACGCGGTCCCCCCATCCCGATTTCGAGCCCCGACATCTGCCCCTTTTCGGATCAGAAAACGAACCGCTTCTTCCTTGCCGAAAACCGAGGCCCAAGCCAGTGGCGTGATTCCCAGTTTCGGATCCGGAGCATTCAGGTCCACATTTTCTTGCTCCGCCAACTGTCCAAGAAATTTGATGTTTCCCGACGCGGCAGCGCCCCAAAGATCCACCGCCTTTCGAGACTCCGAGGAGGATTCGAACTCACGACTCGCCGACCTCATCGCCAGAGCGCTGACCAGACTGACGGCGGGAGCCACGGTGAGAAGACCGGCCAGACAGGGAAGAAGGACTCTCTTGAAGCGATGAGATATCAGCGCCTTCAATCCACGTCGACGCCACAACATCGCCGTGAAAAATCCGCTCATCAAAAAAAATACCGGCATTCGGAAGCCGTGGACGACAAAGAAAAAGAGGCTGAACCCCTCGTGCTGCATCCGATCCTGAATAGGCCACGGAAAAGCCACAAAGGAGAGCGCCCCGTGCAGAGCGATCCCCAGAAACATGGCAAACGCGCGCAGAGCGTCCAGATCGTTACGGCGTGAAAATCCAGAAGAGACGATCGGCTCGGCCTTCAAAACAGTCCCCTTGCCTCCCCATTTCGTAGACAGGATCCCACTCCAGAAATTTTCACGGCTTTTCATCGTAAACATGAATTTTCGAATCCCATCTGTCAAGCCCGGAAGACACCGACCGGAACGGGTCGAAATCGACCAGATCCGCCTCCGACAAACTCACTCAACTGGAAACCGAGTCCCTTTTCCAATCCCCTGGAAACGAGTACCGTTTGCGAAGACATGAATCGACTCCGATGGACCGACACTCACTGCCACCTCGATCAGATCGAAGACCCACAAAAAGCTCTCGAGGACGCGCTCACCTCAGGGGTGGAGCGCATCGTCGCGGTTTCGGAGGGACCAGAATCGATCGAATCGATTCTTCACCTGGGTTCTCGATATCCCGACCGTATCCTGGTGGGCCTGGGGATCCACCCCGTCTCGGCGGTTCGCCTCAGCCGAGAAGTCGTAGAAGAGACACTCCAAACGATCCAAGCGCGCCTCCCAGAAGCTCAGGTCTTGGGTGAAGTCGGCCTGGACCATAAATGGGCCACGGACGAATCTTCCCAAACATGGCAACTGGAGGTTCTACGACGCCAACTCGACTGGGCCGCCCACGAACGAATTCCAGCCAATTTCCATTCTCGCCGATGCGAACGAGCGGTCATGAACGAAGCGATCCGATTTCACCAGGAGACCGGCCTGGGAGCCCAACTCCACTGGTTCACCCATTCCAAAAAACTGATCCGAATCACCAACGATGCCGGCATATTCATCTCCGTCGGTCCACGGATTCTCGACTGTGACGAGACCCAAAAAGTCGTCCCGACCATCGACATGGACCTCTTGCTCCTCGAAACGGACAGCCCCGTACCTTTCGGCGGCAAATCAGCTCGCCCTGAGTGGATCCACGAGGTCGGTCACCATGTCGCCCAACTCCTGGGCATCGATGTCACCGAACTTTCGATCCGGACCGAAGCCAACTTCGACCGCTATCTTTCCATGGGGCGAGATTCCAAGGAGGTCCCCCGATAAACCGTTTCAGAGCATACTCGAGAAACCGATCTTGCTTATCGGTTCCTCGATCTCCCCAGTTGATCTAGCGCTTTTCGGGCCCACGTCTGCACCTCTGGGAGACGGCGAGTTCCACGATTTTCCAGCACCGCGCGATAACTTTCCTCAGCCCCATCCGAGTCGCCATCCTCGATTTCTCGTTTCAATCCGATCAGATAGGCGAAAAGGTCCGGATACGAACCTCGTACCTCCCCGGCGACTAAATCCTTTTCACTCCAGTGCTTGAAAAACCGATAGATCCTTCCGGTCGCTTCCTGACGATCTACCAGCGATTCGAAACGGGTATCGAGAACATTTCTGTAAACCTTGAAAGATCTCTGATCTCCGATTCGTAGGGAAAGATCGCAAAGACGCAATACCGCCAACCACGTCCACGGATTGCTGAATTCTGCATGATGAAAAAGGATCGGCTTCAAAGTCGCTATCCGAAGCTCCGGATCATCCTGCTGATCCGCCAGCTCGAATTGGACCGCAGGGCCCTCACCGACCGCCACCCAGTACCCCTTCGCACCCACGAACACATAGCACTCTCTGCGTTCCCGAAAACCGATGGTGTCCAGATAACCTGGATGTAACGTTCCAACCTTCCACCAGCACTCGCGCGCCTCCTCTTCTCGACCCAGCGACCGAAGAGCAACCCCTCGATATAGGAAAGGCTCGGGCCAACCCGGGAGCAAATCACCCGCTCTCCCCAACTCCACCTCCGCCTGCCCCCATATTCCCAACCCCAACCAGGCCATGCCGGTATACAAACACGCTCGAGGAAATAGAGAAGACGTTTCAGAAATCGGCTCGAGCAGATCGATCACTTTGCGAATCGACTCCCGACGCTGCTCCCGGCGTCGATCGGCCAGGCGAAGAAGGATCCAAGCTCGTTTCAGTCGGTCCGAATCCCCCCGAATCGGTTCGGCCAGATAGGCGGTGACCGTGTCGAACTGGCCCCTCTCCAAAGCAAGATCTATTCTCAGGTCCCGTTCGGCATCTCCGCCTTTCCCCAGAAAAACGCCAACTGTGGAAAGCACCTTGGAAGCCTCTTTCCACGCTCCGGTAATCAAAAAGAATCGGACCCCAGCTCGAATCGCTATACGAATATCCTCGGCGGCAAATCGCCCCGAAGAAAAGTCTGCGAGAAGACGGGTTCGATCTCGATATCGAGAAAACTGTTCCTCCAGCGGCCCCTGAATCTGTCGGAAAAAACGTTCGCTGAGCTGATCTACCAACGGTTTGAGAGGGGCTATCTCCACGACAACATCCCGATTCGACACCTGCCCCCAGGCAGTATCACTCCGGTTCAAGTTGAGCATGATCAGAAGTCGTTCACGCAAAGCGAACATCAGGAAATGGTCAGAATCCCCCTGCGCTAACCGAAACAATCGATTGTCAAAACCCAGATTCTTTTCCACATCGACCTGATGCTGCAGCAATACCAGCGAACGCTCCATCTCCCCCAAAGCGTCCCTCAGTTTGCCCGAGTCGAAATAGGACAGCGACCTCAGGAGAGCCACCGCCCAGTTCCGAGGCAAGGCCTCCGCCAAGCGGTTCAAATCCTCCAGAGCTTCCCGAGCGTAACGCTCTCGATACACCCCCTGAGCACTTCCGGCGGCCAGCATCCCACCCATGACCCGAAGCATCCGAAGAGATTCCAGGCCTGGATAATTTTCACACAGGTCTCGAAGCCGTACCAACGCCTCACGATCCTTGCCGGTATTGAGATCGACCAGCACTCGATTGAGTCCCGCTGACAGTTTTTGATAGGGACGAACCTCACTCGTAACCACCCAGCGTTCTCGTAATTTCTGGTATTCACGCATGGCTCCCAACCAGGCTTCTGACTCTTCGAGGATCTTCCGAACCCCAGCATGGTCGCCCCGATTCACCCCCAAATCGACTCGCTCTCTCACCTCCCGCAACAGATCCTGACGACTCTGATCCACACCTCGAATCGCCCCGGCATGACTCGGTTCGATCGCAAGAGCCTTTCGATAGGCTTCGATCGCCTCTGCATAGCTCCCCTGCTCCCGCGCGTACCCAGCTTCCTGAAGACATTCGACCAGGCTCCGGGAGCGCGAAAATCGATTCCCAACCAGAATGCCGTACGTCATGGCCAACAGCAGAGCCAACAACAAAGAGGCGGACAATGTTCGATTTCGACCGACCCATCGACCAAAAGCTTCCAAAGCCCCCGGGGGCCGGGCTTTGATCGGGTGACCGGCAAGAAACCGAGAAAGATCTTCACCCAGAGTCAAAGCGCTCCGATATCGGCGAGATGGATCCTTCTCCATGCAACGCAAACAGATCGTCTCGATATCCCTGGAAATCGTCGGATCGATTTTCCGTAAAGGTGGAGGAGTGGTGTGAAGCACTTGCTGACACACATCGAAAGGATCGTCTCCTCGGTAAGGTGCTTGACCGGACAACAGGTGATAGAGGGTCGCCCCCAGGCTATACACATCACTGCGAGCCCCGATCGTCAGACGCTCCCCCCGAACCTGCTCCGGAGACATGTAAGGAGGTGTACCCATCGCCGTACCGGTCCGGGTTAACTGAACACTCGCCTCGAAATCCGCCGCGAGTCCGAAATCACTCAGAAAAGCGGTACCACAACGATCCAGCATGATATTCGAGGGCTTCACATCGCGGTGCACTATGCCGGCCCGATGAGCCGCATAGAGCGCGGAACTGATCTGCTGACAGATCCCAGCCGCCCGGCGAGGAGACAGAGGACCGGATTCCTGAACCTCCTGAGCTGCCGACTTCCCTTCGATGAATTCCATCGAAAAATAGTGTCGACCGTCCACCTCACCCGTATCGTGAACCGCGACGATATTTGGATGATTCAGCTTCCCTGCCGCCTGAGCCTCTCGACGAAAACGCTGAATCAATTCCTCCGAAGCATGCTCCCCCGCGATAAGAACCTTGAGAGCCACCCTACGTCCCAGATCGACCTGACGAGCACGATAGACGATTCCCATCGCTCCCCGACCGACCTCTTCGAGCAGTTCATAATCGCCTAGCCGATCGAGAACGACCGATGGGGACTTGGACTCTGCGACCTCCAACGATTCGATCGGTAAGACCGAGTCCGATCGCCATCCCGAACCTTCCTGAACACCCTCGGACTCATTCACCAGATCCCGAAGCGTGCCACGACAAAAATCCACGATTTCCGTGTCGAATCCGGAAGGAAGCGTTCGATCACAGATATCCGGTGGAGGAGCCTCCTGATCTTCTTCGAGAGCAGAGCGTCCTCGACGACCGAAATATTTCGAAACCCACTGTTCGATCTGATCAATTTCCAGGCGGGAGCGATTTTGAAGCAACGCCGTCACCCGTTCGGTGGTATGAGTTCCGTATCGGAAACGAAGGAGTTCAAAAACCACCTCCATATCGATCAACGACTGCTCGAGCCCGAGCCGACACAACCGCAGAAAAGGACTCTTCAGTTTATGTGGCGCAGACTCCCGAACCTGCTCGAAGGATTCGAGAATACGGGCTGAACGCTCCTCCAAGCCCCCCTTCTCAGCTGGAGACAATTTCGCTCGCTCCAGACACCGATGACAAAGCCAAGCATTCTCTTCGGCCCGCGGGTGAGCCAAAAATCCGATGAAATCGGGTTCACTGAGATGGCCCGACACCAGCAGTAGGTGAATCTGCAGCATGGCCGGGTCGACCGGTGCGTAGGGCCACCCTTCCCTCAACAGGCGATCGGAGTGGGCGGTTCCTATTTGACCCTCTCGACTCAGAATCGAAGCGAGAGTCGTACCGTGATCCTGAGACCTTCGCCGGTCTCGAATCGTGGCCATCATGTCGTCCGCGGTCAACAGACCCCGCCACAGGATCGCACGACACAGATAAAGATCTTGCAGGAACATCGAGGCGTCCCCTCCCGGAAGCGCTCAGAGGCGAAGAAGTATAGGTCAGCCCTCCCGGAGAGTCAAAAATCCCGCCCTCCATCCAGCCGAAACCTCGAAAACAGCAGAAGTTCAAGAAGAGCGGGGGGAATTATCCGGTTCGACCTGCTCGAGTTGCTGAATCAAAAGGTTGATCGCCTCGACTTCTAGCGAAACCCGGTGAGCCTTCTCCTCAAACTCCTCGGCCAGATCCTTCAACTCCATGTACTGCTGGATGAGAAGATCCCTTTTCTTGCAATATTCTTTCAAATTGTCGATTTCGGGTTTCATGATGAATCTCCCAGCGCCTCACGCCACCTTTCTTCGCGCACCATACCCAATCGTCTCAGTATGCACCACCCAACAAAACCGAGACCTATGAACAAAAGACTCGTCCACTGCCCGCTCGTCAACTGCAAACTGAGCCCCTCATATTGTGGGGTGTCGTCACGAAACATCTCGAGCGTGAACCGATAAATTCCATAGAGGACAAAAAAAGAAGCGAAAATCTCTCCGTGCTGCCGACGCCGCTTATAGAGCCAGGTCAACAGGAGAAACAGCACAAGACCGAGTACCGAAGCGTATATCTGACTTGGATGAACAGGAGGACTTTGCAACGCGCTGGAAGCGATACTTCCCCGCTCGACATGGGCCATGTAAGGCAGTGTTCCGGGGTCATATCGAACCGCCAACGGAAAGTCAACCGAGCAGACGCCTCCCCAGCAGCAACCGTTGAAATAACAACCCAGTCGTCCGAACGCGAGTCCGATCGGGAGGGAGGGAGTCAGCGCGTCCGCGGTCTTGAGCACCGGCAAATGACGACGCTTCATCAAAATAATCGCTCCCAGAGCCCCCCCAAAGAATCCGCCGTGAAAAACGAGTCCTCCTTCCCAGATCTTGAAAATATCCATCCAGCCATCCAGTCGTTCGTAGTACTGACACACATACCACGTCCGAGCTCCGAGGATCCCACAGATCATGGCCGCCAGAGCCAAATCGTAGATATGTTGTTCCTCGATCCCGATCGTTCGTGCTCTGCGGGTAGCCACATGAATCCCCAGAACAAATCCCAACATGATCATGAATCCGAACGAATGGATGGGAATCCCGAATATTTCTATCAAAGTCTGGCGCATGAGGGCCGTATCTTAGCACTCCACCATCCGAAACGACCAGGCAACAAGAATCTATTCTTGACCCCGAGACCGCAGATCGGTTCACTGTCGTACCTTTCTCTTCACCACTCGAACCTTTCAAACCGACAACCCCAGGGACAACAACCATGAAGGGCATTATTCTTGCCGGCGGAACAGGATCCCGGCTTCATCCCTTGACCAAGGTCACGAACAAGCACCTCCTCCCGGTGGGCTCGGTGCCGATGATCTATCATCCGATCCAGGCGCTGGTCAATGCGGGCATCGAAGAGATCATGATCGTGACCGGCGGAAACTCCGCCGGTGACTTTCTTCGGCTACTGGGAAACGGGAAAGACTTCGGACTCAAACATCTCGACTACACCTTCCAGGAGGGTGAGGGGGGGATCGCCGCCGCTCTCCGACTCGCCGAACACTTCAGCGAACATCAACGGATCGTGGTCATCCTCGGAGACAACATCATCGAGGGATCCATTCGAGACGCGGTCGATCGTTTTCGAAACCAGCCCGAAGGCGGGCGAATCCTTCTCAAGGAAGTTCCCGACCCCGAACGGTTCGGTTGTCCGGTCTTCGATGGAGACCGGATCGTCCGGATCGAAGAAAAACCCGAAAATCCGGCCTCTTCGTTTGCCGTTACGGGCATCTACATGTACGACAACAAGGTTTGGGACATCATCTCCACCCTGGTCCCCTCCGGGCGTGGAGAGCTCGAAATCACCGATGTCAACAACGCCTACATCGAAGCGGGAACTCTGCACCACGACCTTCTAGAAGGATGGTGGACCGACGCCGGCACATTCCCCTCCCTCCTGCGAGCCAATCTCCTCGCTGGGATGAAAGAGGGAATGACCGAGGAACTGGATCTCCCCTCTATTTTGCCGACCCCAACCTCCGACTGAATCGACCTGATCAGCCCCAGAGATACATCCAGCACAGACCGAGATGAGCAACGAGGAGGTGGAGATACATCCATCTCCAAGCCGATCTCGACCGAGGATTTCGCAGGCCCCAAACCCCAGGCAAACCCAAGATCATCAGCCCCCCCGCCAGCCAGAAGGCTCTTTCCAGGTCGAGTTGAATCACTTCGAGCCAGGCGCCTAGAGGCCACCCCAAAAAGGGGATCAAGAAGAAGGGGGCTACAACCCGAACACTCCGATCCAACCCCCAGACCACCGGCAGGGTCTGGTAACCCACCGCACGATCTCCGTCGAGATCACCCAGGTCCTTGGTGACATGCGTTCCCAGAACGTAGAGCACAAAAATGCCCCCCAGCCAGAACGGTTCGATTCCGCTTTGCCAGACCGGAGAGACCAGGGACCAGCCCAAGCAAAACACCCCCAAACCTCGGCTCATAGCCAAAACAATCGCGGCACGGCCCCATCTCCGCCTCAATCTCAAGGGGGGACATGAATAGGACCAGGTGGAAACGAGCAGAAATAACAGCCAGATCCAGCTCGTGCCTCCGAGTCTTCCGATCAAGAAAGTCGCCCCGCCCAAAGTTATCAGCGCAAAAGTTCTCGCCTGCTTGAGACTCAAAAGACCGCAAACGAGTGGACGATCCGGATGATTGATTCGATCGGCCTCCAGATCCCAGATCTGATTCCAAGCATTCGATCCGGCATTCAAGAGCATTCCCCCCAGACCGGCCCAAACCACAACTTCCAGAGGAGGAAACGCTTCCAACCCGACACGAGACGCAATCAGAGCGGCAGAGATGATCCCGACCGGAGGAAAGAGAAGCGTCCGAGGCCGAGCCAGCCGAAGGAGAGCAGAGACCGTCAATCCATGCCCTCACCCAGGAATGCTCCGGGGTACTGTCGACATTCGAAATCGTTCCCCGAAGCCCAAACAGCCACGACATCAAAACGGACTCCCCGCTCAGGAACCTTCTTTCGGCCGGCCAAGTACCAGAGAGCGACGCTCTGGATCCGACGCTGTTTCGAAACCGTTATCGCCTCTTCTGGGCACCAACCGGTTCCGGCCCGCCGGGTCTTCACCTCAACAAAGACCAGAGAGGTGCCATCCCGAACGATCAGATCGATCTCTCCCCGAGGACACCGATAGCGACTCTCGAGAATCTTGTAACCGAGAGAACGCAGATACCGGGCGGCAGCCTGTTCGCCCGCCACCCCGAGTTTCTGCCTCAAAATCGATCGCCTCTAGGCCTGGGATCCTTCGGTCGCCCCGTCTTCGGCAGCACCCGAAGACGTGGGAGCCTGGGCCTTGCTCTTGGAGCCGGCCTTGGTGTCCTCTTTGCGCCAGATCTTTTCCTTGACCCGAACCCCCTTGCCCACCCGATCCCTCAGGTAGTACAAGCGAGCCCGTCGCACGTCGCCACGACGCTTGACGGCGATATCCAGAACGCTTGGAGAATGAAGAGGAAAAGTTCTTTCAACCCCTTCACCCTGAACAATTCTTCGAACCGTAAAGGTTTCCCGAACTCCCGCACCCTGACGTTTGATGACCGTGCCGTTGAATATCTGCACACGCTCTTTTTCACCTTCTTGAATGCGCACATGCACATCAATGGTGTCCCCGACATGAAATTCGGAGATTTTTTCCTTCATGTTTTGCGCTTCGAGTTCATCCAGAATTCCCATCACGACACTCCTTTTCACGACCCCCGATGGAGGGCCTCATGGTTTCTTGTTCTTTTTGATAACGCTCCCAAAGACGAGGTCGCCTCGATCGAGTGCGTTCTTCTCGCTGCTGCTCTCGCCAGCGACAAATGGCACCGTGATCTCCGCTACGCAGGACTTCAGGAACTTCCATTCCACGGAAACGTGGAGGACGAGTGTAATGAGGATGATCCAAAAGTCCATGGGAGAATGAATCCTCTATCGCACTTTCTGGGTCTCCAAGTACCCCGGGTAGGAGCCGAACAACACTATCGATGAGGATCATCGAAGGCAGTTCACCCCCCGTCAAAACGTAGTCTCCGACCGAGATTTCCTCGAAATCCAGCCCCTCCCTGATCCGCTCGTCAAATCCCTCGTAATGACCGCATAACAGCAACAGATGATCCGATCGAGAAAGATCACGAGCACAAGCCTGGTCGTAGGGTCGGCCTTGAGGAGAGAGGAGAATCCGACGAACCGGTCGGTCGACAGGAGAAGTCAACGATTCCACCGCTCGATAGACAGGCTCCGCGCTGAGCACCATTCCGGGACCGCCCCCATAGGGCCGATCGTCCACACTCCGATGACGATCGGTTGAGTAATCTCGCAAATCGTGCACTTCGATCGACACCTTCTCAGCCCGCTGAGCCCGGCGCAAAATACTCTGTCCCAGCACCGCGCCGAACATCTCTGGAAAAAGGGTCAAGACATCGATCCGCATCGCCTCAACCCTTCCCGAACCAACAACTCCAGCGTGGGAACTGTCGATTCCGACCACTCTTTTTGTACAGAAACGAGAACCCGGTCAGCATCCGACTCGCTGATTCCCAGAGCCACCATCGCCCGGATACCGTCCTCGTGCAGACTCGAAGTCGAGCTTCCAGATAACGATTTCTCAGAGGAAGAGGAGTCTCCCCCCGCGTTCAGGATCAAACGTCCCGAAAGTTCGACAAGAATTCTCTCGGCAGTTTTTTTGCCAATCCCTTTGATTCGAGTCAGAGAAGCCACATCACGATCCCGCAACGCGTCCACAAAACGATCCGGAGTCGTTCCTGAAAGAATCTGGATCGCAAGGCGTGGCCCCACTCCCTTGACTCCAATCAGCGCCCGAAAAAGCCTTCGCTCCACCTCCGTGGCAAACCCGTACAGAGCGACCTCATTTTCGCTCACCTGATGGTGCAACCAGACAAACGCCTCTCCCCCTTCGGGCAGATCGCTATAAGTCGAAAGTGGAATCTGTACCGAATACCCCACACCCGCCGCTTCCACGACAAGCAATGTAGGCAAACGACGAAAGATCTGTCCTCTCAGGAACTCGTACATCCAAGCAACACTCTCTAGGCCGATCGTTCAGAGCCGACACGGTCAGCTCGATCAGCTACCATCCTTGAGTTTCAAACCGTGCTCGGCGAGCTTCTGCTTGATTTCATTCATGGATGTGGAACCGAAATTCTTGACTGAGAAAAAATCGGCTTCACTTCGAGAGACGAGATCTCCAACCGTTCGGATGTCTAGTGAGTTGAGGGCTTTACGGCTACGTATCGAGAATTCGATCTCGGTGATGGGCAAGCTCAAGGTCTGCTCCTGATCTCCATCAACAGGCGCGACAGCCACAGCCTCCATCTCGTCCTCGTGGAACATCCCCAGACGCAACCCCTTCTTGTTGAGAATCTCGCGAATTTCGAAGAGACTCGTTTCCCCGAAATTCTTGTAATTCAGCAATTCCTGTTCGGATTTACGACACAGGTCGCCGAGGGTTCGAACATTCATCTTTGCGAGACAGTTCTTGCTTCGAACCGAAAGCTCAAAGTCGGTTATGGGGATCCGAAGGATCTGGTTGCGCTTATCGGCACGCCTTTCCTGATCTTCATCGAAAAACATCCCTAAACTTCCTACCGCATCCTTGCGAAAGAGAAGTGCGCGTTCGTGGTCAGGCACCGCTCGTAGAATTCTTTCATAACATTCGACGGCATCATCGTAGCGCCCGGCATCCTCGTACAAAGCCCCCAGGTTGAGCAGCGTACCCACATGCCAGGCCTCTTGGTCCAGAATCGCCTCATAACCTGCCACCGCCCCCTCAGAATCACCCATCAATTCTTTACGAAAAGCGACCCGAAACTGGGTCCCTGAGTGGTTCGAATCCAGACCAAGAGCACGGTCGTAACACTCCTGCGCCTCGGCATATTCACCTTCGCCCTCGTGCAGCATCCCCATCAAGTACTGAAAGTCAGCCTCTTCGGGATACTTCTCCTGAAAACTGTCGAGCAACTTTCTCGCCTGAGTCATCGAACCCGTCGCGATCGTCGCTCGCACCTTGCCTACCAGTAAGGGAACATTGTTTCGATCGGACTTGGCGAGTTCGGTAAACAGCTCCAAAGCGTCTTCTGGCCGATTGGCTTCCAGGAGGCAGAAAGCGTAAAAAGATTGCGCGACCTGATCCGAGGACGCGGATTGCAAAATTTCGATCGCCTCAGGAAATCGATTCATCAGTGTCAAACCGATCCCGCGCTTGACTCGTTCGGGCATGCTGGACGCATCCAGTCCCGCTACAACATCCTCAAAAGCGCGAAACCTCGACTCGCTGGAAAATATCTCCTCCCGAAGAGCAAAGTATTCTTCGCGATCAAAATCTCTGGCAGTGTATTCATCGACGAGACTGGCAGTCAGGGTAGACATATCCCCTCCGATTCGGGTGGTTCAGGACACCCCATGAAAACGCATCGGCTTTAGTTCACAGGAAAAGCTGGGGAGTCTACCCAAGGGCAACGACGGGGTCAAGTCCCCATGGACGCGGAAGATGCGCTGCCCGAGCAACCTGTTCAGTCCGCGTCGGTACTCGAAAACCGAAATGAATGTCTCTGGGTGGACCACCACCTCCTCCACAACTCGGATTCCAGCCCTAAATCCTTGCCGGTCAAGCGAGTAAGCAAACCGTATCCATAAAATCGGTGGAATGCGTTGGCATGATCCAGCCACTCGATGGCGTGATCGATCGCCCGAGGGGATTTCTGCATTGCCAGAGCCCGCAGCGCAGCTCCAGCCACACGAGCATCGGAATCTCCCACCCGAGATTCGAGCGCTTCCATCGGTAGTGAGCGGCCGTGACGCCCCAGAGCCAGCAAAAGAGCTCGAACCCGATCGGAATCGCCCCCTTTCTCCATCTGCTCCAGAAGCCAGACCTGATCTCCCAGACGCGCCAAAGACTCCGCCGAAGCCAACCGGACGTAATACACGGGATCCTCTACACGAGACCGTAACAACTCCCGGCTTTCCCGATCCCCCAACTCCCCCAGAGCATGAGCCGCCGTGGCCACCAGAACCCAGTTCTTGGAGTCACGGAGCCCCAACGCCTTACGGGCCAACGGACGCGCAGCTTCCGGATCCAGACGAACCAGGCTCCTCAGCAACGCGGCCTGAACATACACCCGATCCTTGTTCTCCGGCGCTTCGACCATTTCCCGCAAACGTTTGGAATGCTTCGGCTTGCCGATCGCACCCAAGACGTGAGCAGCTGTACCACGAACCGAATCATCCGGATCTCGAGTCGCCCGCACCACCAGAGCCAGATCGGAGGTCAGTTTCAACCGCTCCAGAGTGCGTAAAGCGACCCGTCTCACCGAAGGGTCGATGTCCTGGCAAGCCCTTCGAAGCAAGCGGTGAACATCAGTATCCTCTGCAGTGGATAAACCTCGCAGCGCGGAAATCCGAACCGCTGGATCCGGCGACAGCATCGCCTCCAGAGAAACCGATCCATCCTCCGATCCGGGCGGAACCAACCAATCGTAAAGAGCGACCCAGATGTCGTAAAAAATGAACTTGAGTGGGTAATAGACAAGAGCCCCGATGGCGATAAACGGAGCCTTCATGACATTCAAAACCTTTTGCCAGGTCGTGAGGTCGGCCTCGAAAGCCCCGGACTCCTGAGCGAAAACGGGATTCCAGCACCCCATCACTGCGACCATCACGAGCAGAAACCGGATAACCCAATTTTTTTTTCGATCCACGCTCAATCCTCCCGCGACCGAATCCAGGAAATCGCTTCTTCTCGGGAATAGAGATTCCCCTCGAGCACCCGATCCTCCACCGCATCCAAGATTTCTCGATACCGCGGACCCGGTGGGATTCCCATGCCGGCCAGATCTTCTCCATTCACGGGCACCGAAGGGAACAATCCCACTCCATCCGCTTCAAACCGAGCCCGATCTCGCTGACAACACTTCAATGACGCATCCAACGGGGACCTGGGCTCTTTCTGTTGTTCCGAATCCAATCGGAACAGTTGCATGACCTTTTCGATCTCATCTTGTCTCAGAAAACGCTTCTTTTGCGCCAGAGTCAACTCCCTATATCTACACAACATCCTCTCCTGAGAGACCATCCAGACCACCTCCTGAATCACCCTCGTGCTACGACGCAAAGATTTCAATGCCCGCTCCACGTTCGCGCCGATCCGTTCCAGATCCAAAACAAGTGCCCCCAACCCCACCGCCAGATCTGTCCCAGGCTCCATCTCTTCCAGACGCCCAAGGGTCTGCTCTAGGGAAGAAGAGGAAAGTTCACCCATTGATGGGAGGATTTCCTTTAACAGTCCGGTTTCGGAAAGGAGTCGTCCCCCCAACCCGGGACGAGGTCCAGTGAGGATTCGCTCCAATTCATCGCCGATCCGCTCCCGACTGATATTTTTCAGACAAGCGGCTTCTTCCACCATGGCTCTTCGAGTGTCTTTTTCGATCCGAAAATCGAGTTGCGCCGCAAACCGAACCGCTCGAAGAAGACGCAGATGATCCTCCCGGAATCGTCCACAAGGATCCCCAATCGTCCTGACAAGACAATTTCGAAGATCGTCCCCTCCCCCCACATGGTCGAACACTTCACCCGAATGAGGATCCATGAAAAGACCGTTGATGGTGAAATCCCTACGTTTCGCATCCTCGATCTCGGTTCCAAACGAAACCGAGTCTGGGCGTCGCCCATCTCCATACTCCCCGTCTCGTCGAAAAGTCGCGACCTCGTAGGATCCACCGGCTTCCAGAACCACCACAATGCCAAACTTACGCCCCACCGCATGAGTGCGAGAGAACAACGACTCCACAGCTTGGGGTGGAGCGCTGGTGACAATATCAAAATCTTTCGGTTCTCGTCCCAGCAGAGAATCCCGAACACACCCTCCACAGAAAAGAGCCCGATACCCGGCACGGACCAATCGGTCGATAATCGATACTGCAACCTGAAAATCAGCCATGAACCGATTGCTTCATCTTGGATCTAATTCCGTAAAAAGGACCACTCCGTCTTCCGCGTCATCCTCGAGTAACCCGAAAAGATCTTGCTCCACACACGACTCCTCTGTCGACCCCAAGGCACGAAATACACTCGCACTCCGATTGGCGCACCGGTTTCGGAAAAGACAATCCGCCAGCTCCGAAAGCTTGACATGCCCTTCAAGACAAACCGCGAAAGGTCGAACTCCCTGCCCCTCATCCACAATCCGCGAGTCCAGCCCAAGAATCGTCGACAGGGTAACCCATCGAGCTGAATTCTCTCCAAGTCTGGCGCACGCCAGAGAAACCGGATCGATTCCCGGAACGACCCCCCCGACCAGCGAAGAGGCCCGCTCTCGCAACCAGGCGAGCAAAGGGCTGTTCATCCCTTCCCCAGGGACCAGCAATGCGATCTCTTCCTCCTCCGCCTGTTGCAAGATTCGCTCCAGACGATCGACCGTCCAGCAATCAAACTCCTCCCGTTCCGCCCGGACTCGTGAAAAAAGAGCCATCTCCTGTGGTCGACCAAGAAGCCGGACGCATCGCCTAGCCACATCACGAGCCACCCGGGGCAAATACCGATCCAGCCCTAGCCCACAACCTACAATCTGAAGGCTCACACCCACCCCTCTCGAGAAAAATTTTCTCTCCTGAATCCAGACAACAGACTCCCCTTACTTCCCCTTGCGAGCCTCCAGGTTTCGAAGCGAAATGATCGACCGATCAGACAAACTGAACCCGAGAGGTCTATCGTTTTTCCTCCAGCACCCGCGCGTCGAGCCTCCAGACATCGAACCAGCGAAAGACCTCTCCCTCAAACCCCTCGTCGATCAACATCTTCGAAAGCGTAGATGCCGTCCCCGTATCTACCAGAACCCCCAGTGTCACCGGAAGCGATGAATTTGAAATCGTGGACTCCATCGCCTTGAAAATAGCGCGGGCAGACACGCCTTTCCCTGGACCTCCGAAGTTACCCAGATCTCGCTCAATCCCCTCCAGAAGCCGATCGATCTCGAGAAACTGAGCTTGAGGCCAGGAACGGATCGCGCCCTGCAGAAGGACTCGAACTCTGTGGGTAAATTCTCGGAGCCCTTCAATCGGTGATCCACTCGAATGAACCAGACTTCGAGCGTATTGATGCTTCAAGAAGTCCTGAAATCGCTCGACCGGGAAACGGACAAGCATCGGCTTCCCGATCGCTTTCATCTTCTCGAGTGCCCTCGAAATCCGACCCATCGGATCATCCGACATCCCTTGCAAGTCAGCTTCCTGACCCTCCTTCAGGCAAACACGCCAGGGGAGATCGGACAAAGCTTCGAGTGCTGTCAAAGGAGTCAACCCGAGAACCGAGCCGACCATTTCAAAAAGCAGATCTTCGGTCTTTCGATTCCCTCCGCCAGGAGCCGCTCCTACATGAAAGGCGATGTCCACCCCCTCAAGCGCTCTTTTGATCTCCCAGACCGTTTCGAGATCGACGAGACGAGGCATACCGAGTAACAGAACCTCCCCCCCTCCGGAAGGAACTCGAAATCGGGTCACAGAACCCTCGAGGTCTCCAGCCACATTGTCATAACCGTCATACCGCAGATGAGACCCGGGCCCATATTGAAAGTTCGTGGATCGCCCCTCAGTCTCGACCTGGCTTCGATATTGCACCGAACACCCCATAAGACCCCAGCATAGAGACAGGATCAACCAGCGAAATCGTCCAGTCAAAACAGGCCGAAACATAGAATTCCTCACATAAGCATTTTGAAAAATGGCGGGACATGTATTCTACATGCCCTGCCCAGTGACGGAAATGTATCCTCCACAGCAAAAGAGAAATCGATACCCGAGAAGAATCGGAGTAAAGTGGCCGACTCCACATCAAAAAAGTTAGAATACAATTCATTGTCATGCTTTCTCGCACTCCGCAATTCTTACTTTCCCTCCCTCTACTTCTGGGGGTCAGCTTCTCCATCCTTGCCCAGGACGCTCCGCCCGTTGAACTCAAGCTCATCGGCAACACGACGACCCCTTACTCCGGAGTCATCCTGGACGCTAACGAGAAGCAAGTGGAGATCCGCCTCGTTCGAGGAGGCAGGCTAACCCTTGAAACCGATCAACTCGACCCGACCAGTCTTCAGCATGTGTATCAGTACCTGCTAAAAAACTGGGACCTCGAAAATCCGGCCCAACGCATTCGGCTGGGTGACTTTTGCAAATCCATAAATCTCTTCTCATTTGCAGAAACTCACTATCGAGCTGTTCTGTCCTTAAAATCAGATTCCGACCCAACCGAACAGATCTCCCAAAAACTCAAAATCCTCGAACAGGCCCACCTCCAGCATTTACTTCAAACCGCTCTCGACGCCCTTTCCGCGGGCCGCCAACTGGAAGCCGTTCGCTATCTGCGACGAATCTCCCAGAAAGCCCCAGCGAGCCCAGAAGGACAAGCCGCTCAGAAAATCCTGGCCGGAATCGAGGTTCGCCCCTCCGAAGACGAGGAAAAGCCTGCGGCCCCGGACCCGGTTTCCCCCTCTCCTTCTCGATGGACCCGAGCGATAAAGCAACTGGTCCTCCCCCCGGTCCAGAAAGCTCACACTCTCCACCGCCAAGGCCTCAACCTTGAAGGGAAGGGGCAAGCGACTCGAGGTGCCCAATGCTACAAACAAGCCGTGGACTCCCTGGATCTGGCCGAGAAAAGAGCAAAGCTCGTAGAAAGGCACTGCCACAAAAAAGCGGACCTTCCTGACGCCGAGGAGCAGCAATCCTACCAGAACCTACAAACCGATATACGTCGATTGCGAATCCAACTCTACCTGGCACTCGCGAATCATCACGCCGCGGCACGACGCCTGGAACGAGCTCGCGAATTCACTAACCTCGCCCTTTCGGTCGACCCGGACGAACCGAGCGCTCTAACACTGAGAGACCGGATCACAGACGAGATCCTTCGACGTGGCGTTCGTTAACAAAACAGAAACCCCTCACGATCGATACGGCTCATTTCGCTCTGGCCCCGAAGCTCCCCCAAAAAACACAAAAAGCTGGCGCCCGGAACGATCTGGGCAAAAACCTCCCGGCTTCGGACCGAAATCGGCGTGCACAAGGACAATACTCTCCGGATTTTCCCAGGATCTCCCATTCCGAATTCCCTCGTAAACTCGCCCAAATCCTCCCTCTCGAACCGACTCGGACACGAACTCTTAGCGATTCGACAATCTGGTCTCCGATTCCTGAACTCCCTGCTATGAGAAGGAATTGTTTTTTCGAGGATGATCGTGGCTCCCTTGACTCCGGGTCGGCGTCCGACCGATACTTCTGAATAAGTAAACCCTAACTAATATTTTTCGTGCTAAGAGCCTGACCGTGCAACCCATTCATTTTGCCCTCGGTGTTGTGTTCTTCGGAAGCCTCCCCATCCTGGGCTCCACTCACTTCATCCTGCAGTGGTGCAGCCATGACCTTCCCAGCGCTAGATCGGCATGGAGAAACACACTCCTGGGCGCTGCAATCCCCTTCTCCTTCTCTGGTTGGTGGATCTTTCAAAAGGTTCCTTTTTTCGACTCCATCGACGGCCTGTTACAATTTCATCCTCTGGCTAGTAGTCTTCTCTACATTTCGTTCCTGGTTTTGATCTGCACTCTTCACTACGCGGCGAGAAACCCGTTTCGCCAGGGCATCCCGACCCGATGTCCCGCTTGTAACAACCGACGTCACCTCGACACGCCACTGTGCATCCGCTGTGGCATCTTCCTTCTTCCCAAATCTCCGAAACCATAAAGCTCATGGGCGAATCAACCGACAACCGCTTTGGTGAAATTGCCGTTCAGAAAGGATGGGTCCAGCCGGCCCAGATCGAAAACGCCCTCCAGCAGATCCAGTCGAACACCTCCCCCCGCAAAATCCGCCTCGGGGAAGTTCTTGTTCAGGAGGAGATACTCTCCCCGAATCAAGTGGTTTCAATACTCGAAGAACAGCAAAAATGCCTCATCTTCTGCAACGGATGTGGAGTCCGATACAACTTCCCACGATCCATGCAGGTCGAAAAGCAAAAATGCCCCCAGTGTCAGGACGCCCTTCGCCCCGCGACCACCGTTCGCCTCCTGGAGGACGTGGTGGTTTCGGGCGATTTCCAGAAGCGCCCCCCACAAAAAGCGAGTAAAAAACCACAAACGATTCCGGGGACCATGGCCCAAACCCGTGTCCTCGCCGACCCGAATTTCGCGAAAACAGCACTCGCCACCAAACCTCCCGACACCTTGATCGGCCGATCTCTCGGTCGAGCCCGACTTCGCCAACTGATCGGACAAGGGGGAATGGGGTCGGTCTATATTGCACTGCACGAAGCGCTCGACCGAGATATCGTGGTGAAAGTTCTCCCCCCGGAACTCAGCCGGGATCCAAACCTGGTGAAACGTTTTCGAGTCGAAGCCCAGTCTTGCGCCCACCTCAACCATGAGAACATCGTCCACATATATGATGTTGGCTCCACAGAAGACGGTGTCCACTACATCTCGATGGAATTCATCGACGGCATCACCCTCCAACGTCGTCTGATCGATTCCGGAGGACAACTACGTATTCCTGAAGCCCTCGAGCTTATTCAGCAAATAGGACGAGGTCTCGAGGCGGCGCATCGAGAGAAAATTATCCATCGAGATATCAAGCCCGAAAACATCATGATCACCCACGAAGGCAAGGTGAAAGTGATGGATTTCGGCCTGGCCAAGAGCCTCACCCGGGACAGCGGCTTGACGGCCAGCGGCCAGATCCTCGGAACCCCCTACTTCATGAGCCCAGAGCAGTGTGACGGACGCAAGGTCGACCATCGCAGCGATATCTACAGCCTTGGGGTCGTCCTTTACTACCTACTAACCGGTCAACGCCCTTTCACCGGCCCATCTCCCGCATCGATCATCGTCAAGCACTTGAACGAAGCCCCGAAGCCCCCGAGCCGACTCCTGAATGATCTGCCTCGTCCACTCGAAAAGATCATCCTACGAGCCATGGCCAAAACGGTAGAAAAACGCTACCAAACCATGGGAGAGTTTCTCGAAGATCTCACCCGCTTCGAAAGCGGCGAACTCGACAGTAAAGTCGACCTTGCGGTGGTCGGTGGGTATGCCAAAAAAGTCGGCCCTGCGGGATGGATTACAGGCGCCGCCCTGATCGCCACGGTACTCCTGTTCCTGGCGATGATCGGCTCGAACCCCGAGTCCCCTCCGGACGAACCGCCCGAGACCGCATCCAACCCCCCAACCCCCTCCGTGATCCCACCCCCCGAAACAACAGATCCCCCCAAGGCAGAGTCCAAAACGGAACGAGTACTCAACATACTCGACGAGGTGAACGCCAATCTCGGCAACGGCGCCAAGGTCGATAGAATCCGAAGACACATCGGGGGAATTCGACTCGACGTCATGAACGGCAATCTGAATGAAGCCCATGCGAACTTGCGCGAACTCCGAGAACGAGCCCTGCAACTAAAGCACCTCCCTAGATCACCCCAACTCCGAGAGAAAATCGAAGAATTGATCGATTTGCTGGCTGCCCAGACTCCGAATCTTGCCCCCCAACCATCTGTCGACACGATCTCTCAAGCTCAGAACGCGTACGAAAAGGGAGATTATGATGCCGCTCTAAATCTCTTCAAAAAAGCCCGGAAGCAAGCACAAGACGCAAAAGATCCTGATCAGGAAAAATTGGCCTTCCAAGGGACCACGAACTGCCTACTGAACAAGACCAAAGCGCGAGCCAAGCTGGCGTGGGAAGTGATCCAAGACGGTGAAATCGAGAAAGCCGCAGGTATCTTGCGGGAAATCACCATTGAGTTCGAAGACATCGACCCTCAAAGATCTGAGTCTATCCGTCAGGTTGCCGACAACGACCTATATTCTTATCAGAATTTACATCGGAATCTCCAAGCAGAAGACCTGCTACAAAATCCACCCGAACAGATCGAAGCGCAACTCCGTGCAAAATTCTCTCCCATCGCCTGGTACTACCACTGGAGAATTCGAAAATCAAAAGATGGCGTGGGCTCAGCCCTCGACCAGATGAAAGAATCTCGAGTACAAAGTCTCGATCAGCGTTTCGTCGACGCATTCCGCGTGAAGTCCTGGTGCTCGAACCGATCTGGTCCGCGCGATCAATCATCCTCCTCGACTCAGAAAAAAACGCTACTAGATGCCTACTTCAAAGGGGAAAAAGTCACGTTAAGTTCGAGACAGCTCTTTTCCGACGGTTTTTTAAATCTCGGCGGAAAATCCAAGGAACTTATAGACCATGTGATCGATCGCCCTCCACCGACCGGTTTCCCCATTTCCTTTCCATTCCTCGGCGACCAACTCCGCGTCCAGAAACTCGAGGGACGAATCCGCATCCAGACCGTCCTGTTCATTCCGCCTCACGAGCGCATGCATGGATCTTTTGAAAATATCCCGTTTCTCTGGCTCTTGCTCGATGCCGACGCGGCCACCATTCCGGCCATTCGTTTTCGAGTCATTAGCGACAAGAAGAACCGGGACACTCGGGTTTTTGAATTCCAGTTGATCGCCGTGACCAAAAAAAGCCCCCGCCTATTGACCCGATCGACAATGAACACGATGAAATCTACTCTCTCGGGCCTAGACTTCGAGAATGAACTGGTGATCCAAACCCAACGATTTGATTCTTCGAACCGCCCTCTGGGTCCCCATCGGCGCCCCCAAGAAACCTCGCTATACATGGAATTTAATTTTGACGAAAACCGGATGAAAGCTTTCGTCGCCATCCGAGGTTTAGATGGGGTCTCAGATCAAAAACGTGAACTCTCATTAAGCGACGACTCAAACAACCAAACCCTTTTAGATCTCCATAAAAACCGAACCCAACTCCAGGCGATCCTTATCCCCTCTCCTTCAAGAGGACGGCCCCTTTTCCTCTTACGGGAATTACAGATCTCCGGGACTCCTTGCAAATGATGATGGAGGGAACTACTTGAAACCCCCTTTTCTTCCAGTAGGCTTAGAGCAATGACCGATCCAGGTGATTCCAAACTCGATAGCCTCGAAACTGTCGAGGTCAAACGAATCGCCGGCCCGATTGACGGGACCGGCGCCGCGCTCTTTCTCGGGAACGAAACCAAAACTTTCGTCATATTTGTCGGACTCTTCGAAGCCAGCGCGATAGTCAAAGAGATGCACGAACAAAAAAGTGCGCGTCCCATGACTCACGACCTCATGGGATCTGTCCTCCTCGGTTTCGATATCGAGGTGAAACGGGTGATCATCTCCGACATCATCGATAACACTTTTTGCGCCACCCTCATTCTCGAACAAGGAGTCGACGGCGAGGACTCCGAGTGGATCGGCAAGCGAAACGAGGTCCGAATCGACTCGCGCGCCAGCGACTCGATCATCATCGCCCTCAAATCCAAATGCCCGATTCAAGTCAGCCAAGAGGTCTTTGACCAGGTCGATGACATCTCTACGAAGATCGACATCGAAACCGGCGCTTCCCCGGATCAGGCCCACGAGCTGGATCTGGGCGAGGTCGATTTCGATCTCCGCCTCGATGAAGACGAAACCGATGAACAGGACGACTGATCCGTGAATTTCTCGAAACTGGTCAAACCCAACCAGGTCGTTTTTCTGGATGTTTCTACCAAAAACGATGCGTTGCGTCGGGTGTCCGAAGTTCTGGCTGAAACCCCTGAGGTTGAAGATCTGGAAATCCTCTACGAAGCCATGCTCAAGAGGGAATCGATCCTCTCCACGGGTGTAGGTCTTGGACTGGCCGTTCCTCACGCCAAAATGGATTCTATCCGGGAGTTTGTCGTCGCTATCGGTGTCCTCCGGACCCCCGTCGAATACGATTCGATCGATGGTAATCCGGTACAAATCATCGTCATGGTGGGCGCTCCAGAGCAACGCCAAGAGGAGTATCTCCGTCTCCTGGCACAAGTTATGGAAATTCTTCGCATAGAGGAGAATCGCCAACGTATTCTCGAGGCTCCAACCCCAGAAACGGTGGTCGAAGTCTTCCGAGGAGTCCAGGCGCCCTCCCCGGAAAAAGCCCCTTCCACCTAAAGACTCTGATGCCTCCTCTTGACTGCATCCCACACCCTAGGAATAATACGGCCTTCCATACTCGGTGCCCGGGGATTCCAATGGGACCGTCCACAGACGATTACCAGGAGTTCATGACAAGCCTGACCGAGGAGGATCTCCTCCTCGTAAGGTTAGCTCGTGACTTGTATTGCGATGACTGGGATGCCATGGTCGAAGATCTCAGAGATCGACAACAAGGACGAGCATACGTCTTTGAAGTTCCTGCCGATCGACTGGGGGATCACCTACGACGAATCGAACGACTCCAACAATTCGAGATGCGTTTCTCGATCAAGATCAGCTCGCTCCTGAAGGGAGAATGACCATCATGTTTCGACGGACTTTACTCACGGTAGCCACGAGTTGCCTCCTTTTTGGCTGCAATCAGCCAGCACCCCAGTCCCTTAACCACGCCTCGATCCCGAATCGACGAGCCGAGCTTCAAAACACGTTAGCTCGTGTTCCCCTGGCGGAATCCTGGGACCTCATCCTCCCCCGAACCACCCTCCACCGACTCTATCTGGAAGAGGACATCCTCTTCGCGGAAACCCAAAGTGGATGGGTCTATGCCATCGACTCCAATAGCGGCAGAACCCTCTGGACGCTGGAACTTTCCGACTCCGATACCGTTCGCCATCTCGATCATCGACCGGGCCTCTCCAGCACCCATGTCGCCCTCATCTCGAGCGGCGTTCTTCATATCGTCAAAAGGAAACACGGAGAGCTCACCCACAAGGTCGTCCTCCCCTTTGCCGCCATGTCTCCAGCGACCCCGGTAGGCAACCGCGTTTATGTTGGAGGACACGACAACTACCTCTACGCGTTCAACTACGTCAAGGGAATCCGCGACTGGCGCTTCTCTACCGATGGAGACATCATCACCAAGCCCCTTTATAAGGCTCCCTACATCTATTTCGCCTCCGGCGACAAACGGATTTATCAGATCCAGGAAACCACCGGAAAACAGGTCTTCGCTCTTCCGACCATTGGTGAAGTTGGGGCCGATATGACCACGGAAGGCCCGTCCGTTCTGGCTACAACTCTCGACAACCGGGTCTACAACATCACCAACGGCATCCTCCAGTGGAAATTTTTCTCGGACCACGAACTCAGAACCCCTTCAATTGCCACCAAAACCGCGGTATTCGTGGTCGACCGGGCACCGACTCTCTACTGCATCGACCGTGGACACGGAACAGAGAAGTGGCGTGCAGGCGACATTCGCCAGTACCTCTTTCGGGGGACCCAACACGATTTTGCTCTGCAAGGGAAGCACTGGCTGGTACGACTCCACTCGGAGGACGGAACCATCGATGGCCGATACGATCTTTCAGCCTTCGACTTCTTCTTGACCAATCCGGACACCAACGCCCTCTACGTCGGCACCCACGACGGCGCTCTTTTCTGCCTGACCGAGCAATAGGCCTGGACCGATCTACGGCCCCCTTACCCGCCGGGATGCCTCACTTTGACAAGGTGTCCCCGGGACGATTTTGATCCGACCCGAAGCCTGCCATGCCTGCCACCCGACCTCGACTTTCTGACAATCTTCACCGTATCCGTGAACGCATAGATCGAGCGGCGAAGCGGGTGGGTCGGGATGTGTCCGAAATCCGTCTGATTGTCGTCACCAAAACAGTGAAAGTTGAATGGTTCGACAATCTGGCAGAAGTCGGCGTCACCGAGATCGGCGAAAACCGAGTTCTTGATGCGCGTGCCAAGAAGAAAGAAACCTCGAGCCCATTTCTGTGGCATTTGATCGGCCACCTGCAGCGCAATAAAGTCAGCCCGGCACTGGAGACTTTCGATTTTTTCCAATCGATCGATAGTCATCGACTGGCCCGGGCCGTTTCCCAAGAGGCCCAAAAGAAACAACTCCCTCCCCCCCCCTGCCTCATCCAGGTAAATGTCAGCGGCGAATCCACCAAATCAGGATTTTCACCTCCAGAGCTACCCGATTTTTTTGCCCACGCGTCGGAGCAATCTCTACGGCTTGACGGATTCATGACCATGGCTCCGTATCGAGCGGACGAAAAAGAGTGTCGGTCCATTTTCAAAGAACTCGCCCGCATCCGGGACCAGTACACAAAACAGCACCCCCAACATGATCTGAGTCAACTATCCATGGGAATGTCCCGGGACTTCGAACTCGCGATTGAAGAAGGAGCCACGATGGTCCGAATCGGATCGGCTTGCTTCGAGGGAGTTGAAAGTTAGGCCATGCCCGTACTGGTAGTCGAACGAGGAGCACTCAAGGGGAGAACCGTCAACCTGACCCCGGGCCAGGAGGTCACCGTAGGCCGGGAAACCAGCTGTACATTAGAAATCGCTGACAACTTTGCCAGTCGAAGACATTTCCAACTCGTCTGCATGGGACCAGACGAAGTCCGCCTGACCGACATGGGCAGCATGAACGGTACGGTAGTCAACGGCGAACAGGTCACTGGGGAGATCGAGCTTCAGATCGGTGACTCCATTCAGGTGGGTGATACCCTCTTCAGCATTCTCTCCGGCCAAAAACAGCTGGGAAAAGGGGAACTCTCCCAGCAAGTCATTAGCGGATACCAGGTGGGAGATCGAATCGGCCGGGGAGGCATGGGAACCGTTTACAAAGCGACCCAACTCTCACTCAACCGAACCGTCGCTCTCAAGTTCCTCTCCAAGGAACTCGTTCAAGACAAAACATTCATCGACAAATTCGTCCAGGAGGCTCGCTCGGCCGGATCGCTGAATCACCCCAACATCATTCAGGTCTATGATGTCGCGAGCGAAAAAGACGAGACCCTGCACTACTTCTCCATGGAGTACGCTCCGAAAGGGTCGGTTGGAGAAAAGCTAACCGCAGAAGGTCCTCTCTCCATTCTCGATTCCTTGAAGGTTTGTCTCGACTCCGCGCAAGGCCTCGAATACGCCTTTCGAAATGACATCGTCCACAAGGACATCAAGCCGGACAACTTGATGATCGGCGAAGATGGGACTGTAAAAATCGGGGACATGGGACTGGCTGAACGGATCCAAAAGGATGCTGGCCCCAAAAAGCAAGAAGCCAATCTGGGAACCCCCCATTACGCCAGTCCGGAGCAGATCAAAGGGAAAGCGGTGGACATCCGGTCCGATCTCTACAGTCTGGGAGCCACCCTCTATCACATTCTCTCCGGCCAAACTCCCTTCAGTGGCGACAACATGCGAGCCATCATCATCCAGCAAATACGGGATATGCCTCCACCCATCCAGGAAATCCGCCCCGAAATTCCCGAAATCATTGTCGATATCATCTACCGATTGATGGCCAAAGATCCTGCCGATCGATACCAGACTCCCCGAGAGCTCATCGAAGACCTCGAACCGATCTACGAAAAGTACCTTATCGAAGACCTCCGATCCAAGCCTCTTCCTCCCCTGCGTCGAATCGGAGCTTTCACGAGCAATTTCTCCCGATACTTTTTGCCTATTTTCCTCATCGGCGTTGGACTGGTCGCGATCCTGATCTTCAAACCGTTCACCTCGACATCGCCCGCCCCTCCCCCTTCCCACCCTCCCACCCCTCAGGCTCCGACCAAAATCCAGGAAGCGATAAAGCGCTACCAAAAACTTGTCAAACGCCACCAGGAGGAAGGGCCCACAAGAGAACTCCTCCAGGCAATCCAGGCAATCGCCAAGGAATTCCCCGAAGAAGAGGTGGGGAAAGTCGCCGATCAATCAGCAAAAAGAGTCGAATCAGCTCTTAAAAAAACGGCTGAGAATCGACAGTACAAAGCGAGCCAAGGGTTAAAAAGAGTCCAATCCCTGCTCCGAAGAAAAGTTCACATCGAGCGCGCCATCGATCTGCTCGAATCGATTATCAAACAATTTCCAGAAACCTCCGCCGCAGCCGAGGCCAAAGAACTCCTGGAGAAAGTTCGTAAGGAACGGGACCTTCAGAACCGTTGGAGCAAAACATCGGAGCAATCCCGAAAAAAGATCAACACATGGATCGGCTCAAAGCAGTTCGGAAAAGCCCGGGAAGCGCTCGAGTCTTTCAAAAAGGAGATCCCCAAGGGGATTACCACCGACCTCCCCGAAGAGCTAGACAGATCGATCCGAACGAAAGAGAAAGAAGCCTACGAATCGATCCGAAATCAAGTTCGGGACGCCTCCAGTCGACGCGAATACCAGAAGGCGATTGAAATCCTGGAGAGAGTACGCGAGTTCGACCCCAAGAAATGGAATGAAACGGTCGATCTACAGATCCAAAACCTCCGAGATGAAGAGAAATCGTGGAAAGCCAACAAAGAGCGTGATCGAATCGAAGCAGCCCGACGCGCCATGGAGAAGTGTCGCCAGGAGGTATTGAACTCCCTCGCCGTTTACGATTTCAAAAATGCCCGATCGATCTTCAGGTCCTACTCCAAGAGATCGTGGAATGAGAAACAAAAATCCGAACTGGACCAACTCTCGATCCAGATCGAACTGATCGATCAATTTCTGGACGATTTCGAACAACGTCTCGAACGACGCGGCCAAGTCGACGATTACAATATTGACGTGCCAAAGTCGTCCATAAACCGCGTTAAAAAGTTCGAATCAACCCATCTGGGTTCTCTTCAATCCTCCCGACTGGGTTCTTTCAATCGCTCCGAATTGAAAGTTCAGATTCTTCTCAAATTCCGAAATGGCGAATCGGGGATCACAGTCGATCTGAAAGAACTCTCCAGAGAGGAAAGTTACCGGATCTTTGTCGGTACTACGAAACCTCTGGGGCGGTGGTCCTTGGAAGCCAAAGACGCTCTTCGACTCCTGGCGCTTTCGGATTCTCTGAATCAACAGGAAGAGTGTCGAGATCTCATTCTTTACATCGAAAAAAACTATCGGGCCGCAACCCACTCGTCCGCCCGACAGGCCACCAATGCGCTCCCTTATTACAAGGCACGACTTTCTCAGTGATCCGCATGAAAGCTAACGAACAAGGCACCTTACTGCCCCTGCGTGTTCATCCAGGATCCAGGCGGGAAGGACTGGACGGGACACACAACGGCGCACTCCGCGTCCGCGTACACACCGCCCCGGAAAAAGGGAAGGCTAACGACGCGATCTGTAAGCTTCTGGCCAAGATCCTGGATTGCCGAAAAAGTTCTCTACACATCGTCTCCGGACAGAACTCGCGCAACAAAACGGTCTTGATCGAAGACCTAGGCCCCTCGATCGTCCTGCGAACCATTCACAAACACTTGCCCCTTTCCAAGGAGATTGTCTTCGATGACCCCTCTGTGTGATCGTATCGAAGAAGCCGCGAACGCTCTTCGAGCTCATTCCGACCAGAACCCCCAAATCGGGATCATCCTGGGAACAGGCCTGGGAAACCTCGCGGAGTCGATCGACGTGCGAGCGACTGTCCCCTTCCAAGATATTCCCCACTTCCCCGCCTCCACCGCCACCAGTCATGTTGGTAACCTTCTCTTCGGTCAACTGGAGGGAAAAGAAGTGGTGGCCATGCAGGGAAGACTTCATGCCTACGAAGGATATACCGCCGAGGAGATCACCCTTCCGGTCCGAGTCATGAAAGCGCTGGGCATGAATACCTTGCTGATTTCCAACGCCTGTGGAGGACTCAATCCTCAATATCAGGCCGGAGACATCATGTTCATCGAAGACCACATCAATCTCCTGGGAATCAATCCCCTTGTGGGCCCCAACGACGACCAGCTCGGCCCTCGATGGCCCGATATGATCGAGCCGTACAACACCCAACTCATCGAGTTAGCAGAGCGACTCGCACTCGAGGGTGGCCTCAAGACTCAACGCGGCGTCTATGTCGCAGTCCTGGGTCCTAACCTGGAGACACGGGCCGAATATCGATTCTTGAGGACAATCGGCGCCGATGTGGTGGGAATGAGTACTGTCCCCGAGGTCATCGTCGCCGTTCACCAAGGCACCCGGGTTCTCGGCTTTTCGATCGTAACGGACATGTGCCTTCCTGACGCTCTCGAACCAGCCAACGTGGACAAGATACTCGCCGTGGCGGGAGAAGCGGAACCCCGACTCACCCTCCTGGTTCGTCAAGTGATCCAGAATCTTGCGACCTGATTTCGATCAGTTCGCAAGAGAGATGAGAAGTTTTCGAACCGCCATCAACCGGGTCTGATCCTTTGCCTCCGGATAGAGTTCGTTATAACGACGGAGATACTTGAGAGCCTTGTCATACTCTTCGAGCCGATAAAAGCAGGTCACAATATCGAGCAAGACCTCTCCACGAATCCCTTCTTGTTCGAGAACTTTTTTGTAGTTCTCGATCGCTTTCTCATATTCCAGGGTTTCGAAATAGGTGATCCCGAGATTGTAGGCAATATCCACATTTTCAGGGTCCAGCGCCTGGGCTTTTTCGAACACATGAACCGCTCGAAAAAGTTCGCCGCGACGTCGATACACATTCCCAAGCTGATTCCATGCTTTTGAATACATGGGCTCGATCTCAACGCAGCGCTCCAGGTAGAGAACCGCATGATCCAGATCGCCGGTCCCCATATGAGCCAGTCCGAGCATGGAGAATGCTCGATAGTTGTCTCGATTGAAAAAGACCACGTTTTCAAGAATCTCGATCGCCCGGGGATACTCTCGACGAGAAAAGCATTTCGAGCCGACCTGATACAACAGACGGACTTTCGCTCGAACCTCCTCTGTCAGCCCCTGGAGTGCGGAAGATGCGGATTCGGGAACATGTCCTGCGGATTCATTCATGAAGAAGATCCTCCAGGGGGCTCACAGAAACAATCGTCGCGATTCGAATCCAGGCCGAGTGTCGATTGATCCTCTTACCCAGGCGCGCAGAACTCATCAAGTAAACTTCCTTGGTCGATGAAACATCGGAAATATCCTGAACATCTACATCTCGCAACTTCAATACCGTATCCGTAGCCTCTTCAAACCGCCCAATATAGAGGTAAGGCGTGGAGGTATCGACCACCACATCTTTCCCCGCCCACTCCCTCAGTTCTTCGGCCATGGAGACCATAATCTTCCCTCTCAGAGCCCAAACATCAAGCGCCGAATATCGTGAAAGGTCACAAATATCAGCAGTGAAACGATGAGGACAAGACCCAGCATCTGAGCACCGATCAAGACCGAAGAGGGAACGGGTTTGCCCCGGATCTTTTCGATGGCCAGAAAAAACAGATGCCCCCCATCGAGCACCGGAATCGGAAGGAGATTGATAATCGCCAGGTTGATCGATAGTAGGCCCAAGAAATAGAGAAAACGGCCAAAACCGAGCTGACTCACACTCGAATAACTCACCTGAGCGATCAAGATGGGCCCCCCCAGGTTTCGAGCGGCCACCCGACGAGTCATCAAACCTTTCAGGGTCATCAATACCCACTTGAAATTGTTGATGGAATGCCGGAACCCAACACGAGAAGCTTCAATTATGCCGTATTGAATCGGGGCAGATCGAAGAGGTGAGACGGAAAGTCCCATCGGCTGTACATGCAACGATTTTTCCGGCTTGAGCCGAACCGAATCTTCGACCGAACCGCGTCGGTAGCGAAGTTCCAACTCCCGCCCTTCCGATTGACCCACCGCGAGAACCAGATCTTTAAATTCGGTAAGCGGCTTCCCATCGATAGCCAAAAGCACATCTCCGACCGCCAAACCGCTTGCTGCCGCGGGCAATCCGGAAGTCAGGTATCCAATTCGAACCTCTTCGAGAGAAGGGAGGAAAGATTCCAGCACATCCAAGGTGTCGGCTATCGACAGAGGTCCCAAAGTCCTCGACTGATCGTTCCGGAGAAGTTCGATCTCGACCATTTTTGATTCTGAAAGCCCCAGCAAGTTTTGCCGAGCGGCCACCAAACTGCCCACTTTTTTCTGATCGATACGAACAATCCGATCTCCCGGCTTCAAGTCGAGCTTGGCTCCGATTGAATCTTTTTGAATCGACTCCACCTGAAGACTTCCCTGAACAATACCCAGTTGGTAACCGCCGTCCATCCGCCCCACAGAGACTTTGGCCTCCCCCAGCTCGCCTTCCCTTTCGTATCCGATCTGATACGAATCTTGAGGATTCATCCGAGGGTAGAACTGCAGATCCCGAAAGCGCTTCACAGCAACCGAGTCGATCGAGACGAGACGATCTCCTGTACGCAAACCTGCCTGAGCCGCGGGAGAGTTTTCAGTAACATTCAACACCAAAGAAGCGGCGTTCTGAACACCGATCGACTGAAAACCTCGCCGCTCGTTGTAAACCGGATGAACTCGGACCGGAACCATCTGCCCCTTACGATCCACCACGAAATCCATCCCCTTGGGATCCCCAAAAGCGACCTGCAGCCCGACTTCGCTGAACGACATGATCGGGGTGTCGTCGATCGAGACGATCCGATCTCCTGCTCGCATCCCTCCTTGCCAGGCCGGACCTCCCGGAACCACCTCTCCCACCAAGGGCTCGACAAACCGAACTCCAATCTGAAATGACCAGACGCTGATCAAAAATCCGAATAGGAGATTCATGACAACACCCGCCGAAAGGATGATTGCTCGATTTCGAGGGGATTGGCTCGTGAACTCATCCGGAGCACCGATGGTCTCCTCACCTGGCAATTCTCCTGCCATCTTCACAAAGCCCCCCAGGGGTATGAGACTCAACTTATAATCAGTATCCCCGTGCCGAACGCCCAGCAACTTGGGACCAAACCCGATACTGAACGCTTCGACCCGAACTCCCGACCACTTCGCGGCGAGGAAATGTCCGAGCTCATGCACGAAAATGAGGAAACCGATCCCGATTGCGATCTGCAATATGATCAAAACGAACATGAAGTCATCTCCTGGCGAACTTGACGGTCCACCTCGAGGATTTGTTGAAGATTGGGGTCGAAAATTGTTTCGTGACGATCCAGTGCGCCCTCGACCAAGAGAGCAATTTGCTCGAAGGAGATCTCACCGGCAAGAAATTTTTCTACCGCCAGTTCGCTGGCCGAGATGAAAGCGGCTCCGGAAGATCCTCCTTCGCGCGCCACCCTGTACCCCAAAGCTAATGCCGGAAACCGACTCAGATCCGGAGGAAAAAATTCCAGGCGGTGGTTGGAACTGAAATCAAAATAGGTCGCAGGTGATACCCATCGATGCGGATAACTTAGCGCCCACTGGACAGGAACACGCATATCTGGGTTTCCCATCTGGGCAAATATCGACCCATCCACCATTTCGACCATTGAATGAACGATGGACTGGGGATGAACGACCACTTCGATTTTCTCCAGGGGCACCCCAAAAAGCCATCGGGCCTCGATCACCTCAATGGCTTTGTTTAGCATCGTCGCACTATCGATCGTGATCTTGGGACCCATGTTCCAGGTGGGATGAGCGAGCGCTTCTTCGGCGGTTACCTCGGGAAACCGAGCAAGAGGAAGATCCAGAAAAGGCCCCCCACTAGCAGTTAGAATGATGCGGCGGACCTCCTCGATAGGGAGGCCTTCGAGAACCTGAAACACCGCGCTGTGCTCGCTATCCACCGGGAGGATCCGTCCACCGGAAGCGGATGCCAAAGCCATCAGCCACTCTCCACCCAAGACGAGGGACTCCTTGTTCGCCAGAGCGACGATCTTTCCCGCCTTCAAAGCGGCTACGGTCGAACGTAATCCGGGACCACCTGCAATGGCCTGCACCACCCGATCGACTCGATCATCCGAGACCATTCGGTCGATCGAATCCAGACCTCCCTCGATCAACTCACACCCCGAACACTCCGGAGAAGACTTCAAGTCCTCGAGAGCATCCGGATCCGAAACCGCAACTCGAAGAGGTTGATACTTCTGGACCTGCTGCCGTAACCGCTCACCCCCTTTACCTGAGGCCAGCCCGACCAGTCGGAACCGATCTGGGTGATGCTCGACAACTTCCAGAGCCTGACACCCCACAGAGCCGGTGGAACCGAGAATGACAATATTCTGAACCTGATTCATCGGCGAAATGGGAGATGTTCTGCTGTATGAAAATGGTGACAAGAGACCGGAGTATAGCAAAGCGAACTCACGGAACCGACCGGAGGACTCAGAACCTCAGGGCTTTTCCCTCAACGAGACAGCCTCGATCTCAGATCCATCCCCCTTCAACTGATAGATCACCGCGACCAGAGCATCATGAATCTGCAGGTAATGGTCCCCGATACAGATGGTAACTCCAGGGTAGACAGAATCCAGCACCGTCAGAGTCCCGAGCTCTCCCTGTTCACTCTCCTCGACCGGGACATCCAGCGCCTCCGATTCGGCTTCCATGGCATCGAGCCGAGAAAAGAGTTGTCGGTCGGAGTGAGAAAGGCTCTCGAAAACCGTCGGCTCCATCTCACGTCCAAACCGAGCCCGAAGAGGTGCCAGGATTTGCTCTACTTCCCGAAGACGCACTCGATTTTGCTCCTTCTTTTCTGCCGAGGATCCGAGAAACACGCGAGTAGGTACATTGGCCTGTGAACCCAGGTTTCGGACCACCAGATCTCCATCCACAGAGATCCTACCTCCAACAATGCGCCCCTGAGCGCCCTCCACGGTCATATTGCCACCCACCTGGATGTTCGAGTTGACGACCCCACCAGGAATGGTCAGGTCTCCACCACATCGAATGCGGGCGTTTTGAGCAAATGCAGCCGACACATCCCCAGACGCGTCAATACTTCCATGACGGCCGTGAACCACCCCGCGAGCACAGATAAATCCTCCTCGCGATACCACTCGACAATCTTCAGTCGTGCCATCGACCAGAACCGGGCCGCCAGCACTGAGCAAAAATGCGGAGCGCACACTTCCGTGAACCACGATCGCCTTTTCGCCGACATCCACATTGCCGGTCTCCGCTCCAACGTCGCCATCCACCTCGAGAGTCTCATAAACCGCAAGAACCTGCTTTCCCTTGCTCGACTGCAAGGTAACTCGCCCCTGAGTCTTGGCACTGAAAACCCGACCATCCTCACTCAAATCCGCTCCAGGCCCGACTTCGCAGATCACCTCATCACCGACCTCTGCCGGCACCGCACGACCACGAAGGTCCTCACCATCCACCCCGTCCTCGGGAGGGAACAGAAGCGCAATCTTCTGCCCTGGCTCCACCACGCTCTCGGCCCAACCTCGATCACGAAAATTCATCTGTCCGGTTTCATCTACCGTCCCCGCTCGCAAACCGATCGGAACCCATAACTCCAATCGACCGTCCCGACCATGCTCCGGAGGAGTCCAGGACGCAATGGCAACCTCCTCGATCGCCTCCCCGGAACCTGCCCTCTTGACCACCTCCTTCATCGACTCCTCATCGAATCCGCAGGTCAGCCCTTCAGACTCGAGTAAACCCACAAGGTATTCCTCGGTGACCCCAGTCGTCTCCGGAGGACAGGACACATGCGCGAAATGAAAAGAATCGTCTATCTCCAGAATAGGAAGAACAGAAACCGAATCTTCCTCGAACTCAACCCGACCGGAACAGGTCGACTTGAAGCCCAATCCGGAATCAAACGATTCCACCCCTTTTCCCTCCAGGCAAGTCACTTGCTGACCCCGTTTGGCCACAATTTCTTCGCCCTTCACCGTCAACCCGTTGCGACCGGTTCGAGGGGCCAGAACCCGACAGATCAAGTCATCGACCTCGACGACATGACCGGGTTTGGCTTCCCACTCGATCACACCATCCTCACCCTCCTCGACCGAAATCCCCGAAACGACCCGGACCGGTTCGGGAGGATAGGGATCGGATTCCCGAAGAATCAAAGATCGTTCTATCTGACTGGCCTCCATCCGAGTGGTGACCCCAATATCCTCCAGAAAAAGGATGACTTCTTCAGGCGTGGGCAATTCCTCAGGGTCCGGACGTTTCTCTGGCCAGATCATCTCGACCGCTTCACCTCTTCCGACCATACGAAATCTCAAAGGAGGTAAAGACAGACCGTCCTCTCGGCTCTTTACTTTCTTCTCGGCTTTACGTCGTCGGAACAGCACCATCAACTCCTAATGCAGATACATACTCAACACCATATTGTCGAGTCATGCCACTGCATCTTACCTATTCGTGTCCTCACCTGACCACAATCCCATCACTCTTATCCCATTCAAAAGCCGAAAATCAACACCCCAAGGACTCCAAAACCTCCCAGGCTCCGTGCGCTGCCCCCACCACAGCGGCATCCTTTTTGAGCTCAGTTCGGACCACAGAGACCCCGCGCGAACCCAATCCCAAGGAGTTCGAGGAAAGCTCCTCCATGAGAAAAGGGCTGAAAAAATCCCAGGCGCCACTCACTCCCCCGCCGATCACGACGCAGGACGGGTCGAGTGAGAAACAGATAACCCGTACACCTCGTGCAACCCAGCGGCCAAGATCTTCCAGCAACTGGCAGGCCACCTGATCTCCCCCCCCAGCCGCCTCATAAATCTCGTAGGCGGAAGAAAATGAAGAATCAGGACACCTTCTCCCGGCTTCTGCCATCAATCCGGTCGCGCTGGCAAAAACTTCCCAGCACCCTTTTTGTCCACATGAACACTCCGGACCCAAAGGATCGAGACTGATATGGCCAAATTCTCCCGCCGTCCCCGTAACGCCTCGCCAAACTCTTCCTTCCAGAACGATACCGACTCCGATTCCAGTTCCCAGAGTCACGGTAACCACGGAATCGTGCCCTTCACCCGCCCCTCTCCACGCCTCACCCAAAGCCGCGCAATTGGCGTCATTATCCAGATATACCGGACAACCCCACGTATCTCTCAACTCCTTTTGAAGTGGAATTCCATCCCAACCGGGCAGATTCGGTGAGGACAAAATAGCCCCTTCACCAAAATCGATCAGACCGGCAAACCCCACCCCCACAGCGCGTACGTTCTGGTTCTCCAGAAATGAATCCCCCAGCACCCGAAGATCCTCCATGAGAGCGCTTCTCCCCCGTTTCGACCCGGTTGGAATCTCCCTATTTTCGAGGACCTCCCCATTTCGACCGACCCGACCGGCCTTGACACGGGTTCCCCCGATATCGATCCCAAGAACCGTTTCCTCCACGAGTGGCCCCAATTCAGTCTCAGCGCCCAAGACCGTCCCGCTGTTTCAAGCGGAGTCTCTGCAGTCGTGATGTCAACTCCAGGTACCTCGGATCCTCTCGAATGGGATCCAGATCGGTATCTCGCTCCATCCAGTCGAGATCGGAAAACCCATAATCAATCGACATCTCCAGGTACTCAAACGCTTTGTCGACACGCCCAAGACGAGAATAAATATTGGAAAGATTGTAAGCGGCCGTCGCATGTCCAGCCGGTCTCAACTCGAGACACACCTCGAAATGCTCGATCGCCGAATCGAGAGACCCCGCCAGATAGAGCAAATACCCTAGTTCGTAGTGCCAACGATCCCGGCGTCCCGAGTGAATCCCGATCTGCCATCGATACCACTCCAACCTTCGCTTCAAGGGGGAGTCATCGCCAACACGCGCCAAGGCCACTGTCAGAACATTTTGAATAGGCCGTTCCCGAGAAGCCGACGCTCCTCGACGATACGCTTTCTGAAGCCGAACCCGTGACCGAGGAGAGGCAATCTCTGCCAGCGCGCCGGCGGCAAGATACCGGATCGTATGGGGAAAATGTTCACGAGCCTCCACAAGAAGGAGTAACGCATCTAACGCCGACTCTCCTTTTTCTTCGATCTTCCGAAATTGCCCCTGGTAAAGACCGATGGTCCCTTCCCGGGTAGACATGGACCGCAACTGAGCAACGACCCACTCCTGATAATATTCCGCCTCGACCTGTTTCATCGATAAAATCTGACGGGTAGAAAGACCCGTCTTCTTGCGAATATTCAGATACCGCAATGCCGGTATTCCCAGAGCGACCAACGCTTCCCGGCAGAGGAGAGCTACCGAAGGATCGGAGTCATCAAGGCCCTTGGAAAGAGCCGGGATCGCCGCGACATCAGGTCTTTCTCGCAACACCCGAGCAGCCAGTCTTCGAACACGAAACGAGGGAGATTGCAACGAATCCACAAGAATCGGTATCCCTCTTGGACCGTATTGCAACACTTGCTCAACAGCCTGACGTTCTCCCCGAACCCCTTGCGCAACTCCTTCATTCAAAATCCTTTGGATTTCTCGAATCGATTGAGAAGAGATCTCTTCTCCCCAGACAGATCCGAAAGAGGCAACGGATAGCCCCAACCCAAGCGTTACGCAACCTCGAATGAACTTCGATGACATCGTTCTTTATTCTAAACCCGAAACACATCTGATTCCAAACACATCGCGCTCTGAGACTGTTTGTGCGAACATTGCAGGCGCCTACCCGGAGGAGTATTCTGGATGGATGCTCATCTCCCGCCATCGTTCCACTCGAATCCGCTCTCAGGAGTTATTGATTGTGTTGTCGAGACTATCTTTTTCGATGCTCCTCCTTCTCTTCCTGAATCTCGGATGCCAGGATTCCGCTTCAGTCGCCACTCCAGTCTTGACTCGAAATCCGGTTCTTCGACTCGAAGGAAAAATTCAGATCGACCGAAAAACCCTCTCGGCCGGCGAAACCGCGACCATCCGTTACATACTCATCAATCAGGGTGAAGAATCTTTTGAAACGGTTCTGGCCGACGGACACTCAGACCCCAAAATGCCTTTCCAGGAATTTCGCTACAACACAGCCAAGGAAACCGACCCCACCACTCACCTGGAAACCTTGGCCCACCCCACTCCCATCTCAGGTGCTGTCCGATTCGACCCGGGACAGGAGATAGAATTCGCTCGAGTCCTGATTCGAGGCCATCGTGGAGGCACCTACCGCCTGACCGGAGAAATCCACTGGTCCGGTCGCAACTACGTGGAGTTCGTTCCCACCATTCTCAAAGTCCTGGGTGACGCCGATTCCACGGACCCAAACGTTCTTTCCAAGGTAGAAACCCTTGTGAAATCTCTCGGCTCCGAAAACCTCCGGGTCCGTCAGGAGGCGTTGGATGAGCTCGTCGCCATCGGTGAACCCTCAGTGCCTCTGCTTCTCCACCACATGAATCATGACAACGAGAAAATCCGAACCCTGACCATGACCACCCTGGACCGAATCGGTCCCGCGACACTTCCCTACTTGCGACGAATCCTCTATCAAAGAAACACCGACCCGGTTGTATTGCGACGATCTATTTTTCTCTACGCGAAAATGGATGCCGATCGGTCGGCCCGTGACCTGCTTTTTTCCTTGGGAAGTGAGCGACGCGATGTTCGACTCGTAGTCCTGGAATCTTCAACTCGCTTTCTATCCAAAAAAGCCCGCTTCCCCCTGATCCTTCGCTGCCTGGGGGACCGAGACGAACAGATCCGACAACGGGCGCATGCGGCACTTCGCGAAATCACCCCCAAAAACTTCGGCTACAACCCACTCGACTCGCGCCAAGCCAGAGAAGTCATCCTCTCCAGAATTCGTACCTGGTGGGAAGCCGAGCAGTCCAAATAGTGTCCAAATCGACCCCCAAATAATGAACATATACCTAACATATCGATCTTTTTTCAGAAAATCCGAACCTGAACCGGTCTCTATACGTCTGGTTTGACTGGACCCTTACCATTATGGAGTTATCCGACTCGAAGTTGATGCTGGCCTGCGCGCAGGGCGACTCCGAGGCGTTTCAACTCCTGGTCGAGCGGCACCAGCACAAAATCATCAACTTTTTCTACCGGTTGTCATGGAATCGAGATCTCGCCGAGGATTGTTGCCAGGAAGTATTCTGCCGGATCTATCGGAACCGACAGCAGTACCAGGCCACAGCCAAATTCACGACCTATCTGTATCGAGTCGCTCGCAATCTGTGGATCGACCACTGTCGAAAAATGGGGCGTCGCCCCAGGGAAGTCAGTCTTCAGACTCCAATCGGATCCACCGACAAATCCGAAAATACTCAACTAGCCGACACTCTTCCCGCTCCCGAAACGACTCCACAAACCGCATTTTCCCGGAGCGAAATCCAGAACTCGGTGCGAGAAGCGATCGACTCCCTACCCGAACCCCAGCGTCTTGTCGTTTTGCTTGCCGAATCCCAGGGAATGAACTACCAGGAGATTTCCGAGGTTCTCGAAATCCCGGTGGGAACCGTCAAGAGCCGAATGCATACAGCGGTGGGTCGCTTGCGAGACAAACTTTCTCGAGTCGAAAGGACTTGACTCGATGAGTTGCTCCCATTTCCAAGCCGACCTGATCGAGGTCCTTCGCGGCGAGAGCTCTCCCGAACGACAAGAGGAAGTGAGATCTCATCTCGACTCCTGTCCTGAATGTCGCCAGGAAAGCGAAGAAATCCAACGGGTATTTGAAGCGGTTTCCCTTCTCCCCTCGATCGAACCGAGTCCCGAATTCGCCGCCTCGCTCGCTTCTCGACTCGATGACACCCCCTCCCCGAAAAATTCCTTGGGTACCCGATGGAGTGAGCAAGTCCTCTTCACCGCGGACTACCTCCGTCACCGCGTACGAACAACCCCCTTGCTCGCTGCCAGTATCTTGCTTCACGCCGGCGCACTCGGGCTGATTGCCACATTCCTCTTTCAAAATTCGATTCAGACTCAGGGAAAACCCCACTCGGTCGAACTGGAAATTCTCTCCGAAAAACTCCCCGACTCCAGCAACCTCCCGACCGAATCCACGGGCTCATTGACCGAAGAATCTTTCGAGGACCTTCCAGAAAGAGTCGATTCCACTCCAAAGGGATCCCAGGATCCTCACCAGCCCATAGAGCGCAAAATCGTCCAGATGCCCCAAAGCAACGTCAAAAAGCTTCTGGCCACGGTCCTTTCCTCCCCCCCCAAAAACATCCGCCGTCAACTCGCCCCCTGGCTCCGCCAGCGACTTCCCGAAGAACGCCTCCAGATCCACGCAGCTCCTCGAGCCGTGGCCATCTCCACCGCGGTAAATCGAGGTCTTCTCTGGCTATCCCAGACCCAACGTCCCGATGGATCCTGGAGCGCTGGCGAAACCTTCGGAGCTTCCGGATACGAAATCGGCGTCACCGGGCTGGCAACCCTGTCTTTTCTCTCGGCTGGACACCCCCTGCACGATGAGGATCCCTACCGCCAGACCCTGAAACGAGCCATCCACGCACTCGAAAGAGCCCGCACCCCCGACGGCCTCATCGGCCCGCCCCGGGGACACTACCTCTACAACCACAGTATCGCCTTGATCGCGCTGATCGAGGCCCGACTTATCCTCCTGGGTTCAAAGCGCCTCGAATCCCTCCAACCGGCGGTAGATGTTCTGTCTCGAGCCCAGACTTCCGAAGGCGGCTGGGGATACACGATTTCACCGGAAACAACCCCCGACACTTCGGTCACCGGCTGGGCCCTTTCTGCCCTCTGGATCGCCCACCGAAGCGGCCTGAAAGTTCCGGCCCGTTGCTTCCTCCTGGCTCAGCGGTGGCTGGAACAGGTCACCGACCCATCGACCGCTCAAGTCGGTTACCGATTTCGGGGCGAGATCTCAGGAAATGGCTCCGGAACCACCGCCGTAGGACTCTACATCGCAGGCCTTCTCGAACTCCCCCGCAACCCCCTACTCCAACAACAGGCCCGTTGGCTTACCTCTCCCGAGCAGGTGCAGAGTCTCGATCGTCAACTGGACTACTACTGCTGGTATCACACCGCATCCGCTCTTCACCATCACAAGGGGCGCACCAGCGGCCAGTGGCTCGACGCGGTCAATGACAAGCTGATCCACCTTCAGCTCCCCTCCGATCACCGCAACGCAGGCAGCTGGCCTCCGGCATCCCGATGGGGTCGTTATGCCGGCCGGGTCTATACGACCTCGCTGGCTCTCCTGACGCTCCAGACTCCTCACCGCTACCGCTAATTTCCCCTCTCGGATCTCTCCACCTCTCCGGAACCTGGCGATTTCTCGACTGAATCTTGCGATTCCACCGTTGCAACCCCAACCGGGCCATCTATACTGACCTCCTTCCCGACCGATGCCCGCGCAGGAATCGACAGTGACCGAAATCGAACGGAGTTCTTTCAAGCTCTCGGTGCTCATCCCAGTCTACAACGAGCACAAGACCATCGAAGCCTGTATCCGGCGAATCCAGGCCGTCGACCTCCCCAAAGAACTGATCCTTGTCGACGATGCCTCCGACGATGGAAGCTCGGAGATCATTCAGTCCCTGGAAAGTCCGGAAATCAAGGTCGCGCGACACGAAATCAATCGCGGTAAGGGAGCGGCCGTACGAACCGCCATCTCTCTGGCCGATGGTGACATCTGCGTGATTCAGGACGCCGACCTGGAGTATGATCCCCAAGAGCTCCCCCGACTGATCGAACCGATTCTTGATGGGCGAGCGGACGCCGTCTATGGCAGTCGATTTCTGGGCGGCCCACAACGCGTTCACCTCTTCTGGCACTACGTGGGAAACCGACTTCTCACCCTGCTCTCGAACGCTCTGACCAACATCAACCTCTCGGACATGGAAACCTGCTACAAAGCGATCCGCACCCCTCTACTACATACGATTCCCCTCTCCTCCAATCGATTCGGTTTCGAGCCGGAAATCACAGCCAAACTAGCTCGCAAGAAAGCCCGCATCTACGAAATTCCCATTTCCTACAGTGGGCGCGACTACTCCGAAGGCAAGAAAATCGACTGGCGTGACGGCCTGGCGGCTCTGTACTGGATTCTTCGCTACCGACTGATGGACTGAAAGCACCTTCAACCCGAGACAGATCCATACCGCTGTGAACCCTTCCCCCCCTCAACAACCACCCATTTCCACTTCGATTGTGATTCCGGCGTTCAACGAAGCGGGAAGGATCCTCCCCTCCTTGCAGGCCATTCAGGACTGCTGTTCGACCATGAATTCGAGCTGGGAAATCCTGGTAGTCGATGATGGAAGCACCGACGCGACCCAGCAAGTCGTACTGGAGTTCCGCCAAGGCTGCCCGGAACTGATCCTTCTGGCCCTCGAGCGCAACCACGGCAAAGGAGCCGCACTGCAAGTAGGAATGACCCAAGCCCGGGGGAACTATATCCTCTTCACCGATTCCGATCTCTCTACCCCCATCTCCGAAATGCCCCGCCTGCTACAGCACCTTCAAAGGTACCCGATCGTCGTCGGTGACCGACGCCTACAGGACTCCGATATCCAGACCCACCAACCCTACCTACGTGAATTTCTGGGACATAAATACACCTGGATCGCCAACCGGATCCTGGGTCTATCCACCACCGATTTTACCTGCGGATTCAAGTGCTTTACTCGCGAAGCGGCCCATCACCTGTACCAGAGAACCCGCCAGATCGGCTGGTCTTGCGACGCGGAAATCTTTTATCTCGCCCGCCTAGGGGGATTTGAAATCAAACCGGTTCCTGTTCCCTGGAAAAACCACCCCGATTCCCGCGTACAACTCTCTTCCACCCTATTCCGATCCCTTCTCGACCTACTCCTTATTCGATTTCGTGGCTTGACTCGAGGCTACCAATCCACGAGCCCCATTCCACAATTCGTTGTCATTGAATGAGATAGGGTAAAATCCGAAGCGTCCTGAAATCCCTCCCCCCGAACCGGAACGAAATTCTCAAGATCCTGGGGAATTCTACCGATAAGGCATGCATGGAGTTGCTAGTGGGCGCAAAGAGGGGCCATGAGGGCCGCACAGCTATCGGTTTCCAAATCGGACTGATGGTTGCTCTTTTTAGTTTCACAACCCCAATTTCCGCTCAGAATAGCCCCGCTCCAAACCCGGGAGTAGCCGAAGCTCTCCGCCGAGGACTCACCTGCCCGGATGCCCAGATCCGCTCAGCCACACTTTCACTCCTCCGCAAGGAGAAACAGACAAAAATTGCGAAGTCCCTGGTCCCCGAAATCGTCCGCCTCCTTGGCCGGGAGAGCCACCCGCTCCTCCGGCGCGAAGCGGTGCAAACCCTGACGGCTCTGGAAACCCCGGAGTCCCTGGGAGCGCTCCATTCGCTCATTTCGAATCCGGATTCCGCGATCCGGCTCGAAGCTGTCAAGGGGTTGGGTACCCTCGGGGACCACACCTCTCTCCCCCTCCTCGCCAAGCGGCTCTTCGATATCGATCCGAGCATCCGCCGCGAAGCGGGTACGCAGCTGGCGAAAGTGAGCGACCGAACCCGCCGAGGGGTCCCCTCGCCGGTTCGTAGCGGCCGGTAAATTCCGTCGCCGATCAGCGCGGGCCGGATCGGCGCCCCATCTCGGCCTGCAAACCGGAAACTTCGGCCTGGAGCATCTTGAGGTCTTGAAGCCCCTTTTCCAGCTGTTCGTGATCATCGCGTAGCGTGGTCCAGGTCACCTCCTTGATCGCTTCGAGATCTTCGACCCGTTTGGCGATCGAACGCAAACGACGAGACACCTCGCGCTCTCCACCGGTCACCTCGCCCTCTTGTCGATCCCGGGCTCCCTCGATCCGGTCCAGACGAACCTCGAACTGGGAGAGCAAACGATCTCGATCGGCTTCCCGTTCGGCCATCGCTTGCTTGGTCCAGCGCAGATCCAGCAGCACCAGGAGAAAAAGAACCCCAAAGAGAGCGACCAGAGTGAAGAGAATTTCGGTTGAAAAGGCCGGAATCTCGATTCGTTCATCGGAACGAGGTCGTGAATCGTTTGTCGTGGACATGTCTTTCTCCCTCCCGGAACCCCACTCCGAAGAGCCCAGGAACTGAATCCTTTTTGTTCATCAAGAACGATACCGTACCCCACTCCCGGGCCCGCTCCAAGAAAACGATCC
>JASMLP010000002.1 GCA_030748635.1 Planctomycetota bacterium
CAACCGTTGCACAAAATCGGTAGCCAATCGAGAAGCCAGAGAAAGGACGTGTTTCTTGTGCCCTTCCCGACGCCGAAGTAGGCGCGACTCCGGTTCATCTTGATCCAGATCGAGTTTCAAAAGACGACGACGGACAAACCGGGCCGCGGCCCCCACACCGTCCCGAATCCGATCGATGACATCATCCACATAAGGAACCCGAAGCTCTCTCAACACGGTATGAATGGCCACATCGAGTTCATAGAACTCCTCGGTTGCAATCCGCCGAACATACTGTTCGTGTTCACGACGAACCCCTCGAAACAATTCGTCAAAATCGTTCTGAGCGCGCTCTATCTCCCGCCACTGATCCTGGTGCGTTTCTCTAAGATCCTGCGCGCGTTGCATCGCCTGAGTACAACTCCCCACGAAAGGCGGCCACTTACGCTGATTCTGATCGCCCCCTCGAAAGATTCTCTGGTGAAGAGAACTGAACGCCTCTTCCGGCAATTTCCCCTGGTCGACATAAGGGACCGAAACCGTATCCAACCGATCGAGAGCCTCCGGCCCGAAGCGTCCACGAAGCATCCGAGTAAAATCCGAGCGGATGGTTTCGAGCATCGATTCACTCTGCATCTTGTTGAAAACAACCACGATTTCCTTTTCCAACCCGATCGCCTGCTCCAGAAAATCCATGGGTCTGCGATCCAGATACTTCTGGTCGGTGGTCACAAACAGCACGGTATCGGCGATCGCGAGAAGATTCCGGCTTATCCCCGCATTCTCGATCACGGTACTATCCACATCGGGAGAGTCGATGAACAGAAATCCGGAAAGATCTTCCGAAGCCGTGGACGTGAAAGCTCTGGGAACCGGGTACTCGAGATTCAACTCTTCGGTTCTCCGGAGAGGACCTACCTCGAACCCCCGGAAATACTCCTGAGAAGTCGCCAGGTCCGCCCGCGATTCAGAGACCAGAATCGATGGAGCCCGTGTCGCTCCCGCGGTCTCATCGGGCCGGGCCACCTCCTGCCCCACCAGTCGGTTGAAAAGAGTGGATTTCCCCACATTCGTTCCTCCCGCGACAAGGACGACCACCGGCGCATCGAGGTTTCGCGAAGCTTCAACCCGGATCTTGGCTTCCAGGATGTGAAGCAGGTGATCCCGACCTGCCTCGATACTCTCCGCTTCCGGTGTACCGGGAATGAAGTGAAGAGCTTGAAGCGCCTCGCAAAGCCGCTCGACCGGCGGTGTCAGCATATGAAGTGGGGTCGACACGATAGTATCGTCCTCGACCCGTCCTCCGGATGCAACGATCGGTTCCCTTCTCTCGCCTTGAAAGGAAACATCGAGTATCGTGTGGCGCTGCACTCCGCCCCCAACGGAAGGACTAAAACCCGTGCATTTCTGGGACCTCCTCGTCATCGGACTCTACGGCTTGACCGTAATCGCCATCGGCGCCGCGGCCAACCGAAAACAAAAAAATACCGAGGATTACTATCTCGGTGGACGCGGATTGCCGTGGTGGGCGGTGGGAATCAGCATCCTCGCCACCAGTTTCAGCAGCGCCTCGCTGATCGGAGGCACCGGGGCCGGCTACGCCAGCGGCATGAAAATGATCCAGTGGCAGATCGGCGACCTCCTCGCTTTTTCTATCGTCTGCGTATTTTTCCTGCCCTACTTCGCGCGACTCCGCCTCACAACCGCCTACGAATTCCTCGAACACCGGTTCGGTCGCGCCGCCCGACTGGTCGCAAGCGGACTCTTTCTCCTCCAGACGGTGTTGCGAACCGGGCTCCTGGTCTACGCCCCGGCGCTGGCCCTCTCCACAGTACTGGGTTGGTCGATCGAAACCGCCATCTCTCTCACCGCTTTGTGCGCCATCCTCTATAGCAGTTTTGGTGGAATCAGCGCCGTCATCTGGACCGACCTGATCCAGGTCGGAGTGATCGGAGTCGGGGTCGTGGCTTCGCTTTTTCTGATCGCCGGCGACGTACCCGGCGGCTTCGACACCATCCTGGAAACAGCTCGAAATGCAAATCGAATGCAAGCCGTGGACCTCTCTTTCGACTGGAAAAATCCGTTCACTCTCGGCTGGACTGTTCTGGCCTACGGGGTCTTAGCCCTCTCCATTGCCGGGACGAACCAACAAGCCGTGCAGCGTTATCAATCCTGCCGCGACCTCGCTAGCTCCCGGAAAGCCGCCCTCTTCGGCTGGGGCATCGGGGCCCTGGTTCTGGGAGCCACCCTCTTTTTGGGAGTCTGTCTCCACGCCTGGACCACCCTCGTCCCCGACGCATTACCCGACCCCGTCAAGGGAGACCAGGTCTTACCCGCCCTGATTCTTCACCGCCTCCCGCCAGGCCTGGCGGGTCTCCTGGTCGCCGCCATCTTTGCGGCCTCGATGTCGAGCATCGATTCGGCCATCCACTCGATGTCCACCGCGACGCTCATCGATTTTGTCCGCCCCCATCTCCGGCAACCGCTCACAGAATCGGCCGAACTCCGTTGGGCGAGGGTCTTGACCGCCCTCTTTGGTCTCATCGCGCTGGGAGTCGCTCTGGTCGCCGCCCAACAGGAGCAAGGTCTCTTTCAGACCATGGTCAAATGGCTCGGCTATTTCGCCGGCCCACTTCTTGGACTCTTCCTGCTGGGCATCGTCACCCGACGCGCCAGCCAGCCCGGGGCCCTCCTGGGAGTGGGATTATCCTTCCTTGGAGTGATCGGATCGATCGTCCTCGAACTCCCCGCTGAATACGGATTTCACCCTCTCTGGCTCGCTCCGGTCGCCCTGGGGATCACGCTGCTCGTCGGTCGAGGATTCGCTCCTCTCCCCGCTGATCGCGCCTGGCCCGGACTCCCTGAAAGCCGTCCGGATTCCGATCAGTCCCGCTGAACGTCCAGGACCACCTCACGAAGATATCGTCGAGCCGCCGGGTGAGAGATCACGGCCATTTCTTCCTCCGCAAACGGAGAATCGAACTCCTCGACGAAGATGTATCCGTCGAGCAAACCTCGCGCTTCGAGATCCGCCACTCGATCCAGATCGGCATCCACCAGTTGGGGGTCGCTCTGTTTCATCTCCCGCCAGGTCGTGACCATCGCCTTCCACGCCTCGCTCTCTTCCCGAAACGTATGACGGTAGTCCTCGCTTTCAGGAAAAAATTTCAGATAGAGATCGCTCACCCACCGAGCGCGAGTCGCCGCGTAGGAGAGCCAGGCCATCGCCACCGGATCTTCCTCACGACGTTCGATCAAGATCGAAAACTCTCCATCCTCATTGCGCCGAACGAGAGCGCGTTTGTGAATCGGTCGCCGGCGTAACGTTCGACCGGTTCGACGAGCTAGCCGATCGAGATCGGTCCAGAGCCTCTCATCCCCGGGACTCCGTAGCAGCGCGTCCAGAGACCAGTCGATCGCCGGTTCCAGCCGTCCAGCCAGTTCATGACAACGCCCAGCGTATCGAAAGGCCTGCGCATCTCGAGGCGCCACCCGACTGGCACGAACGAAACAGTCGATCGCCTTGTCCAACTCTTTCAGGCGAAGGTGCGCGTATCCCATGTAGAGCAGCAAGACTCCACGGTCAGGATCTTTGTCGAGCGCTTCATACAGGTAGAGCAGAGCGGCCGCCGGCTCCTTCTCGTGCAGATAAGCTCGCGCTCTTCTCAGATAGCTTCGCGCGGCCTCCGCCGGTTTTTCGAACGGCTCGATCGACCAATCCATGGAATTGGCGTACCACGAATCCAACTCCTCGGCTTCCGCCACAAATCCAAAAAAAACGATTCCCATCGTGAGTAAGAGAGGAATCGTGAATCGGAGTGGGGAAAAATGCATGTTCGATGACTATATCCCGAACCGCCGAAGATGCAAAAACACGGAGAGACGAGGAAGGGCAAAAGTCCCGAAAGGCCTCCCCTTTGTCCCGAAACTTTTTTATCCGACCTGCCGCCTTCACCCCAGATCAG
>JASMLP010000003.1 GCA_030748635.1 Planctomycetota bacterium
CCGCTCAAGGGACTTCGTCGCGCCATTGCCGATGCCATGGTCAAAAGCGTCTACACCGCACCGCACTTCACTTATGTCGATGAGATCGACATGTCGGCGATGGTTCGCTTGCGTCAATCGGTCAAGCCGATGGCGGCGGAAAAGGGGGTCAAGATCAACTACCTCCCCTTCATCATCAAAGCCACGCTGAGGGCGTTGGAAGAGTTCCCGATGATGAACGCTTCGCTGGATGAATCCAGTGGGGAGATCGTGCTCAAGAAGTACTATCACATCGGGTTTGCCTGTGCGACCCCTCGCGGACTGGTGGTGCCGGTGATCCGCGACGCGGATACCAAGGGTTTGTTCCAGATCGCCTCCGAGATGGGGTCTCTCGCGGAAAAAGCCCGAACCGGAAAGGCTTCTCGGGACGAGTTGACCGGGTCGACCTTCACCGTGACCTCGACCGGGAATGTCGGAGGGATGATGGCCACACCGATCATCAATCATCCGGAAGTAGCGATCATGGGGGTGCATGTCATCAAGGAGCGACCGGTGGTGCGTGACGGACAGATCGTGATCGGACATCTGATGAACCTTTCGCTCTCGTTCGACCATCGGGTCATCGATGGCGAGGTCGGCGCGCGTTTCACGAATCGGATCAAGGAGTTCCTCGAAGAGCCCGCTCTTCTCTTTCTCCACGATGCGATCTAAGTCGCCAGTATGTACGACGATTGCTATCAGATTCTCGATCCCCAGGGTCAACTGGTCGGGGAGGCGATTCCGGAGGGATTGACCTCCGAGGACCTGATTTCGCTTTATACCTGGATGTCGACGGTTCGCCTTTTCGATCGGCGGATGGTCAACTTGCAACGTCAGGGACGTATCGCGTTTTACGGTCCGATCCAGGGGCAAGAAGGGGCTGTGGTCGGCGCTGGTTACGCGCTGGGTGATCAGGACTGGGTCTTCCCCGCGTTGCGTGAGCAGGGGATTGCTTTCATGCAGGGGCTGACTTTTTTCGACTATATTTGCCAGTTGATGGGCAATGAATCGGATCATTGCAAAGGGCGTCAGATGCCGTGCCATCCGACCTTTCGCGAAGGTCGATACGTGTCGATGTCCAGCGTCATCGCGACGCAGGTTCCCCATGCGGTGGGTGCCGCCATGGCGGCGCAATATCGAGGAGACGACGCGGCGGTGCTGGGTTTTTTCGGAGATGGCGCCACCAGCGAGGGCGATTTTCACGCGGCGGCTAACTTCGCCGGCGTATTCAAGGCTCCGGTGGTCCTGTTTTGCCAGAACAATCACTGGGCGATCACGGTGCCTGTTTCCAAGCAGATGCGAAATACGCGGATTGTGGACAAGGGGGAAGCGTATGGGCTTCGCAGTGTCCGGATCGACGGCAACGACGCGCTTGCGGTTTTCGAGACGACGCGGGACGCATTGGGGCGGGCCCGAGCCGGCGAGGGACCGACCCTGATCGAGGCGGTGACCTATCGGATGCTTGGACATACCACCAGTGACGATCCCAATAGCTATCGGGATCCGGCCGAGGTGGAGCCGTGGAAAGCACGGGATCCGATCGATCGGATGCGACTGTATCTGGATCGTGAGGGGCACTGGGGGGAGGAGCTTCAGCAAGAGATGGAGACCCGGGTCCGGGACGAAATCGACGATGCCATTCGCCGCGCCGAGGAGGTTGGGCCTCCCTTGCCGGCAACTCTGTTCGAGGATGTTTTCGAAACGATCCCTTCTCACTTGATCGATCAAGGTGGACCGTATGTCTGAGTCGAAGTCGACCGAATGTGTTGTGATCGGGGCCGGGCCCGGGGGCTATGTCGCCGCGATTCGTCTGGCGCAACTGGGCAAAAAAACCGTGGTGGTGGAACGGGATCGACTCGGTGGAGTCTGCCTCAACTGGGGATGCATCCCCTCCAAGAGCCTGATCCATGCCGCCAATCTCTACGAATCGATCCAGCACGCCGAGGAGTTTGGAATCGAGGTTGAGGGCGTGAGTCTCGATTTTGCGCGCTTCATGGGGCGCAAGAACGATGTGGTCGGTCGGTTGACTGGCGGCATCGGCCATCTCCTGAAGAAAAACGGGGTGGAGCACGTGGTGGGAGAGGCGCGCTTTTCCGGTTCTCGTTCTCTGGAGATCACAGGCTCGGACGGATCGACGTCCCGATTGGAATTCGAATCCTGTCTCATCGCGGTAGGGAGCCGATCGATCGAGATCCCAGGTTTTGCCTTCGATGGAAAACGAGTCCACTCCAGCCGATCCGTGTTGGATCTAGAGGAACGGCCCGACTCGATGGTGGTGATCGGTGGCGGAGTGATCGGACTCGAGTTGGGGACGGTGTTTCGCAAGCTCGGAACCGAGGTGACGGTGATCGAGATGATGCCTCAACTGCTGCCGGGAACCGATCCGGACCTGGTCAAGGTGGTGCAGCGTGAACTCAAGAAACGGAAGGTGGGAATCCATCTCGAGGCGCGCGCCACGGGTTGGACCGAAAAGGCCGGGAAAGCGACCTTGCAGGCCACCGGGAAGAAGGGCGATTTTGAGGTGGAGACCGATGTCGTTCTGGTCTCGGTGGGAAGGCGACCCAATACCGAGAACCTCGGTCTGGAGCAGGCCGGTGTCCAGGTGGATGATCGGGGTTTCATCGCGGTCGATTCCAGCCAGCAGACCTCGATGGCGGGGATTCACGCTATTGGCGATTGCGTGGCGGGACCGCTTCTCGCGCACCGGGCTTCCAAAGAGGGAGAGATCGCGGCCGAGCGGATGGCGGGACATCCGGCGGTCTACGACGTGAAGAGCATGCCGGCGGCCGTTTTCACCGATCCGGAGATCGCGACGGTAGGCCTCACCGAGGTCGGGGCCCGCGAAGCCGGGATCGAGATCCAGGTGGGACAGTTTCCCTTTGCCGCCAGCGGTCGGGCGCTCTCGGTCGGGCATCCTGAAGGCTTCGTGAAAGTCATCGCCGACCCCGAAGGGCTTCTACTCGGGGCGGGGATCGTCGGGGCCGAGGCCAGCGAGCTGATCGGTGAGATGGCTCTCGCGATCGAGATGGGAGCCTACCTCGAAGATATCGAGTTGACCGTTCACACCCATCCCACGCTTTCCGAAGGGATGATGGAGGCGGCAGCCGCGGCGGCGAAGCGGGCCATCCATATCGTGAACGAGTGACCGGCTCGCGATCGGGAACTTCTTCAGAAGAGGGCGCCTTGCGGGTCGTCGAACTGGGGCGTATCGATTACGCCAAAGCCTGGGATCTTCAGCGTGAGACGGTCGACGGCCGAATCGCCGGTGAGATTCCCGATACCCTCTTCCTGTGCGAACACAACCCGGTCATCACCACCGGTCGCGGTACGAAGGAGGGGTTTCTCCTCGAACCCGAACGATTTCCGGTCATCGATATCGAGCGCGGTGGGGAGGCGACCTGGCACGGTCCGGGACAACTGGTGGCCTACCCCGTACTGGCTCTTCCCGAAGGACGACGGGATCTCCACCGCTATCTTCGGGATCTGGAAGAGGTGCTTTTACGGACGCTGACCCACTTCGGTCTCGAAGGAGAGCGACGTTCGGGGTGGACCGGAGCCTGGGTGGGGGAACGCAAGGTCGCCTCGATCGGTGTCGCGGTACGTCGTTGGGTGACCTATCACGGTTTGGCGCTCAACGTCTGTCCCGATCTCTCGGTCTTTACCGCGCTACGCCCCTGCGGCCTGGATGCCGCGCAGATGACCTCGTTGAGTGGTCTCCTGGGTCGAGAACTCGGCCTCGACGAGGTGAAAGAACCGCTGGCCGAGGCGTTTGCCGCCATATTCAAGCGCCGGATCTTGGGGACCACCTGAAGCAAGAGAACGGGCGTGACAGCGGAACTGTCGCGCCCGTTTTTGGGTCATGAAAGCTTGCCTCTTCAGGGAACCCGCAACCTCATCGCCGGATCACCGTACAGGTTGAAGGCGAAGAGGTTCTGGAGTTGGGCTCCACGGGGGCATGAGAGTCCCCGCTTGAAATCGTAGAGCGCGGCGCCGAAGGAGACACGATCCTGGATCATCCGCTCGCTGATTCCGTAGACGAAGCCAGCAGGGGTGTTGGAATTGACGTAGGAAGACACTGGCCCGCCGGAAGTCACTCGCGTCGCGGCGATGGTTGCGATCGATCCGTTGGCCATCAAACCGTGAGCCAGGTTGTTTTCTGTTTCCGGTTTGGCGGTCGAGCAGGCTCCGAGGATGACGAAGGAAGGGTGGCGATCGTCGAGGGAGCCGACCTCATCCACGTGGAGCATGTCACCTGACCATCCTGTTCCTCTGTTGCCGATCTTCATAGCCAGGTCGTTGCCATGTCCCGAGAGGCCGACCAATCCGAAGTGCCGGGAGGACCACTGGGTCGCGACAGCGCCTTCAACGAGATCGATATCACTTTCGAAAAAGGAGTTGGCCGCGATGTCGGAGTTGCCGGTGGAGACGTTCTCCTGCTGGTACAGAGTGGTGCAAGGGTATCCTTCCTCGAGAGCGACGGTTTGGATTGCCTTTCCGAGATACGACCCGTCAATATTCGGCATGGGCCACGAATTGGCGAGGAGGATGTTGCGGCGCCAGGTGGTCGTTGCCTCTTGAGATTCACTGACCGGAAGATCGGAATCGTTGTCGTAGAGCATGAATTTGCAGAGGATCGAGTCGATCGTATCCACATTGTCACTGGGAATCCGCCCGACGAGGACTTCGGGTTCGAGATCGACCCCGTCGTCGGTGAGTTCTTCGAATTCACCGTACAATCCGTCTTCATCCAGATCCCAGTTGCCGGTCAGGTCGGCGTAGTAGTAATCGGTAGGACAATCATTTCCGTTGGGCCAGGTCATCTTCATCGGAAGGGTTCCCACTTTTTCTTTGAGTGGTTCGATGGCTGCAAGTACGGGGTTATATGGATCGGGGCTTCCGATCAGCAGAACGAATCGGATGCCCCAATTTTGGTAGTGTTCCTGAAGCCACTTGCGGATCTTGTCGGCACGTTCTCCATCGGGGTAGGTGGCCTCGATCGACTCCACCGTTTCCACGTGGACTCGGACGCCTCGATTGCGCTTGTGGGTGACAAAGGCATCGAGCTGGAGGGAGTGGTTGGCGGTGTGTTCGGTGGTGATGACCACGTATTCGTAGCCCGTATTCGCCGGAAGGTCGATGCAACCGATCGGGGCGAGTGAGAGAACGATGCTGGCGACAAGAGAAAACAAAATTCCTTGCTTTCGTTTGTGTGTATTCATGATGATTTTCCTTTCATTGCAAACATTGGGTATTGGAATTCAGACAGCCCGAAATGAGATCTCGATGGAAACCATGGGTCTTGTCCGTGGATCGATTCGGTAAAAAATGATGAATTGTTGGTTCAGTCGCGATGAGCTGCGAAGAAACGAAAGGTGGAGGCGTTGAAGTCGCTCATGAAGGAGTGTCCGGCGTTGAGGACATTCAGTTGCCGATCGATTTCGCGCCACTGAGCCCGACTCAAGCGGTGCGTGCTCGTGGCTCGTAGATAGTCGAAAGCTCTCGGTCGGACCAGGCTATCCGCGGACAGATAGCCGCCCTGGCGCAGGATCCGATAGATCTGTCGCGACTGGACGTAGGAGATCCCGACAATACGGGCCATCCGATCGGCCCGTAGCGGTTGCCGTTCGCTCCGATTGAGCTGGACGGGGACGCCGCTAAGATGCAGATGGCGGGCATTGTCTTCGATCTCCTCGACCGGGTTGAGGGGGTCGTTGGCGGCGTGATTGAAAAGGACCGGGGTCGGGTAGTCGCGATGAGGGCGATCGGGGTGGTTACCGAAATAGGCTCGGGAACCGGTATTGGCGAAGACGGCGACCGCACGAACGTTGAGAGTCCGTTTGCTGAAAGGACGAGGTTGGCGCAACAGGAGGCCCATGGCGCTGGCGAAACGTCCGCCGCTGGAGTGACCGACCAGAAACACCGGGAGAGAGTCCCCATCGGTTCCAAAAAAATGATCGTGAAGTCGGCGGATGAAGATTTCGTCGCTATTCTTCCAGGCGGTGGGAAACGCTGCGGGCCAGGGACGGTCCGGCTCGGGAAAGACCCAGTTGCGCCACTCGGAGTGGTGACGACGGATCGTGCTTTCGGGGCAGATGATGGCGTAGCCTTGTTCGACCGCGTCGCCCAGAAGCGCGGCCATCTCGACCTTCTGAAAGCCGGATCGTGCCGTCCCCTTGCCGCCGTGGAAGAAATAGAGGATGCCCGTCCATTCGGCTGGTGTACCGGAGGGAAAGTGGTAGTAGACATCCAGTCCATCGACCGTCAGGTGATCGGGGCGGAAGGGAAGAATGGTCTCCTCAGCGACGAATTGAGCCTGGAGGGTCGATCCGAAGAGGGCCAGGAGGAGCAAGGAGAGGCTGACAAGGCGTTTCCGGTGACAAAACATGGTCGATTTCCTCGGTTGGTTTGGGGTGGGTTCGCAGGGATCCGGAACTTTGGATCGCCACCGGTAGTTACCCCGGGTGGAGGAGATCGGTGAATCGATCGAGGAAAACGGCGAAAAATATTTTCGTCGACTCGATGGGGCCTTTCAGCCCAGGCGGACCGGTTGCCGGTTCCGGGATTCATATCGCGAAGTCGGTGGGTCTAGCGCGAGGAATCGTTCGGCCGAGGATCGGTCGGTTGGGACTCGGGGATGAGCGATAAATACGGTTCCAGATTTGCCCATATTGGGGACTGTGAACCGAGTTGGCGTTGCAATGCGAGGAGTGGAAAGAGCGCTTCGGGTCGTCGCGTGTGGCAGAGGGCCTTGGCGACTTCGAGGATCACGCTGTAGTTGGAGCCCCCCCTCGTGGCCGCCACGCTTTTCATCAGGTAGAGGAGGAGAGTCTCCAGTGGGGAAACGCACTCGGGAAGATCCAGTGCGCCGAGAACCTGACAGATGAAACGAAGGTGGGTCATCTCTTCTCGGGTGAAGGAGTCCTGCGGGGAAGACTCGAGCTGTTTGAGGATACGTTGGATGTTGACGGCCAGCAAATCGATGGTCTGATGATCGCGGTATCGTTTGACCTCTTCCATGTAGCTACGGACTTTGAGGGTGCCGTCTTCGAACCGGTCGGAACTGGATAGACCACGTTCGAATTCCCCGAGAATGAATAAGATTCGGTCTCGACGCCACTTCTTGCGGGCCTCACGTTGGTCTCGTACCGATGCCACCGCCTTTTCGACCTGGTCGGGAGCGTATCCGTATTCCTGGAGTCGGGCATGAAACTCTTCGGCCAGAAGCCAGTTGCGGGCTCCTTGGGCCATCTGGGCTACAGCCAGTCCGGTGGCAACGAGCTCCTGACGCACCTCGGGGTCGTTGGGGCGTAGTTTGGCGGCGACGTCGAATGCACGCAGGCTTTTCAGGTAGGTACGGATCGCGGTTTCTCTTCGAGCACGTTGCTCGCGAGTTTCCACATATTCCTGACCGGTTTTGGGGTCGAGTTGAGGCAGAGGTGCCACGAAATGGCGGATATCTCCGGCGTCCTGTCGATGCTGACGACCGTTTACCAGGGCCAGCTGGAAACGGCTGAATTCATCCCGATCACGACGCCAGGATTGCACGAAGACGGTGAGAATCAGCAAGAGGGTCATGGAGACGACGGCCACGCTTACGGTTCGGTGTCGACCGATCCATTTGCGCATTCGTTGCACCGGATTGTAGGACGCGACCTGGAGGGGGCGTCCCTCCAGAAAGGTTTCCAGATCGGCTTTGAGGGAGGTGGCATCGGGATAGCGTTCGGTGCGGGAACGGTTCATGGCTTTCATGACCACCGCTTCCAGGTCGTGGGGGATGAACGCATCGGGAGACCGGTGACTGGGAGGTGGGAAGTTCCCCTGAGAAACCTGGGAGAGAATCTGGACGGTATCGGATCCAGCGAAGGGAATTTCAAGAGCGAGAATTTCGTAGAGGATCACGCCCAGCGAATAGACATCGCTGCGGTGGTCCACGTCGGCGAGTCTTCCTTCCGCCTGTTCGGGAGCCATGTAGACCGGGGTGCCCAGGATCTCTCCGTCGGCGGTGAGATGGGGGGAGGGGGTCGCCAGCGGATCGATGGGGGTGGGAGTGGGTTTGGGCGCGGGCGAGTCGGGACTTTCGTCCGTGGTCGCGGTTTTGGCCAGACCCCAGTCCATCACCAGCACCTCGCCGAAACTCCCGATCATGATGTTGGCGGGTTTGAGGTCGCGATGGACGATGCCACGCGAGTGGGCAAACTCCACGGCGTCACAGATCTTGAGGAAGTGGCGTAGAAGTCGGGTGCCGTCGTGCTGGGTTCCCTGTTCGGCCGTATGCCTACGAAGGTCCTTTAATAACTGGGAGAGGGATTGTCCGCCGACGAGTTTCATGCAGAAGAAGTAGGTGCCGTCGGAGGCGCGTCCCATGTCGTAGATGGGGACGATGTTGGGATGCTCGAGTCTCGGCTTCTTTCTGAAAGCGCTGCAGGGTCTTCCAGTCCTGAGAGCTTTCGGGGAGCAAGGTCTTGATGGCGATCGAGCGACCGATCTGGGGGTCGGTGGCTCGATAGATCCGGCCCATGCCGCCCTGGTCGATCAGTTCGAGATCTTGATAGCGTAGAAACCGATCCGGAACGGTGCTTGGGGTGGAAGGGCGTTGGCGGTAGAGACGACGCACGGCGTCGCCCAGACTGCCGGGAAGGGAGTTCTGGGATTCGATCTGGGTGGGCGCATCCGGCGGGAGCTCCTGGAGTTCCCGGACCGCGCGGTCGAGTTGCGAGAAGGTCAACCCCTGCTGCTGGAGGGTTTCCTGGAGATGGCTCAGAGATTGTGCGAGTCGTTCGACCTCACCGGAAGACATCTCGACATTGTGCCTGAAAGGCTTCAGAAGGTGTAGAGAAGGGGCGACAAAAGAGGGAGGGTCAGTCGCAAAAGAGGAGCTGCATCTCGGATTCGAAATCCTCCTCGCTCGAGACCTGGTCGCGGACTTCGGCCTCCAGGATCTGGATGAACTCCTGCTGGACCCACTGCAGGGCGTAGTTGACCTGGGCCAGAGTGAGTTCCAGATCTTTGGCCAGCTGGGGGCGGCTGGGTCGCGAGGATTCTCCTACATCGAGCCGATACCGGATAAAAACTTCGATCTGAGAGGAGCGATCGGTCTGTTCGCCCAGTTCGCGAAGGCGGGCGATGGCGTGCTGGACGATCGCCCGTTTCCAGAGGCGGTCGAAGGTCGCTTCGGGGGGGGCGGAATCGGGATTCGGATCGGGGAGATCGAACGACTCGTACTCCTGCTGGATTTGGTCGATCGAAAGGATCGGGCCGCTCTCCGGACGTCGTTTCTGTCGGTGGGCGTCTCGGTGTTCGTTGCGCAAAAAGTTTTGAAGACAGCTACAGACGAAGGATCGGAAACGCCCTTTGTCCATGTCCGCCTTGAGCAGAAAACCGGGCTCCAGGAACTTGAGGAAGAAACTCTGGCAGAGATCTTTGGCCACTTCAGGGTCCCGGTTCCAGTTGCGGCGGATATAGAAGTAGACCGGGGGCCAGTAGCGGTTGCAAAGGGTCTCGAGTTGCGATCGGTACTGCGGATCGGACGCGTCGTGACACTGCCGGATCTGGGTCCAGAGGGTGGTCGGAAAGGGTCCTCCCGGGTGAGTGCCTCCTGGGGATCGTTCGGTCACGGGGTCTCCTGCAACGTGTGCTATCGGTTTCGTTCCTGTCCATTGTCGTAGGCGAGACCATGACTTCCAACGTTTTCTTGTCGCTGAGTGAGCGGATGCATGGAAATCGTGGTTGTTAGAAAAAAACCTTTCACCGATCACGAGGAGACGGTGTTTCTACGAATCGATGGACATGGACCCAGATCTCGGTGAATCCAGAGGAGGATCAAGAAATGCGAAACGGTATTCAATCCACGAAAGCTCACCCAGGGAGGGTTGCGGGCTGGATCCTTTCGGTCATGATCTGCATGTTCCTCGGACTCCTGCTTTTGGGGGAGGAGGATGGGCGCGATCTGGTGACGTATCGAGAGGATCCCGAGGATTTGGTCCCATCGAGGACTGGGGTTGGCCTGGAGTATCGTGAGGATTCTCGCCATTCAACTCCTGAAGACGCACGATCTGCGATTTCCGGTCCACAAGCCTCTCCGCTCTCCCTCCAGCCACCCAAAGCGGAGGTATCGGAAGCGGTACGGACTCTGGCAACGAGACTGCTGAACCCCGATTTCACCGCCAGGGACCAGATGGCGCTGGCCGATCTCGTTTTTCTGGGGACCGTACTCGACGTGGATTACGAGGAGGCCAGGACTTCCGAAGGCGAGCTTGGGCCGGTACACACGTTCGTGACCTTCGAGGTCGAGCAGATCGTGAAGGGGAGGGTGGAGAATCGTCGGTTGACGTTGCGGTTCTTCGGGGGACTCAAAGAGGATGAGTCGCTCTTGCTCCACACCGCGGTGCCGCTCTTCGATGCCGGGGAACGGTTCGTGCTGTTTGTCTTTCGTAACCAGGTGGTTCATTCCCCGCTTGCCGGCTGGGAGCGAGGATGTTTTCGGGTGATCGGGGAGCGGGTCTACGATTACTGGGGATACGAGGTCTGTGTGACCGATTCGGGTCGTCTGGCGAAAGGGCGTCAGCATCACTTTCCCGAGGTGGTCGAACATCGGCCGGGAGGCTACGGTCCTCTTTTCGAGAACATCCGGACGGAGTCCGGAAAAAAGGCCGAGCCTACGGGGAACGATCCGGAAAATCGAACACAGGCTACAGACGTCGATACTTTCGTCCACTGGTTGGCCTCCCTGTATCGCGCCACCCGGTCGATGCCCGGAGCGGGGCCTCGCGCTCCGGTGCCCAGCGCTTCGATTGCCAGGCCGTTCGTCTACGACCCTCCGAGGCCGATCGGATCTCCTCCGATTCCACCCACGAAATCTCTTTCCCAGATCGAAAAGAACGGATAGGGGAGCGCGGGCAGCTTGTCAGAACTCAACCGTTTGAGACCCGAATTTTCGTGTGTTCCTGAAAATGAGAAAGGTAAGACCGATGAAGAGAAATAACCGACGAGAAAAGAACCTGATTGTGAAGATCTTTGGGACGCTTGGCTTGCTGGCGACCTTGGCGACGACCGGGGTGGCGTACGAGTTCAACGGCACCTGGAAGGCTCCACTGGGAGCGAATCCGGATTGTCCGGTGGTGATCCACGCCTGTACTACGAGCTTTCCGGTGGGGAGTGAGTGGTTCGTCGCTTTGGAGCAGGCGGTGAACAAATGGAATAAAAACCCCAGCAATTTTCGGTTTCAACTGCGCAGTAAGAAGATCGTGGGGGGAATCGAGGGTCGGCTTTTCCGGCCGCGCCCGAAGCCTTTTCTCGATGTAACCGGGAACCTTTGCCGATCCCGCCATGCCAACGAGATCTGGTTCGGGGCTTGGGTTGCTGGAGAAACAGGCACTGCGGTGACGTACTTGCTGTCCCCCGGGCGTCAGATGGTGGAGGCGGACGTCGTCTTTTATCGGGACCCCAAAGGAGAGGTCGGCCCGAAGTGGACCACCCAGATGAAACCGTATCGGAATCTCGTGGCTTATGGCGGTCCCTACCGTTCGTTTCGGCATGTTGCGATGCACGAACTGGGGCATGTTCTGGGGCTTCGACATACCGGAGACCAGTACAGTCTCATGGGGCAGGGTTTCAGGCATACGGGAGTGAACGCGGGGAAGGCGAGATGTTATCCAGGAGAGGACGCATCCCATGCGGCGGTTGAACTCTACGGTCTGGATTGTCGTGCCAAAGAGAACCTTTCGGTAACCCACTGGAAATACAGCGGGAAAGCGAATGACGATGGCTATGCCGTGTCGGTCCAGTGCAAGGTGTATGACGAGTGTGGACATGTCCTTGGTTCAGAAGATCGAGATTCCTCGCAGGAAAAACTGGGGCGTCGATTTTTGGTTTCTCGTGGCCAGAGTGTGCAGGTTGAATTCACCCGGGAAAATACCGGCAAGAGTGCGCAGGAAGTCCGGATTTCCTACCTGTTGTCGGAGGATGACGACATCAATGCTTGGGATCGTGAGATCGCTTTTGTGGATGGCGTGTGTTTTGAACGTGATTCGGTGGACACCCAAAAAACGATGATTCAGTTGCCTCACGATCTCGAGGTGGGAAAGGAGTACTTCCTCGGCGTGTGGGTCGATTCCGAAGGCGCTGTGGATGAACACAACGAAAAGGACAACTGGACCTATCTCGTCATTCGCGTGAAAGAATAAGAAGGACTGCAGAACTTCAGGTTGGGACCTCTACGTGTTCAAGGGGCCGTGGGTTTGTGTTCGAAGTCCGAAAGTATTGTAAGCGGATGGCGGGTGGGGAAAAACGCACCCAGCGCCTACGAAGGGGGGCGCGAGCCTAGGGTGGACCCATCTCACCTGCGACCAGGAGTTCGGTATATCGTGGAATGTGACGGATGGAGCGACGCGGATGGACTCGACTATTTGGAAAGGGTTTTCAAATGAGCCTCGGTTTTCGCTCGGTCGGGGGCGTTGGGGTGGAGTTCTAGGTATCGGCGCAGGTTCTTCGCTTCCTGGGCCGTTTCACCAAATTCCGAGTGAATCTGGGCGCGGAGTTTGTACAAGCCAGGATTGATGGGATGGATGGATAGCGCGCGTTTGATCTGTTCCAGGGCGGAGGTGTGACGTCGAAGTTTCAGGAGTGTCACGGCGTAATTAAAGTGGGCTTGGGAATTTTGTGGGTCCAGTTCGATGGTGCGTTGGTAGTCTTCTGCCGCTTGGGCGTACTGGCGCAGGAAGTAGTGTGCGTTGCCTCGCTCCAGACGCACGATGGGGTGATTCGGGTTTAATCGGATGGCGCGATCGAAATCGACAACCGCGTCGGCGAATCGTTTCTGTCGGGAGAAGAGGAGGCCTCGACTGCCCAGCGCGCCGGCATGTTTCGGATCGAGCTCGATCGCTCGTGTGAAGTCGGAGAGCGCTTTGGGGATCTGTTGGATGCGGAGGTAACAGTTGCCTCGATTGAAATAGAATCCTCCCTCTTCGGGGCGGAGTTCGATGGCCCGGTCGAAGTCTTTGAGGGCATCGGGAATTCGCTTCCCGTTCATGAGGATGTTGGCGCGGTTGACATACGCGTCGGCATTGCGAGGGTCGGTCTGGATCGCCTTGCTGTAATCGGCGATGGCAGCGGCGAGATCTCCTGCCTCGAAGTGCAAATTTCCACGATTGACGTACGCCTTGGAGTATTTGGGATCGATATCGAGGAGTGTGTTGACGTCGGCCAAGGCGAGATTCGGTTTTCCGGTCGCCTTGTAGGCCCGGCCCCGATTGAGGAGAGCGGGAAGACATTTGGGGTCTTGGTGAATGGCGCGACTGTAGTGGGTGATCGCCGTCTGGAGTTCCTCCTTTGCGAGAAAGTGGTCGCCAAGAAAGAGGTGAGCGTCGGCATGGGTGGGGTCGATGTCGCGGCCTTGGAGGTAGTCCGCCAGTGCGGCCTGAAAATCCTGTTTTTCCTGGAAAATTCGGCCACGCTGAAGGTATGCGTATTGGCTTCGTGGGTTCAGTTCGATCGCCCGGGTAAAGTCCGTCAACGCCGCATCGAACTTTCGGTTTACCAGATGGGTGCTGCCCCGGTTGCTCCAGGCGAGATGGTTATTGGGGTCGAGTTCAATCGCTCGATCGAAGTCGGCGATGGACTGGTCGAGGAGGTTCCGACAACGGTAATTGATCCCTCGGTTGATATAGTGATTTGCGACTTGTGGGTCGATTTGGATGGCCCGGGTGTAGTCGCGGGCGGCCACTGCGTAATTCTCGCACAGGTCGTGAGCAATGGCTCGGTCCGCATAGGTGTACGAATGGCTCGGATCCATCTGGATGGCTTTCTCGTAATCGGCGAAAGCCCGATCGAAATTTCGTAGATTCCGGTACGCGTTGGCTCGGCATTGGAATGCGGCTGGGTTCGTGGGGTTGAGTTCGATCGATCGGTTGAGGTTCGTGATCGCCGCGTCGTGGTTCTCTTGGGAGTATTGCACTTGCCCTAAGTGGAAATAGGCCTCCCAGGATTTGGGGGAGAGCTTGATGGCCATAGTGAGCAGTGTGATCCCTTTCACGTACTCTCCGCTTTCCAAATGAAGTCTCGCTCGTTGAATGAAGTCCGCAGCCGACTGGGTACTACGGTCCTGTTCTTTGGAAGGGATGCGGGGGTAACTCTTCGCAATCAATCGCCAGGTTTCCGACTCCGGGGAGAAACGTTGACGAGCGGACAGTAGATACACTTCCGCCTGGGGATCCCGGGTATTGCAAAGGGCCAGACCCGCTTCGACCGCTAATTTGGGGTCGGTGACCATGGATAGCCACATTCCTAGGGGTTCGACACATTCGGGGAGTCCCAGGCGACCAAGAACACGGCAGATGAAGGTGGCTCGATCACGTTCGGATTGAGACCAGAAGGAGTTCTGTCGATCAGTTGGAGAGAGAGTCATTTTCGAGTCGACAGATCGTTGCTGTTCCGCAGCCTTGTCGGTCAGTTTTTTCAGGGCGTTGCTCAGAATGTCCACCGTCTGTCGGTCGCGATAGCCGACCGCTTCGAACACGTAGTCGGCCAGGAGCGGGGCGCCCAGAGCTCTGCCTTCGCGCCCAAGCCCCTGGCGGAGGTCGTCGAGGATCCTCTCGAGCCGATGTTTGCGCAGAACGAGAACCGATTGTTCCGAAGAATCGACCTGTTTCACCAGTCGCTCGATTTCCGTGGGCTCGATGCCGTGCCCCTCGAGTTGGAGGAATGCTTGGCGCGCGAGGAGGTAGTCGCGGCCCTGGAG
>JASMLP010000004.1 GCA_030748635.1 Planctomycetota bacterium
GCCATCGCCGCCGCGACCGAAACCTGGAAGCGTTCTTCCGGCACGTCCTCTCCATCCGGAGAAACCCCGTCGGTCCCCAGTCCCTGGGGTCGCCTGGGACACTGGCGACTGGATGGAGAAAGCCGATGAAACACCAGTACCAGATCGGAAGCACCTCCTACGAGGTCCATCTCGAACCCGGCCCCGAAGGCTCGACCCGAGCCCGGATCGGAGACCACGAACTTATCTTTGATCTCCGCAAACTCTCAGACGAAACCGCTCTCCTTCAGCGCGAGGGATTCCGGGACGAGATCGTCCACTTCTCTCGAGAAGGAGATGTTCTCGATCTTCATCTCTCCAACCGATCCCAGCGACTGGTCGCTCAACGCGTCACCCGCAGAAAAAAGAGTGGATCCACGACCGAATCGGAACTCCACGCGCCGATGCCAGGCCGAATCGTGAAAATCAACGTGAATGCAGGAGACTCGGTCGAGTCGGGAGATTCTCTCGTGGTACTGGAAGCGATGAAAATGGAACACCACATACGCGCGGGAGGCCGTTCGACAGTCCGGTCGGTCCTGGTGAACCAGGGCGACCCGGTCTCGCTGGGCACCCGACTCGTCGAACTCGATCCGCTCGAATCCGACGCCCAGTCCTGAGTCCTCCGGACACGCCCTCTCGGCGCACCTGGGTCCCGGCCAACCCCTGAGATCGGGGTTCAATAAATACAACAAACCAAAGAATATGGGCCAAAAGCCGGGTCCACCCGGCTCTTCCGCTTGCACTTCTGTCTCTGGACACTACAATTCTCACCTTCCGCATGATGGGTGGAAGACTGGACAGGACCCACGGTCAAGCAGGCGGAGTAGTGTAATGATGTCCGAGAATGCGACCCTCCACGCCGTTCCCGAAACCCGGACCTTAACCCCGAGCACCCTTCTCGAACTGGTCGAGAGTCGTGCTGCGAACGATACGTGTCGCTTCACGGTTCTATCCGAATCCGGTGCCGAAGAGACCCGGACCCTGGCCACCCTCCTCGAAGGAGCCGGTCGCGTTGCCGGAGCATTTCGTGCCAGCGGCATGGAGCGGGGGGATCGATTCCTTCTGATCCTTCCCAGTTCCTTCGATTTTCTGGAAACTTTTCTTGGCGGTCTCTGGGGCGGCTTTGTTCCGGTTCCGATGTCGCCGCCGACACGCCTCAATCGGATCGGAGATTACGTCGAACGGATGGAGCGAATCGTCTCCGACAGCGGCGCCCGATTCATCATCACAATCCACGAACTCCGGTCTGTACTGGTTCATGCCACCAAAGGCCTCGAACCCGGCGCCATCCTGACCCCCATCGATCTCGCTCGTCGCGGCCAACCGATGCTCCAGCCGGTCGATGCCCAACCCGAAGAGACCGCATTTCTGCAATACACCTCCGGGTCGACCGGCGGACCCAAGGGCGTTCAACTCACTCACGCCAACCTGATCGCCAATATCGCCGGAGGATTCGAGGGTCTTTCGATCCGCTCCGGCGAAGACATCTTCGTCAACTGGCTACCTCTCTTTCACGACATGGGCATGATCGGATGCTTTTTGTTCCCCATTCAAGCCAACTGCCATTCGATATTGATGGACCCGCTCACCTTTCTGCGCCACCCGATCCGCTGGCTGGAAGCCATTGACCACTATCGAGGCACAATCTCCCACGCGCCAAACTTTGCCTACCAGATGTGCGCCAGCAAGATCCGCCCCCATCAAGTCGATGCCCTCGACCTCTCGTGCTGGAAAGTGGCCTTGATCGCAGCAGAACCGGTTCTTCCCGAAACCATGACTCACTTCGAGGAAGCGTTCGCTCCGATCGGCTTCGAACCCACGACCTGGTTCCCCGCCTACGGATTGGCCGAAATGTGCGTCGGAGCGACCTACAGCGATCGGGGTCGTGGAGCGATTCTGGATCGTGTCGATCGAGATCTTCTGGAAGTAAAAGGGATCGCCCGTCCTCGAACCGGCCTGCGTAGCCAGACCACCACCCTGGTCGGCTGTGGCACCCCCCCCTCCAAACACCGGATCCGCATCGTGGATACCGACGGCAACGCGCTATCCGAACGGAAGGTAGGCGAAGTCGTACTCGACGGTCCCAGTCGGATGCGAGGTTACTTCGAGCAACCGGAAACCACCGCGAACACCATCCGGGACGGATGGCTTCATACCGGCGACCTGGGCTACCTGGCTGGAGGTCAGCTCTTCATCATCGGCCGGGCCAAAGACCTCATCATCCGGGCCGGCCGCAACTACTATCCCCAGGATATCGAAGTGGCCGCAGGTCGCGTCGAAGGGGTACGCCCCGGCGGCATTGCCGCGGTGGGGATTTCCAACGCTGAACGGGGAACCGAAGAGATGATCCTTCTGGCCGAGACCCTGACTACCGACTCCGATACGCTGGCTTCCATGAAGGTTTCCATCCGCAAATCGATCTCCAGGGCTCTCGACGTGACCCCGGATAAGATCGTCCTCCTTCCTCCACGAACCCTGCCCAAAACCTCCAGCGGAAAAATCCAACGATCCGAAGCCAAGCGTCGCTACCTCGACCAGACTCTGATCGTGCCTGGACTTCAGGCACGCCTCAAGTTCTGGCGCATCTGGTTAGGCGGCAAGCTGCGCCTCGGTTGGCTTCGCTTGCGCCAGAACGGATCCGACGACTCGGCCCGAAGGAGCAACCTCCAGTCCGAGTCCACTCGTTAACGACCCAGGCGTCCGTCCGAGATCATAACCTTCTTTTCAAGTCCGACCGACTTCTCGGCCGTTCGTCCAGTACCCACCAAGGAAGAACCCAACTTCAAGTGGGGAGAGTACTCGATCAGAACGGGGGTTCGGGAAAGGGAGATCGCGGACGGATCCTGCGACTCGCTGGTGAAATTCCCCTCGGCATCGGAAACCACCGAAGTGACCTGGACTGAAGTCGATCCGCCAGCAGAGATCGCGTAGCTAGTGCCACTTTCCTCTTCACTCCAGAGAACCCATACCCACTTCGAAGTGAACATCACTCCACCACGGGACTGCTGCACCAAAAATCGGTACGCCCAGACCCCATCTTCTCCCTCCGAAAGAGCCCGGCAACTCTTGAAGTCACCCAGCACATCCGAAAACAGGGCAAAGCTGTAGTAGGAAAGCGCTTTGCGTCCTCCGGGATGACGTAACCCGAATCCGTACCAGGTATTGCTTTCGGAAATGGTATCCGTACCGCTGATATAGGTGTGCCATCCGACCAGATCGACTCCGGATCCAAAACAGATCGAGAGCTTTCGAAAGAGATCGCTGGCCTGTTCGCTTTCGCTGGCGTCTTCGGTGTGACCGGACTGATCCGAGGCGATATAGGAACTTCCGATCTCGGTCGCCCAGATCGGACGATCCTCGATCCCGAAATCCTCGAGCAAGTCCTTGAGCGCGTCGATCGCACAGGGGAGTAGCTCCCAGCGATCATAGTAGTGAAAATTGACCACATCGATGACATCCAGTCGACCTCGGTCTTCCAACTCTTCGAGAACTTCCTCGAACCAGTCGAGATGATTATAAAAAACACCGTCCACGGTTCCGGCCAGACCCCCGAGAACCAACTGGAGATCGGGATCGACATCCTCGAGTGCCGATTTAACGCAAATCAGCAGACGAGCATAATCCTCGGCGGAAAAGTCCGACATTCCTTTGATCTCGTTGGCCACCTCGAAATGCTTGACCCAGTACTTGTAACGAGCCGCGACCACCCGGACATACCCTTCAACCTGATCGGCGATCCTGGAGTCGCTGACATCGATCTTGTCGCCACCTGGCGTATAGAGAGACCGATCGTCGGGAGCTCCATGGCGAACCGCCGAGGTGGCTCCGATCTGAAAGAGTGTCGGGATGATATAGATCTCCGAGTCGTTGGCGATCAACTCATCCGAAGCGGAAAAATCGTAATTGCTCGGATCATCGTAGTCGCCCGATCCGTCGTAAATCGAATGCCAGCAAACATCCGCCCCGGGAAGCTGACGGATCCCCCCCACCCCAAGAGCCGAGAGGTCTTCGAGCATCCCCGCCGTCCCATCGAGTCCGGCCGACTCGGCTCGACTGACGGTCACGAAGTTGACCCCAACCCGGTACGGATGAGACATCTCGACCTCATCGTCTTCACGACAACCGGGCAAAAGAGCGAGAATCAAAAGAGAAAGAATCAAAGAGAACAAAATATTCTGGGTTCGCTGGGGATACGATTTCATGGTGGACCTCCTTGGTTTAAATGGGTCCTACCGATTACGCAATCCCCATGCCGAGACCCCAGAAGATCTGCAAGCGCCTAATTTATCAACCGCTTACGGAAATTTGGATCAAGTTATAGTCGGCAATGTGTCAACAACCTTGACATCGATTCGTCAAGATCCCCTACCTCGCGGGTACGGTCAGAGGATGTGACGCATGCGAGGATCCTTGATCGGCACCGGGATCCCGGCAACCACCCAGATCACCTCCCGGGCGATGCGAGTCAACTCCCGATTCGTCGTACCGAGAAGATCTCGAAAACGCGCAGTGGACGGATCCTCTGGTTCAACCCCAAGACCCACTTCACCTGACACCAGATAGACCGGACAGGGCGGACGACGAAGCGCGGCCAGAAGAGCGCGAACCTGCCCGGAGATTTCCCGATCGCTGCGGGTTTCCATGAGATTGGTAATCCAATCAGGTATCCCGTCAATCAGGATGACATCGCAGGACGAACCCTCCTTTTCGATAATCCCGATCAACTCCTCGCCCTCCTCCACCGTCTCCCAGCTATCCCCACGATCTTTTCGGCGCCGCTCCACCCGCTCTTGCATTTGAGCATCCGCGACTCGTCGTGTGGCCAGAAACACTCTTCGGCCCGCATACTGACCGGCACCGTGCAGCGCGTAACCCCGCTTGCCGCTTCGAGCACCCCCCAGCACGAGAACCACCTCCGGGCCGATCCAGGTCATCGTCTCTCAACACTCCTTTCCAGCAATACCTCCCGAAGGAGGCGAAGCGGCACCGAACCGTATGAGAGCAGTGCATCGTGAAAAGCCCGCTCGTCAAACGTTTGCCCCGCTTTGCGTGCACGGTCCTCCAGGGCTTGACGAATCCGAAGGATATCCAGATAGCCGACCAGATAGCTCATCGGCTGATTGGGAGAACGTAAATACCGTGAGACCTCTTTCTTCGCGTTGACCTCGGAGAGACCCGCTCGTTCCACTAGAAACCGCACCCCCTCCTCCTGAGTCATCGTTCCGGCATGAATGCCGATGTCGATCAACACGCGAGCGCACCGCCAAAGCCTCATCCGAAGCTGACTGAAACGAACGCGTGGCCCTTTCAGGAAACCGTGACGATACATCAACTCCTCGGAGTAGAGCCCCCACCCCTCGACAAAGAAGGGGGTGTAATAACGGCTTCGGAGAGGCGTTTGCTTTTTCCTCGCGATCGCGAGTTGAAGGTGATGTCCAGGGTAGCCTTCATGCACGGCAACCACCTGCATCCAGGGCCGGTTGAAACCCCGTAATCTCTCCTGGTTTTCAGGGGATAGCTTCTCGCCGACCTTGGCCACCACGAATGCGCCAACCCGAGAACCGGACCGCGGACGCCGATAGTACCCGAAGGGATAATTTCCTTTGAGGTCTTTCCCGACCACTTCCATCTCCATCGAATAGTCGGGCAAGGTGATGAATCCGGCCCGCTGAACAAAATCCCGAGCATCGAAAGTCACCTGCCGCAAATAAGGAACGATTCCGTCTCGATCAGGATGGTCCTCCTTCAACAACTCCGAAACAGATCGCCAACCCGTCGCATGAGGATCGATCACCCGAACCAATCGCTCCATTTCTCTCTCGGTCTCCCGCATCACCTTTCGCGCGGAATCGAGAATCTCTGCCAGAGAATGATCGACGAGATAGATTTTTTCGAGCCGGTAAACAAATTGTTCCCGGCCGATGCCTAATTGATCAGAAATGGCTCGAGGAAGTAATACGTTGTTCAGATACCCCTCATATTCCGAGAGAGAACCGAGAGCTTCATCCTGAATCCTCTGCGGCGATGTCCCCAGATAACCGAGTACCTTGCAGGCGGCCCCTCCCTCCTTCTCCAGGATCTGACGAAGCCCCTTGGCTCGAGCCAAGGCACTCTTGACTTGACTCTTCTGGACTTCCTGGAGAGACCGGCTCCGTGAGAGCCGAATCCATTCGGGGACAAAGCGCAGCGCGCCATACAACGACTCCAACTCACCGGGATCCCGTTTTTGGAGCATGCGAGTCACCTCGCGAACAGGGAGCAACGGCTCATCGAGTGCGCTCAAACGCTGGCGCTCACGCGATCTGGATCTGGCAAGCATCGATTTCAGTAGATGCCAGTCGATCCAGTCCTGATCCCCAAGCCCTGCCGGATCCAGCGCGTCGATCCGTCGCTCCAGACTCCCTTGCAAACCGTTTCGGCGAACCGAAAGAGGAATTGACGAAAGATCCTTCCCGAGCGCCTCCACCCCCGGTTTGGAACGCTCCCGAAACTGATCGTACTGTTTGAGTATCTCGCGAAACTCTTGGGACGGATCGGCTCCTGCGGTTGCAGCAAGAGCCAGAAGTAGGGCTAACCCACGACCCAAAACCTTCCATCCACGAAAAAACCTCATGATCCCGGCCCTATCCATTTCGCCCGAGGGCTGCGCCCCATCACGAGAATCCGAGATCCTTTAGCTTTCATCACCAGCGCGATTCCTGACCTGAAAATCAGAGTTGCGCCATCGCGCCATAGGTTTCTGGACGACGATCTCGAAAGAACTGCCAGGTGTTACGAACCTCCTCGATCATGTCCAGGTCGAAATCCGCCATCACCAGTTCATCCTGGTCCCTCGAGCCCTCACAGATAAGCTGGCCTCTTGGGTCGCAGAAATAACTCTGGCCGTAAAACTCACCGATGTCCCACGGCTTTTCACGTCCGACGCGATTGATCGCGGCGATGTAGTAACCGTTAGCCACGGCGTGAGCTGGCTGTTCGAGTTTCCAAAGATATTCAGAAAGCCCGGCCACGGTAGCTGAAGGATTGAAAACAATCTCCGCCCCGTTGAGCGCGAGCAACCTCGCTCCTTCAGGAAAATGACGATCGTAGCAGATATACACTCCGACCTTGGCGTATCGGGTCTGGAATACGGGATACCCCAGATTGCCCGGCTTGAAGTAGAACTTTTCCCAGAACCCCGGATGACAGTGAGGAATGTGTTGCTTGCGATATTTGCCCAGATAGCTTCCATCCGCATCAATGACTGCCGCCGAATTATAAAGAAAGCCGCTCATCTCTTTCTCGTAGACCGGAACGATGATGACCATCTGATGTTTTTTGGCGATCTCTTGCATCATCGCAATCGTCGGACCCTCAGGAATTTCTTCCGCCGTATCCGCCCACCGAAGATCCTGTTCGGCGCAGAAGTACGGACCACAGAAGATCTCCTGAAGACAGAGAATCTGGACCCCCTTCTCGCCCGCTTCCTCGATCACCGGAAGGTGCTTTTCAATCATCTTCTGTTTGATCTCCGGAACGGAAAATTCCTCGGGAGACCAATCGTTACTCATCTGAATCAAACCGCCTCGGACCATACGTGGCATGACATCACCCCGAATCGTTTAGGAATGCAAAATCTGTTTTAGCCTAGAGATAAGCCGGAAAAGGGCTGGAATTGTAGTCCTTTGAGACCAGATCTGCAACGATCGGGCCGTGAAGTCGAACCCAAGCTCCTCCCCACATCAAGAAACTCCCCGCAGAGCCCAACACTCAAAAACCGACCGGACAGACCTTCTGGTCATACAATCCGACATCTCGCAGCTCAGGCGAGCAGGGAACGACTCCGGCGACCGAACAGAACGGGAAAAAACCGAACGGATCGCCGCTCGAACAACTCTCGCCCGCCTGAATCAAAATCGACAACCGAGTCGACCTCCCGAGCCGACTCTTCATGTTCTGTCCCGAGGGGAAGCGTCCCTCTTCGGTTACCGAGAGCCGACAATCGTTCGTGGACCGAAAACCCGATCGCCCCGAAGAGATCTTGTAACGACTTTGCTTCTTCTAGCCCGAGTCGGTTTCCGTAAAGGCTCGATCCAGAACTTCGAGCAAGAAATCGATGTCCTGTTCCGAGAGGCACATGGGAGGCTTGATGCGCAGCACATTGCCCCAGTACCCTCCCTTTCCGATCAACACCCCATGCTCCTTGGCCCGCTCGAAAATTTCGACCGTCCGAGCTGAATCGGGTTCCTTCGACTGCCGATCCTGAACGATCTCGACTCCGACCATGAGCCCTTGCCCACGGACATCGCCGATCGCCGAGTGGCGACCCGCCAACTCCTCCAGGCCGGTTCGCAACCGATCCCCTAAGGTTCGGGCGCGTTCCTGAAAACCCTCCTCCAGCAAAATATCGAGCGTAGCCAAACCCTGGGCGCAGGAGACAGGGTTACCGCCAAAAGTGTTGAAATGAATCCGGCTGGTCAATGTGGCGGCAACATCCGCGCGAGTCACGCAAGCCCCCAGCGGAGCCCCATTCCCGATCCCCTTGGCCATCGTCACGATATCCGGCACAACGCCGTGACTTTCGAACCCCCAGAAACCCACTCCGGTCCGACAAAACCCTGTCTGCACTTCGTCAGCGATGCAAAGTCCACCCGCTTCCCGAACCGTCCGGTACACCTCCTCCAGGTAACCCGGAGGTAATACCACAGCTCCCCCAACTCCCTGAATCGGTTCCGCGATAAAAGCGGCAATCTGCCCACTGGTCCCACGCTGAATCAGATCCTTCACATCCGCGGCATACTTCACTCCGGCCTGAGGATCGTCGTAACCGAAGTGTCCATGGTAACGATCCGGAACCGTGGCGTGATGTACTCCAAACCCGGAAGGAACGCTGTATTTCCAGGTGCTCTGGCCGGTCAATCCCATCGCATGAGGACTGCCCCCATGGTATCCATTGCGCAAAGCGACAACGTCGTAATTCCCGGTATATGCGCGAGCCATCAAAATCGCCAGGTCGTTGGATTCGGACCCAGAGTTGGTGAAGTAGCAGACTCCCAACCCGCTGCCCTCGGGAAAAGTACTCGCGAGTTTTTTCCCGAAGCGCGCGATCGTCGGATGCAAATAGATCGTAGTGGTGTGCTGCAGTCGATCGTTCTGCTCGCGAACCGCGTCGAGCACCTTCGGGTGACAATGACCCACACTGACCGATACGATCCCGGCAAACGCATCCAGATAACGTTGTCCTTTTTCATCGAAAAGCCACTGCATGTGACCCTCGACAATCATCACCGGATCTCGATAAAAAGTGAGCAAAGCGGGAGTGAGAAATTCCCGACGCAGTGCAAGGACCTCTTCCTTCGAAGGCCCCTCGTAGGCGAGAGGTCGGTGATCGCAATCGGGCATCCGGAGTGTAGTCTGCGACGTTTCGGACATGGGACGAACTCCCCGTGACCCGGTAATCAAAACACGACAGAAATCTATATCCAAGCCCCCTGTACGGCCGGGTCCAAGCTCGTAGACAGAGAGACGGAACGATCGAGGATGGGATGATAAACCATCCCGCAATCGACGAACAGGCCCGAGAACTTTAACGAAGCGCAGCCACCGCCCGTTGATAGTATTTTTCAGCTTTCTCGGTCTTTTTTTCACTCGCGGCCCGGGCCGCTAAAATCCGGTAAACCAAGGCCTGCGTCGGCCGATGATCGCTACGACGAGCGATTCTTCGAGCCAGGGAGAGATAGGGAGCCACGCGACCCTCTTGCTTCTCGCTTTCCGCCAGAGAAGCGAGGTCGAGATAGAGCCCAGGAACCCTCCATTCGACCCCCAGTTCCGCGTGCAATCGCAAAGCGTCGTCCAGGTGCTCACCAGCCTCCTGGGAACGCCCTCTCTGCAATTCCAGTCGACCCAGAAGATGAGAACAGTCGGCCAATCCCCGAGAACATGAAAATGTCTGAAACCGAGCCCACGCATCCCGAGCCCAACGGTGCGCTTCCTCGATTTTCCCCTCGGCATCAGCGATCCACCCCAACCCTTGCATGAGAAAAGGGAGAACGAGAGCCTGACGATAATTTCGAGCCCGCTCCAAAGCGATCTCGTAGCTCGATCGAGCCTCATCCCAGCGCCCCCCGAGGAACGCCACCTCACCACGAAGACCGTACAAACCCACCTCGACACGGGGCTGTGATGAAACCGAAAGCGCGACATTGACCCGACCGAGGAGACTTACCGAACGCGCCAATTCGCCTCGGGCCAGATGAACCCGGGCTTCGTCCAGAAGAAGAGAGGGCATCTCCTCTTGAAGATCTTCTTCCAGCACCAGAACCCGAGCCTCCAAAAGATGAGCCAAGACCGATTGCCACTGCCCAAGATGAAATTCGATCGCGGCTCTGGCGCGATGCCAGCGAACCCCCAGAATCGCTCGTTCCAAGCCGACAGACACGATGCTATCCAGCAATCTGCGGGCCTCACCGTAACGATCGGAAAGAATCTCGGACTCCGCCCGGGCCAGGATAACCCACGGATCGGAATCGAACCCGGGTGGACTCGCACGCAACAGATCCAGTCGAGCTTCCACTACCTCTCCCCCCTGAAAACGAGCCCGGCCGATCGCCGACCCCAACGCCAAACTGGGACTTTTCCCCAGGGCCTGAGTCTGCCTCAAAACCTGATCCAAGATCTCTCTCGATCGAAGAACACCCCCAGACTCCAACTCGATTTCGCCCAGCAGACGCTGAACTTCCAGAATTGACAATTTTGGATCGTCAATGGGCGCTGTTTCATCTCCGACATTCACCGGAGCCGGATCCGGAGCCTTCTTCTCGACAAAAGGGTGAAAGAACTCCCGAGCCTCCAAAAACCGCCCCTGCGAAAAGGCGTGTCGCGCCGCCATTCCCCGATACAGGTAAGATTTATCCTGCATGCCACACCCCGAGGCATGGCGAACCAGATCCGCGGCAACCTCCTCCAAATGATCCGAACTAGTGTCCTCCATTCGCTGAAGTATCCGGGCATGGACCTCCTTGCGCTGAAGCTCACTGAGCGATTCCACACACATCTCCCGCACAGACGCGCAGGGAAAACGGTACCGAGAAATCCCTCGAACCTCCTGAACCGTTAGCAGATTTTTTTCCAGAAACGGACGGATCTTTTCGAGTAATCCCCGAGAATCTTCCCGAGAAACATGCACCATATCTTCGAGTGTCATCGGCATCGAAAGCAAAGCCAAGGTACCGAGGAGTTCACGACTCGCCCCCTCGAACTCAGCCAGAGAATCTACCCATTGCTTTTCCAGTCGTTTCGAAAAGAGCCCCTCTGGATAGGCTCCTTTCCCAAATCCGAGCATTTCCCAACAGCCCGCTCGCCCCTCCACCATCCACCCCAAGCGATAGGCTTCCTTCACGAACGAAATCACATCGACTGGGTACGGCGAATACAAAGAGCAAAGCTCTCCCGCCAGTTCGACATTCACCCGGTCGGTACCCAAAACCTGCTCAAACAGCTCCAGAATCTCCCCATGAGAAAGTTCACGATCTATATCTTTCGAGTCGCCGGAGACCCAACGTTCAAGCCGTCGAGATTCGGACCGATTTTCATGATATATCTCCAGATCTTTACGAAGACGCTCCTGAAAACTTTCCATATGAGCCGAAAACAGAACACTTCGCTGATCTGGTCGGACCTCGATCGACCCACACTGGGGACAAACTCCACCGCCACCCGCACGCACCGGACCCGAAACGTTGAAACTTGCTCCACATCCGATGCATTCGTATAAACTTTGCCGCTGACAGGCCAGAATCTCGAGAACATCATCGGAAGTCAGAACTCCCATCTCCGTCAGAATCTCTCCCAAACGACGAGCGGGAGCCCCGCCCTCTCCCACACTCACCTCTTGAGCCTGCCGCCGCAACGCTCGACGCACTTCCTCCGGAGCGGCGCGGGCCAGACGAATAGCGAGACGCCCAAATGAAGTCTCCCCGGTTCGAAGCCCCTGAATGACAGGAGAGGGCCGAGCGCTACGAACCGCGCGCAACCTCAAGCAGTCTGCCAGCTGCGAACGAGTCATCATGCCCTCCTGAACCAGGACCTCTCCCAGCGGAATAGGCTCCGAATACGTAGCCTGAATCTGAAGAGCCGTGTAAAGCTGTTCTCGACTCAAGAAAGACTGTTCAACAGCAATCTCACCCAGAAGAAGAATCGCAGCGCCAGGGTCCGCCTCGACTGCTGACTCCTCCACCCGGGGTAGGGTCCGGACAGAATTTTCAAGTCCCTCCTCTTCTAGCAGAGCGAGAAGACGCTCCGCCGCTTCATCTCCATCTGCGGGCCGAGCCTCCCGATTCTTGGACAGCATATCCATAACGAGTGATTCAACCGAAAAAGGAAGATCAGGAACCTTCGGACCCAGTGGCGGAGGGTCATCTCGAACATGCTTATAAATCGTTTCCAGGTTGGTCTTCCCTTCAAAGGGCTTCGTACCCGAAAGAGTGATGTACGCGGTGACTCCAAGAGCATACACATCGACTCGAACATCCAACCCTCCCCCCTGAACCAACTCCGGAGCCATGAAAGCCGCCGTACCCACGATCTGGTCGGTACGTGTCAAATCATCCACCCCTTCCACTCGCACCAAGCCAAAGTCGAGGACCTTCACTCCTCCGTCCTCGGTGAGCATGATATTTCCAGGCTTCACATCCCGATGAATCACTGGTGGCAACTGACGGTGCGCCGCTCCCAGTCCTCGTGCGGCCTGAGAAAGAACATTTACCGCCTTTTTCCACGGAAGAGCTCCCCCCTGCTGAACCCTCTCGGTGAGCGTTTCGCCACGCAGCAACTCCATCACCAGATAGTGCTCTCTCTCGGTCCTCCCGATACCCAAAATCCGCACCACATTGGGGTGTTCTATCTGTGCTCCGAGTCGAGCCTCACGCTGGAATCGTTCGATATCCTGCTCACGGATCGTGGCAGAAATCGGCAAAACCTTGACCGCGACATCTTTTTCTAGCGTTCGATGGGATGCCCGAAAGACGATCCCCATCCCTCCCCTTCCGATCTCCTCCTTGAGCAAGCAAGCCCCGAGAGTACGGCCAATGTACTGGTCCGATCGGCTTCCAGAGCCGGAATCTGAATTGGAAGATCGAGACACAAAACGCTCCACAGAAAGTAAGTCACGAGAACTACCCATGAACCTGATTCCGGACTATAATAAAAATACGTAGGCAATTGGAGTGCATTAGAAGATCGGACCAAGGAAGGTTCGGAGGGGAGTTATGTCATGAGCCTGGAAGCCATCCAGGCCACGATTCGAGTTGAACGTGCGTCTCGGGTGCGCCGAACGCTCGTACCGAGAATCCAGCAAGAGGCCGCCAACAAACCGGTACAAGACGCACGGGACGCTTTCGAAGCGGAAGTGGCCCGCCGTCAGATCCCTATCTCCCTGCGTCACATCGAGGAAGAAATCCGTCACGTCGGCCGCAACCTCGTTTCCCTTCTCGACGTACGAGAACGCCTCGAGCGGGCGCAACCGGAACTGGAACGCATGGCTCGAATCACCGAAAGAGCCACTCAGGACATCGATGAAACCGAGCGGAGTGTTTTGACCGCCCTCGTGAACGAAGCCAGCCAGCGAATCGCCGTCGATCTTCCTGAAGAGGAAGGACTCCAGGACCTCCTCGAATGGATCGATCTGGATTCCCCCGAAAATATCCACCGAAGCCAGCAAACCATCGATCGTCTTCGGAGTCGACTGACTGGTCACCAGGAACAATTCGATGCCGTGCGCGACGAACTTCTCGATGACCTGGCCTACTTCTCCCACGAACGTCGACTTCATTTCGACCCAGCACACCAACTTCCTGCCACGTCGCTGGAGCAGGAAGCCCGAGACCTTGCCCTCCAATTGACCGAAGACCCTCTTTCTGCCCGTCGAGCCCAGGCCCATATCCCACGTGGCGTGGCTCTTCATCTTCTCGACTGAACCATGCCTTCAACCCCACCCACCATCCGCCCTCGCGCTGCCCGCGGGTACCGTCGTATCTCGATCCTCACCGCCGAACCGGCCAAGGTCATCATGGAACTCCTTCAGGGAGCCATCACCTCCCTGTCACAGGCTAACCGTGAGGGATCCATTCACCCGGAACTCGACGTGGCACGAGCTCTTTCAATCGTAGGTGAACTGGATCTGTTTCTCGATTTTGACTCCGAGCCTCAGGTCGCCAAGAACTTCATGACCCTGTACGCTCACCTGCGACAACGACTAGGGCCTTGCTGCAGAAAATTCGACCCCGAAGTTTCGAAAGAAGTCCTCTCGGTACTCTCGATTTTGAAAGAAGGGTGGGTCGAGGTACACCGCAAAAGAGAGCGTCGATAAGCGGATTTCCCGACAAGCGGTGTATTCTCTCCTCGAGTCCTACACCACGCGCACGAGCCAGTTGTGCCGATCTTCTGCCCGACCTCTCTGGATATCACACAACGTCCGATAGAGCGTGCTGGTAATCGATTCCGGTCCTCCGACAGGAACCTCATGTTGCTGACCCTTGTGCAAGATCATCCCCACAGGTGTAACCACAGCGGCCGTTCCGCAAGCGAAGATCTCCGTGACCCGCCCCTCAGCGACTCCAGACAGGACCTCATCGATAGCCAGTTGCCGTTCCTCGAACCCGACTCCATGATCCTCACAGAGAATACGAATCGAATCCCGAGTTCCGCCCGAAAGGATGGTGCCGCCTAATGGCGCGGTGCACACCACCCCATCCACAACGAACATGACATTCATTCCACCCATCTCTTCAACGTATCGACGTTCCTGAGCGTCGAGCCACAAAACCTGCTCACATCCGGACTCGCTCGCCGTTTTCTGGGCCAGAAGACTCGCGGCGTAATTGCCGGCGGTCTTGGCTTCTCCCATCCCCCCCTTGCAGGCCCGCACAAAATCTTGACTCGTCGCGATCTTTACCGGCTTCCAACCATCCTTGAAGTAACTTCCGACCGGACTCAAGATGATGTAATAGAGGTATTCGGTCGACGAACGCACCCCCAGAACCGCTTCGGTCGCGATCATATTGGGACGAAGATACAAAGCCCCTTCTCCTCCGGGGACCCAGTCCTGCTCGAGCTCGACGAGACGCTTCATGGCCTCCAAATTCGCCTGAACATTCAGTTCCGGCATGCACAACCTGCGAGCCGACCGGTTGAGCCTCTCACAGTTGTATTCGGGTCGAAAAAGATGGATCGATCCATCCTCGTGACGAAACGCCTTGAGCCCCTCGAACACCTCCTGGCCGTAGTGCAACACCAAAGAGGCTGGGTCCATCGAAAAAGGGGCGTAAGGCTCGATACACGAATTTTGCCAGCCCTGATCCGGCGTCCATCGAGAAGTGAACATATTGGCGGTAAAGTACTTCCCGAACCCCAGGGTCCTTGGATCCAAATCGATGTCCGGATTTTTGTTTACGGCACGATCGATAATCTCCATGCGCATGGACTCCTTCCTGTTCGTCAGTAATTTCAAGTTTCGAGAAGATTCAACATGATACATGGCCCGGCCTGCAGTTTCTTCCCCCATTCCTGAACGTTTCTTTTGCTTACCGCCTAAACCCTTGATTACCCTGGGGTGTGGGAGAGGTTTTTTCGCGATGCTTGTTCGCCCCCCCCATCCTCGATACCATTGACAGTTTAGGCGCCGATCCACCTTGCGATGATGCCTCCTGAGAAGCCCCTTCCCATCACGGTCCACGAGGACCTCTTCCTGCGCATCGCGCTGAGAAAAGGGCTCATGCCCAGCGAGTTCCTGACAACAGGACTCGAGGATGCCTACGAACAGGACGGTCGGCACATCGGACTTGTTCTCTTGCGTCAGCGATTGCTCGACACAGAAGACCTGCGAACCGTCTGTCGAGAAATCCAGAAGTTCTTGAGCTCCAAGGAATACGCCGATCGACTTCACGCTGAAGAAGAGCAAGTCGCGAAACAGATTGCGCGACGACAACTGATCCCCGAGAGGAGACTCCAGGAGGTTCGGGGAGAACAAGAGTCCCTCCAGGAAAAAGGCCAGCCGTACAGCCTCGGGTTTCTCCTCATGGAAAAAGGCGATCTCGATCCGATTGAGTACCTCGAATTCTTCAAGGATACCCTTGTCGAGGAGTATCAAAGCGGCGTGATCCCGACAACTTCTCCTCAGAAGCAAATCGTGAGTTGTAGCGAGTGTAGCGCGCGATTCCGGGTCAAAAAATCTACTGAACGAAAAGGATTCCGCTGCTCTCGCTGCGGAAATACCGTACGAATCAATCGAGGCCAGAAGGACACGAAAGGCAGCGGTATCCTAACCGGAAAAACCACCCGGCAAACGCGGCCAACCAAACACAGAAAGCGAAAAGAAGCCCGTTCGTCCGCATTCGACAAGGAAAATTTTGCCGGCTACCAGATCCTGGGAGAGATCGCCCGCGGAGGCATGGGAATCGTTTACAAAGCCTCACAAAAAAATCTCAACCGAATCGTCGCCCTGAAAATTCTCAAAGAAGGAGACCGAGCGACCAAAGCGTCGATCGAACGATTCATGCGAGAGGCCCGAGCGGCGGGAAAATTGCGACACCCCAACATCATTGCGGTTTATGAAGTGGATCGATTCCAGGGGGTTCCCTACTTTTCCATGGAGTACATCGAGGGAGACAGCCTAGACACGTTGATCAGTAAAAAACGGCTAGGCGTTCAAAAAAGCCTTGGACTCCTGATCGATGTGGCCAAGGCCGTTCATCATGCCCACAGCGAAGGGGTCATCCATCGGGATCTCAAGCCCGGAAACATCCTAGTCGATGCCGATGGGGCCGCCAAGATCACCGACTTCGGACTGGCAAAAAATACGGAAGTCAAAGGACGGTTGACTCGAAGCGGATTCGCCATCGGAACCCCTTATTACATGAGTCCGGAACAGGCAAGAGGAGATCTCAAGCGAATCGGAGCCCGGTCGGATGTCTACAATCTCGGTGTTATTCTCTATGAATGCCTTACCGGACGGGTTCCCTTTACCGGAAGATCCAATGTCGAAATTTACGAAAAAATCCGCCACGAAGAGCCACGCCCACCTCGAGAGCACCAGCCCTCCGTTCCCAGGGACATCCAGACCATCTGCTTGCGGACGATAGAAAAAGACCCTTCAGCTCGATACCCGACCGCCCTCGACTTCGCAGAAGATATCGAACGATTTCTTGCCGGCGAACCGATCCAGGCCCGCCCGGTACCGATTCAGGCGCGCATCTTCAAAAAGATCGTCAAACACAAACTCGTCTCATCACTCGTTCTTCTGCTCGCTCTTGTGGTTATCGGCTCCGGAATGGCGATTTACTACTTCCAGTGGAAAACCGAAGAAGAAAGGGCCGATCGACAGCAAGGAAGTCTTGTCGATCAACAGAGAAAAAAACGAGAAGTCGAACGACTGCTTCGATCCGGGCAAGAAGCCATGGAGGAGTACCAGATCGAATCCGCCCTTCGATTCTTCCAACAGGCCTACGACCTTCTTCCCAACCATCCAGCGACCCTGATAGAACGAGGAATCGCCTACTACTACCAGGGAGACCACCTGAGCGCTGTCGCGGACCTCGAAATCGCGGCCCAGAAAGCTCCAGGCAGAGTTCGAGCTCACTTTTTCCTCGGAACCGCTTATTCACGGCTGGGTCAATACGATCGATCCCTCGGCAAATTCAACCGGGCCATCGACCTCTCCCCCAAAGACGCGCGCATCTACTACTACCGTGGACAGTCCATGTTGGCCGTGGGAGAAGACCGCAAGGCGTTCAAGGACTGCAAAAAAGCCCTGGAACTCGACAAAAACTACTATTTGGCTCTTTGCTCCCGCGGACTTCTTTATCTCCTTCATGATTCGCACGAAAAAGCCCTCCAGAGTTTCCAGAAAGCGTCCGCCCTCCGCCCTCGAGATCCACGAGCCCACCTCCTTATCGGGATGACACACCTCCAGGCCCGACGTCCCCGACAAGCCATCATTCATCTTCATCAGATGTCCAAAATAGAAACCGATTACAGTGAACCGCTCCCTCCTCACTATCGAGAAAAAACCGACGGAGGCCTCCTCTATAAAGCGGCTCGCTTGAGTCAACTCGAACCGATGCTCAGCCCCGACGAGTTCCTGGTCGAATCCAACTTCTGGAAGACTTTCGGCATGAACCCCCAGTCGGTTTCAGCTAAAAATCTGATCCAGTCCATTCAAGTGGCTCTGGGCAATCTCATCTACAAAACCTATGCGGGACAATACGAACTGGCGATGAGTAACCTCTCGCTCGTTTTATACTTCGTCAAACCTCTCACTCAGTTTCTTCTCCACATGTCCGAAGAAGGAACTTCCTACATGGAAGAGTTTCATAACCTGACCGACCTCGAGGTTTACTATCTCTCTCGTTGCCTGATCCATCTAAAAAAATACGAACTGGCGGGCTCGACGATTGATCGGTACCTTCGAGAAACGACAACCGATTCCGCCATGCTACATGTCGCCCGAGGCCTCGCCCACGAGAGCATTCGGGGGCGCGAAGACCTGGCGCTCGACCAGTTCAACAAAGCCATCCGCAAAGACCCCGCAATCGCGCGGGCTTACGTCTTGAGAGGCCGCACCTATATGAATTCGCGACAGCAGACTCGGGCCCGGTCCGATTTCCTGAAAGCTCTTGAAATCGACCCCCTCCGCTACGAAGCTGCGTACTATCTGGGAAGAATGGCCCAAGAAAAAGGCGACACCGAAGGCCAGAGAAAGTGGTGGAAACAAGCGACCGAGCTTTGCCCGGATCTGATACGACTACGAAGTCGCCTTTCACGAATTAAACCCCTCCCCAATACGGAGAAAAACCAATGAGAGTCGTCATCACTGGAGGCGCAGGATTCATAGGAAGCCATCTTTGTGATGTCCTCCTCGAAGATGGACATGAAGTCGTTGTACTGGACAACTTGATCACCGGCTCACTCGAAAACATCTCACACCTATTCGGCCACGAACGATTTCGCTATCTGAAAATGGATGTCACCGACTTTCTTCATGTAGAAGGTGAAGTTACCCACATCTTTCATATGGCCAGCCCAGCCAGTCCCGCCGATTTTCCACAGTTTCCGATCCAGATCCTCAAGGTCGGCTCACTGGGAACTCACAAGGCGTTGGGGCTTGCCAAGCAAAAGGGGGCTCGATTCCTCCTCGCTTCGACCAGCGAGGTCTACGGCGACCCGGAGGTCCACCCCCAAACCGAAGACTACTGGGGCCGGGTCAATCCGGTCGGTCCACGTGGAGTCTATGACGAGGCCAAACGCTTTGCGGAGGCCATGACCATGGCCTACCATCGCACCCACGGAGTCGAAACCCGGATCGTGCGTATTTTCAACACGTTCGGACCCCGTATGCGACTTTGTGACGGACGCGTTCTCCCCAATTTTTTGACCCAGTGCCTCTCCGGAGAACCTCTTACCGTGTACGGAGACGGCTCCCAGACCCGAAGTTTCTGTTTCGTAGACGACCTGGTTGAAGGGATCATCCAACTCATGGCCAAGGGCCCCTCCGACCCGGTCAATATCGGCAATCCCAACGAGATCACCATTCTGGAGTTCGCCGAAAAGATCAAAGCCGCAACCCAGAGCTCCAGCGAAATCGTTTTCCGCCCTCTTCCTCAAGACGATCCCAAAGTCCGCCGTCCAGATATCACCCGTGCTCGCAACCTCTTAGGCTGGGAGCCCAAGATCTCGATCGAAGAGGGCCTCGACCGAACCATCCCTAATTTCAAAGCCCGGCTGAAAATGTCGTGAACCGGAAGCCGGGTCGGAATGTACAACTCCCCGGCAAATCGCTATGCTCCCCATAGAAACTCAAATTCATTAAAGTATGATTCGAGTTGGACACCCCCGCTCGACAGGTCTCCTCGATGTCAACGATCGATCAATCTGTAAATAGGCAGCCCAAGATGTCTCGATCCGCTTTCTCTTGCAGAAATCGGATAGGGTGCGCCTGTATCGGCCTGATCCTCTTGTGGACTTCCCCTGGAGCCTCGGGGCAAGACCCGACTCCCCCTCAGACGCCACAACAGTTCACTCGTAAAAGCGAGCTGAAGCTAACCTATACGGCCAACGAAGCCAGTTTGAGTCGTATCCGACTCTGGACCACTTGGGACAGAGGACGCACCTGGAAGATCGAAAAGGAGCAGACTGGCCCGTTTCCTGGATACTTTCTATACCGCCCCGATCGCGACGGAGTCTTTGGCTTCCGGGCCCAATCCATCGATCTGGCCAATAACTCGGAAGCCGCGCCGATTTCAGGTGTCACCCCACCCATCGCCTTGATCGTGGTCGACCGAACCCCTCCCAGCCCTCGACTCTTCAAACCTCTGGAGAATAGCCAGGTCCTCGGCGGACGTTCCTACTCCGTCTGGTGGGAAGTTCGAGACGCCTACCTCTCCGAAAAACCGGTTACGATCAAGCTTCGGGTCGGCGAAAGCGGAACGTGGGAGTCGGTTCCCGGCGGACCTTTCCCTCCCCGAGGGAAAGCAGCGGTCGAACTCCCCGACCTTCACAGTCCGGCCGAAATCGAAATCACCTGCTCAGACCGAGCCGGAAACCGAGCCCGACTCCTACGCCGATTCAACATCATCCCCCTGCACGACCCCTCCAACCCCCAAGCATCGACGTCCCCGGACAACAAACTCCTGCGCGCCCAGGAGTACTGCCGAGAAGGACAACGATTCTTTCGTGAAGGGCGATACGAAAACGCCGTCGCCTCCTACCAGAAAGCTCTGGATATCGAGCCGCAACTCGCCGTCGCCATCCACGACCTGGGAGTCGTTCATTTTCATCGCGCAGATTACGTACAAGCTTTTTCCTACCTACAAAAAGCCCGAAAGCTAAAACCCAAAAACGCGAAATTCAGCCTGTACCTTGGGCGAGCTTACTTCAAGATGAATCGCCTCCAACAAGCTCTGCAAGAATTCGAATCTTCCCTGGATCATGCACAAAACGAATACCAGAAAGCCGAAGCTCTCTGGGATGCCGCCCGGGTCTTTCAACGCCTCGGACGTGGCCCCGAAGCCCGTCGCCGATGGAGGCGAATCATTGAAATTGGCAATAACCCACGGGCAGTTCCCGCCCGCTACGAACTGGAAAAGGCCTCGAAATAAGCCGAACAAACCGATCTCTATCGAGATTCTCAGGAGAATCAGGGCGTGACAAAAGAATCCAAACGCGAACCCACCCAATCGAGACGCCGTCGTGGCGCCAATCCATCCTCTACCAGTTCCCGCAAACGCCGACCGGCCGAGGAAGAGCAAGATCCGGCCCAGCTCGAATTGGCAAAAAAACAGTACCGAAACCAACTTCTACTCTGGGTAATCGGACCGGTTCTGTTTCTACTTTTTGCCGTCTCGGTCTTTGTCGGGTGGATCCCCAACCCTCTCGCTTCCAGCCCCTCCGCCCCTGAGGGACCCAAGGGACCCTCTTCAAAAGAGTTGTGGGCGAAAGCGGAAGAACTCTTTTCCAAAAGTGACACGTTGTTCCTGGAGGCCAATGACCTCAAAAGCGAACACGAACAGGATCTTCAGGCCGCTCGGGAAGAGATCAACGACAAGTTCGATCAGGCTGAAGCCAAGATCTACGAAGCGATCGCGAAAGCCAACGAGGTACTCGAAAAAGATGCCGAGGTCTATCGAAAGCGCGGCAAGAGTGAGCCCTGGATCAAGGCGACTCAAAAGAAAAGTCGTCAGATCATCACCACCTGGGAGTTGACAATAACCGACATTCAAAATCTCCGGGTCAAGAACGAGGATGACCAAGAGTAACCTGATGCGTTTCGTCGCGATCCTATGCCTGCTGTCCCTGGGGTGTGTCATGCAACCTCGACCCCCCTCGACCCCGCCGACCGCCTCGGTCTCTGCGCCCGAGCCCCCCGGCCCGCTCGACAGCCTGATCGAACCGGCAGATTTTGCCCCGATCACACGCGGTCAATCTCCGTCAACCGATCCATCCACTCGTGTTGTTTCGACCAAGACGCCCCAGACTCTCCCGGCCTCTCCAGCACCCCGACAGCCTGCTTCCACCCAAAACCCCGAGCAGAGCGGCAGTAACATTCTCTGGGTTCGCACGGTTCCCAAAGAGGAGGTGAACCCCAAGACGAAGACCCAGTCGGCCCCCGATCCTCCCCGGCAACCGACCCCCACTCTTCCCCGAAAAACGGCCCCCGCAACACCCACCCCCAACCCGATTCCGGTCTCTACCGAAACTCGCCTCCTGAGTGCGTTGCGCTCCCAGACCGGCGATTTCCGTACAAATCTTCTCCGATTGCTCGAACACTTCCTTCTCGTTGACAATCCGATCGGCGCCCGACAGATACTCGAAGAATTCAAGGACCAGATTCCCGAAAAAGACTACGAACTGACCCTCCTGCAATCTCAGATCTATCGCCGCCTCGGCGACAACAACGCCGCGACGAAGCACCTCCACGAGGCGATGGAGTCCGAACGCCGGTATCTCCCCCTGCGAGTGCGCGAAATCCTGTTCATCGAAGGGGTGATGGAAGGATATGGCCGCTACAAACCTCGGCCAAGTTCGATCTTTCGCCCCGGAGACGTGGCCAAGATTTACTGCGACCTGGAAAACTGCACTCTCCGTGAAGACTCTCCCCTCTTTCACCTCGAACTGACCCTGAACTGGGACCTGATCCAACCCGACGGACGAATCACCCCCATTCCCAGCCTCCCCACCGAACGAGTCAAGGTTTCCTATCGAGTGGCTCGCAAGGAAAATTGTCTTACCAGCCAGATGATCCTTCCAAAAAACATTCCCCCTGGAAGCTACCGGATTCGACTGACCGTCATCGATCTGAACAAGACTCGTCTTTCCCGAACCACGATTGAGCTTCCCTTCGAACTCGAATAGCCCCACCCTGGAGATTCCAACGTGAAGTTCTTTATAGATACCGCTGATGTCCAAGAGATCCGTGCTGCCCATGCTCTGGGAATTCTCGACGGAGTCACCACCAATCCGAGTCTGGTCGCGAAGACCGGACGCCCTTTTCGTGAGGTGATCGCCGAAATCTTGGAAATCTGCAAAGGTCCAGTTTCGGTCGAGGTTGTCGCCACGGAAACCGAAGCCATGCTCGCGGAAGCCCAAGAGATCTCCACGATGGGAGAAAACGTCGTCATCAAGCTGCCGGTCACTGCCGACGGACTCCGCGCGACCAAAACCTTGAGTGATCGGGGCGTCCCGGTCAACAACACACTCTGCTTCTCCGCGCTACAAGCCCTGATGAGCGCCAAGGCCGGAGCCGCCTACATCAGCCCCTTTGTGGGGCGCCTAGACGATGTCGCTCATAACGGAATGGAGCTGATTCACGACATCCGAACCATCTACGATAACTACGGGTATACGACCGAAATCCTCGTCGCCTCCATCCGTCACCCCATGCATGTCCTGGAAAGCGCCCAGATCGGCGCGGACGTCTGCACGATTCCCTTTGGGGTCTTCGACAAGCTGATCAAGCACCCCCTGACCGACCTCGGCCTGGAAGCTTTTCTGTCGGATTGGGCCCAAACCGGCGAAAGCGTTCTGTCCTCTTAAAGCCGCTCGACCCGGTCGCTACTTGCCCTCCACCCCCAGAAGCGGATTCCACATCACAGTACCCCAGGAACTCCAACCACGCCCTCCGGCGTTGATCCCCGCATTACCGGCCGCGTCGTATTTCTCGACATTCCCGGCAAAATAGAGAATCATCGTAGTCCCCTCGCCATGGCGCATGGCATCGGTACTCCCCTTGACGCCACACGGCTGACTCCCTGTCGTCCCGTCGCTCCGTCCACCGAAGAGCAAAACCGTCTGCTTCTTCTTCTTGCACCGATCGAACGGGAAAAAATAGTAGCCGCTGGATACCAATCCGGTCACCGGGTACCTCTTCCCAATCCGGATGTGATTCGTGTAATCGACGAAATTCACACCCCAGCAGATTCGCTCGTTCATCTTGTAGCTGTGTTTCTGAAGAGTGGGGTTGTTCTCATCTCCCAGCGTGCTTCCGGTTCCGGCCCAGAGTGGACATTGCTTGGAACGAGTTTCACCGGAATCTCCCCAGTGATCGTCGATCTTATCGAACCAGCAGTACTTGGGCCCTGGAGCTCCTGAATCCGCGTCGGTATGGGGAAGATAGCCATTATTGTTGGTCACATACGACATCATGGCCACATGAATCTGTTTCAGATTGCTGATGCAAACCGCTTCGTTGGCCTTGAACTTGGCGCTGGTGATCGCCGCGAGAATCATGCTCCCGATGAGTCCGATGATGCCGATCACCACCATGAGTTCGATGAGAGTGAATCCTCTGCGATGCAACGACGGAATCCGGGTCATGAAATAACCTCTATTTGGAGTAAAACAATATCCACCTGGAAGAAACGACTAGCGATCCTACGTGGGATTCACGGGTTTAGCAAGATCATCCCCTCTCCTCATCGAACCGAAACCGCTTGACTCACCGCGAACCTCATGATACCGTTCGACCTTTTGTTTTTCACCCATATAGTCCATCCAGACAAGGACTTACGGAGCATCAAGCATGGCCAACTACATACCCAATCTGATCAGCCTTCTGGGAATTCTCTCCATCTTGTTCATCGGTTATCTGGCAAGCACACACCGTTCCAAGATCCAATGGCGCATCGTGATCTGCGGACTCGCACTCCAGCTCGCCTTCGCCATCATCATCCTCAAGACCCCGATCGGCTTTCCGATCTTTGATGGCGTCAAGGAATTCGTCAACCAGATCCTGGATTTTACCCATCAAGGAGGCTCCTTTGTCTTTGGCAGCATGGCCAACGAATTCGGGCAGGGAGGGATCTTCGCTTTTCGGGTCCTGACCACGATCATCTTCTTTGCCAGTCTCATGTCCGTCCTCTATTACCTAGGTATCATCCAGTGGATCGTTGTCGGTATGGCCAAGATCATGACCCGCTTGATGGGCGTCTCCGGAGGAGAATCGCTTTCGGCCGCCGCCAACGTCTTTGTCGGTCAAACCGAAGCCCCGCTGGTCGTCAAGCCCTACGTCTCCACCATGACAACTTCCGAACTGATGGCGCTCATGACCGGAGGGTTCGCGACCATCGCCGGCGGTGTCCTGGTGGCCTATGTCGCCTTTGGAGTCAGCGCTGGCCACCTCCTGGCCGCCTCGATCATGTCCGCACCCGCCGCTCTTCTTCTGGCCAAAATCTTTGTTCCCGAAACCGAAGAGTCGGTGACCGCGGGCGAGGTCAAGATCGAACTGGAGCAACCCAACGCGAACGTGGTCGACGCCGCGGCCGCCGGCGCCGCGGATGGAATCCAGCTCGCCATCAACGTCGCCGGCATGTTGCTCGCTTTCATCGCTCTGGTCGCGATGCTCGACTGGAGTCTTTCCTTGCTCAAAGACGCGCTTCTTTGGACCACGGCCGGATCCAGTTGGATCCAGGCCTACTGGCCTGGGTCGCTCAAACAATTCTTCGGATACGTCTTCTGGCCGCTCGCCTGGGTCATGGGGGTCCCCGCTGCCGACTGCTCGTCCTTCGGAAATCTGCTGGGTACCAAAATCGCCGTGAACGAGTTCGTGGCGTACATGAGTCTCACCGCAGAACGTCCCATGACGCTCCTCGCCGCATCCTTCAGTCCACGCGCCTTCATGATCGGCACCTACGCTATGTGCGGTTTCGCCAACTTCAGTTCGATCGCCATCCAACTCGGCGGCATCGGAGGCATCGCTCCGGAACGTCGCCACGATCTGGCCAAGCTGGGCCTCAAGGCGATGTGCGCCGGCGCCATGGCCAGTTTCATGACCGCCTGTCTCGCCGGGGCCTTGATCACCGTGCAGGAAAGCGATTACCGCTACGTTCGCGACGCATCGAGTGCTCTCGAAAAGGGCACCGGACACGGAAACGCGCTCTGGGTCGCCGATGAATTCATCCTTCGTTACCAGCAAGCCGATCCCGATTCGAGCTGGCTCAAAGAAGCCCAAACCCTGCGCGAGAAAACGATCCTCGCCTCGATCGAGAAGAAGGTCGCCGAAGCGATGGAGTCTGCAGCCGGAGCTTCCTCCGACGAACTGGAATCGATCGATAAAGGCCTGGACGCGCTGCGCGCGATCAAGAAAGATCTGTTGATAGAGGGACACCTGAGATCTGCTCTGGAAAAGCTTCTCGGCTCCTTAGGAACCGGAGACCAGATCGCCTCCCTCCACCGCCAGGCTCACGGCGCCGAAGAAGGCTTTGAAGCCCTTTCGTCCGAGGACAAAAACGAGGGAGTCGCCACTCTCTCCAGTCAGCTTCTGAACGCTGTCACCAGCGACCAGGACCCCACGGTCGACCTCATGAACCAGATTCCTGAAACCTCCCGCGAACGGATCGCAACCCTCGTCAGCCATTGGCGTACTCTCTGGAAAGACTCCGCGGCCAACCGCGAGCTCGATGGCGTTGGCTCTCGGATCCGTGAACTGGAAGCCATGAAAACCGGGATGGGGAGCCAGGAATGAGAAGCCAAGCGTTCCTCCCAACGCTTTTTCTACTTGGCAGCCTCCTGGTCGTCGGTTGCGGTCCGGAATACAAACTACCGGATGAACGCACCGACGCCCTGGTCCGGATCACCATTCTGCACACGAACGACATCCACGGTCAGATCCTTCCCCAGAAAGGATTCTGGGTCGACCCCGCCAACCCGCCCCTGATCGGCGGGCTTCTGTCGGCCGCCACCTACATCCACAAGGTCCGCGAAGAGGTCTCCCGAAAGGGAGGCCACCTCCTGGTCCTGGACTCCGGGGATCTCTACCAGGGCACACCCGAAGGAACCCTGACCAAGGGCGATGTCGTCGTGGACATCATGAACAGCATCGGATACGACGCCGTCGCTCTGGGCAATCACGAATTTGATCACGGCATCGACAACGCCCGACGACTGGCGAAACGAGCCAACTTCCCATTCCTTGCGGCTAACTGCCGAGAAACCGCGTCCGGACGCGCTCCTCCTTTTCTTCAATCACACCTTCTGCGTGAAATCGAGGGCATTCGCCTCGCGGTCATCGGTCTCACGACCAGCGACATGGAAAACGTGGTCGGCCCCGGACTTACCCGGGGCCTCGAGTTTCTCCCCGAAAAAGAAGGGATTTTGAGTGCGGCCGAGGAGCTTCGCCCGACCCAACAAGACTTTGTTCTCCTCATCTCTCACTCTGGGATCGAGAAAGAGCAGGAACTTGCCGGTCTTTTCCCGCGCATCCCTCTCATCCTGGGTGGACATTCCCATACGGGTCTTCCCGGCGGCTGGCGTCATCCCGACACCGGAGTCTGGTACTTCCAGACTTTTGGGAAAGCCTCCGCGATCAACCGAGTCGACCTGGTATTCAGTGCGCGCAGTCATAAACTGCTCGAACTTTCCGGTGAACTGGTGAGCCTGAACTGCAAAGACTACCCACCGGACGAAAATGCTCAAAAAATCTTTACTCCCTACCAGGAGGACATTGGGCGGATCATGGATGTCCGGGTCGGAAAATCCACGATCCCACTCACCAGGAACCGGGGATTCCTCTCCAGCCCGGTGGGCAACTGGGTCACCGACCAGATGCGCAAACGCACCGGAGCCAGTATCGCTCTTACCAACAAGACCGGATTGCGAACCGATATTCCCGCCGGGGAGATTTTCCGTCGCAACCTATTCGAACTCTCTCCCTTCGGAAACACCCTGGTCACCATGGAACTCACCGGCACCGAAATCAGGCAAGGGCTGGAGTACAACCTCAGCCAGGACAAGTTTGTTCTGGAGGTGAGCGGGATGAGCTATACCCACGACGAACGGAGGCCCGTGGGCAACCGGCTGATCGAGGTCTGGGTCGATGGACAACCTCTGGTCGACTCCAGAATCTACCGTGTTGTCACCAACGATTTTCTCGCTTCGGGCGGAGACGGGCACATCATGTTTACTCGCGGTCGCAACCGAACCAAAACAGGCATCGTCCTGCGCGAACTCGAAGAAGAGACCCTCCGGACGAATCCCCCCGACCGTTCTATCGAGGAAAACCGAATCCGTAGCATCACGCCCGCCCCGACCCCGCCGGACCCGAAAAACACCCCGACCGCCAAAGCCCGGGGCATCGGCGTAGCCAGTCCCGTATCAGCCGCCGGCATGCGCTGGATGGAAACCGAAGCCGACCGAGCTCTCTCGGAGTGGACGCGACGTCACGAAGTCCCAACTCGACGCATCGAAGTGAACGCCGAAGACGAACGAATCGACACCCTACGAATACTGGCCAGCCGCACCGACCTGGGAATCGTCGTCGCTCTGGGACGCGGCTACAGGAAAGCGCTTCTTCATGTCGCTCCTAGTTATTCGGACGTGTTGTTCTTGTGGGTCGACGCCTCGGCCCCCAACCCGTCACTCCCCCCTCTGGCGACCAATGTGATCACCCTACCGATGGACCGACGTGCGCCAGGCTATCTCGCCGCTCTGTTGGCTGCTCGACGTTCTCCCGGTCAACCACTTCTCTTTCTCGCCGGAGGAAAACACCCTTCAAGCATTGAGTACGAAACGGGCATCCAGGCCGGCGCTCGTGCCACGAACGTATCTCGAGTTCGTATCGAACACCTCGACCAGGGAGCTTCTGGATACCAGGATTGGAAGACGATACGAAATCGTCTGTCCGAACTGATTCCCGACAACCAGGCCGGGGCGATCTTGCACATGGGATCTGAGCCGGCCTCCAGATCCTCCAACGAAATCCTTCTCGGATACGATGTCCGGATCGACCTCCATCACGCACTCCTGGACGTCTGGACCCGACTCTGCCGAAACCGTAAAACCGTGGGGCAAAACCTCCCCATATTGAGCCGAGTAGCGTACGATCTAAAAGATGAACTCCCCAGTTCATTGCGCCAAAAACTGGATGCGACCATCCAAAAACTAAACGAGGGAAGCATCGAATACCGATGAACATCACAACAAAGATTACGTATCCGATTCTCGTTGCGCTGACAGTTCTGGGAATCGCCCCGACTTCGGCGCAAAAATCATCTCCTTCCTCGAAAACCTCCGCCCCCAAAAACGTCATCATCATGATCGGTGACGGAATGGGGCTGAACCAGGTGGCTCTAGGTCGGATTCTCGCCGGCGACCCAGGAACTCCACTCTCCTTCGAAAAGCTACCGATACGAGGCTACCTTTCGACCCACTCGTCGAGTCACATCGTGACCGACAGCGCGGCATCAGCCACCGCGCTGGCCACCGGACAAAAGGTGCCCAATCACGTCATAGCGATCACCGGAGAAGGGAAGCCGATCCGCAATCTGTTCGAGGCCGCCCACGACCGAGGCTTGAGAACCGGGATCGTCACCAACACGCGACTCACCCACGCGACTCCCGCGGCGTTTTCGGCTCATGTAGTGCACCGTTCACAAGAAAAATCGATCGCCGCCCAGATGACCCGAAACAAATCCCATGTCCTCCTCGGCGGAGGTGGACGTGTGTTCAGCGCAGAAATGCGCAAGGAGTATGTCCAAGCCGGCTACGACCTGGTCACCGACCCCAAATCCCTTGCAAAGAGCCGAAAATCCCGAATTATCGGTCTCTTTCATTCCAGCCACATGTCTTTCGAGCAAGACCGGAACCCCGAGACAGAACCCTCCCTCGCGGACATGACCGCCAAGGCGCTGAAGGCCCTTTCCATTCGGAACCCCGGCTTTCTTTTGCTGGTCGAAGGGGGACGGATCGACCACGGCGGACACGCACACGACGGGTGCGCGATCGCGCACCAGACCATCGCCTTCGCCAAAGCGGTCGAAGTCGCCGTTTCTTTTGCCCGCAAGAATAAAAATACCCTGATCTTTATCACCGCCGATCACCCAACGGGCGGTCTCGCGATCAGCGAGAGTGTCGATCCAAAAATGATACGGAGCGTTCCCCACTCCAGCGAATGGATCAGTAAGAAGATCAAAAGCGGCGCCGATCTCGCATCGGCCTGGAAAGAAGGGACCGGCCTCGATCCGCTCAACGAATCGGAACGAGCCACGATCGAAAACCCGAACCTCAAACTGCGTATGAACACGAAAATCGGGCATGTTCTTTCGGCCCGAGCGGGTCTGCACTTCTATCCTCTGGAAGTCCAAGCCACCCATTACAATACCAGCGGCCACGACGGCCTGTTCGTGCCCTATTACGCCTACGGCACTCGCGCCACCTCCTTGATCGGGATGATGGACCAGACAGATGTCCCCAAGCGTATCGCCCGATTGCTCGGCTTGAATCTCCACTCTTCCTCGAAATCCAAGAAGAAATCGACCGCGAACGGGAAGAAGTGATGGCGCCACTCTCCCAACAACTCGACGAATCGACCGTCGCGATCCGAGATGTCAATTCCCTCCAACCTCGAGTCGGCTTGATTCTCGGCTCCGGTCTTGGCAGTCTCGCAACTCGCATTAAAGAGGAAGACCCCCAGGCCACCACTCTTCCCTACGACCAGATCCCCCACTTTCCCAGTTCAACCGTAGAGGGACATGCCGGCGAACTGATTCTGGGAACCCTGAACGGAACGCCCCTGGCCTTGATGGCCGGACGTTTTCATTACTATGAAGGGTATCCGCTGGAACGGGTGGTCTATCCTGTCCGAGTTCTGGGACGTCTGGGCATCACGCAGTTGATCGTTACCAACGCGGCCGGAGGAATCACCCCGGAACAGTCCCCTGGCTGCCTGATGTTGATCCGAGACCACATCAACATGCTCGGAGCCAATCCGCTCCGTGGAAACAACCCAGAAGATCTCGGCCCCCGATTTCCCGACATGACCGAAGCCTACAGCGGACGCTTGCGGACGTTGGCCCGTGAAGTCGCCGCGAAACAAGCCCTGTCGATCGGTGAAGGAGTCTACGCGGCCTCACTGGGTCCTTCCTACGAAACTCCAGCCGAAATCGAACTGCTCGCCAGAAGTGGCGCCAACGCGGTCGGCATGAGCACCGTTCCCGAAGTCATCGCCGCTCGGCATATGGAGATCGAGGTCCTTGGAATTAGCTGTATTTCCAATCACGCCGCCGGGATCAGTCCCCACCCACTCACCCACGACGAGGTGATGGAGACCGGTCGAGAGGCTGCCCCAGCCTTCGAAAAGCTTATCCTGGGAGTATTGGCCCAACTATGACCGACCAGGAACTGATCGAACAAGCGTTCGAGGCCCGGCAGAAAGCCTACGCCCCGTATTCCAAATTCCAGGTCGGAGCCGCGTGCATCGACCGCGCAGGCAATCTGTTTACCGGCGCCAACATGGAAAATGCGAGCTACGGCCTCACCGTGTGCGCCGAACGGGTCGCCCTATGGAAAGCCCACAGCGAAGCTTGCGAGCCCATCCTCAAAATAGCCGTGGTGGCCGAAGTCTCCGAGGGACCGGTTCGCCCCTGTGGCGCCTGCAGACAGGTGCTGGCTGAACTGGCCCCGGACGCGACTGTGATCATGGCCAATACCGCCGGCGAACAGGAGTCGAAAACTGTCGACCAACTTCTTCCCCTCGCTTTTCACTGGTAGACCGATTCCGGAGGAATTGTCATGAGTTCGACTCCAGACAAATTCGAAATTCTTGCCCAACTCAAAGAGCGCGCGCGTGAAGGCGGAGGAGCCAAGAGAGTCGAAGCCCAACACGAACGTGGGAAAGGGACTGCCCGGGAACGAATCGACTTACTCCTCGACGAAGGATCCTTCGAAGAGATGGACATGCTCGTGGAACACGACTGCTCTCATTTCGGGATGGAGAAGAAAACGTTCCCCGGAGACGGCGTCGTCACTGGATACGGAACCATCGACGGCCGACCGATCTTTCTCTTCAGCCAGGATTTCACTGTCTTTGGCGGCAGCCTTTCGAAACGAAACGCCATGAAAATTTGCAAGGTCATGGATCTCGCGTTGAAAGCCGGAGTTCCCATAATCGGCCTGAACGACTCCGGGGGAGCTCGTATTCAGGAGGGAGTCGAAAGCCTAGGAGGCTATGCGGACATCTTTCTCCGCAATACCCTGGCCAGTGGAGTCATTCCCCAGATCTCCGCCATCCTCGGCCCCTGCGCGGGCGGCGCGGTGTACAGCCCAGCCATTACCGACTTCATCTTCATGGTGGACCGTTCCAGCTACATGTTCGTGACCGGCCCCAACGTAATCAAAACCGTCACCCACGAAGAGGTCTCCTTCGAAGAACTAGGGGGATCGAAGACCCACAATGAAATCAGCGGGGTTGCTCACTTCCGCTCCTCCAACGAACTCCTGTGTATCGAGTCCCTCCGGACCCTGCTCTCCTACCTCCCATCGAACAACATGGAAGACCCGCCCGCCCAGGACCTGGGAGATGACCCGGCTCGAGAAGATCCCGAACTCGACACCCTCATCCCCGACAACCCGCGCACGGGCTACGACATGAAAGAGGTTCTCCACCGAGTGGTCGACCAGGGCATATTTTTCGAGGTCCAGGAGCATTACGCGCAAAACATTCTGATCGGATTTGCTCGCCTAGACGGTCGTTCGGTAGGAATCGTTGCCCAGCAACCGATGGTTCTAGCCGGTACTCTCGACATCAACAGTTCGATCAAAGCGGCGCGATTCATTCGCTTCTGCGACGCGTTCAATATTCCGCTTGTCACCTTTGTGGATGTACCCGGATTTCTTCCGGGTGTGGCCCAAGAGCACGGCGGCATCATCAAAAACGGGGCCAAACTCCTCTACGCATGGTGCGAAGCGACTGTACCCAAAATCACGGTAATCACCCGCAAAGCGTACGGCGGCGCGTACGATGTCATGAACTCCAAGCACATCCGGGCCGACTTCAACTTCGCCTGGCCGTCCGCAGAGATCGCCGTCATGGGACCCGAGGGTGCGGTGGAGATCGTCTTCAAGAAAGAACTCGCCGATGCGAAAGATCCAGTCGAACGCCAGACCGAACTGGTAACCGAATATCGCGATACGTTCGCCAATCCCTACGTCGCCGCGCGCCTGGGCTATCTCGACGACGTGATTCGTCCCCGCACGACTCGCCGTCGCCTATGCCGAGCCCTCAGCCTTCTCGAGAACAAAGCAGACCGGAACCCGTCCAAAAAGCACGGCAACATTCCTCTGTAAAAAAAAGAAGCCGGGGGAAACAACTTCCACCCCGGCTTCCTCGAAAAAACGTTTGTTCTCAGACAACGCCCTGGTCGGTCATGGCTCCCGCAACTCGAAGGAAGCCGCCAATGTTGGCGCCGTTGACATAATTTCCCGGAGTGCCGTAAGCCTCGGCGGTTTCGAAACAGATCTTGTGAATATTGACCATGATCCCCTTCAGTCGCCGATCCACCTCCTCACGAGACCAGGCCTCGCGCATACTGTTCTGACTCATCTCCAACGCGCTCGTGGCGACCCCGCCAGCGTTCGCCGCTTTTCCGGGACCATAGAGGCTTTTCGCCTCCAGAAAAACACTCACCGCTTCCGGCGTTGAAGGCATATTCGCCCCCTCGGAAATGCAGTAACAGCCGTTTTTGACCAGATTCTGGGCGTCTTTTTCGCAGATCTCGTTCTGAGTGGCCGAAGGAAGGGCCACCTCACAAGGAACATCCCAGATGGGGTTATCTTCCCGACTTCGATCCGTTTCATGGTAAACCGCCGAGGGATACTTCTCGACGTATTCATGAATCCGGCCCCGCCGGGCATTCTTGAGATCCATGACAAACTCGAGTTTGTCTCGATCGATTCCCTCTTCATCGAGAATCCATCCGCCCGAGTCGGACAACGTGATCACTTTACCGCCCAACTCGATCACTTTCTCGGTCGCAAATTGCGCCACATTTCCGGAACCGGAAACCACGCAGCGCTTGCCCTCAAAAGTTTCTCCGCGAGTGCCAAGCATCTCGGCGGCGAAATAGATCTGCCCGTAGCCGGTCGCTTCCGGACGAATCAACGAACCGCCCCACGCGAGCCCCTTCCCGGTCAAAACACCCTCAAAGCGATTGACGAGTTTTTTGTACTGCCCAAACATGAATCCGATCTCACGACCCCCGACGCCAATATCTCCCGCAGGTACATCGGTATCGGCTCCGATATGGCGGAAAAGTTCGCTCATGAAGGACTGGCAAAAACGCATGACCTCGAGATCACTCTTCCCCTTGGGATCGAAATCCGAACCGCCCTTACCGCCCCCGATCGGAGTCATGGTCAGAGCGTTCTTGAAGATCTGTTCGAACCCAAGAAATTTGATAATTCCCAGGTTGACCGATGGGTGAAATCGCAACCCCCCCTTGTAGGGGCCTAGTGCGCTGTTGAACTCGACCCGAAATCCACGATTCACCTGAACATCTCCCTGATCATCTACCCAGGGAACTCGAAACATCACAACTCGTTCCGGCTCGACGATTCGTTCCAGAACTTTCGACTTGCGGTACTCTGGATGCCGATCGAGAACCGGCTCCAGCGATTCGATTACCTCTTCGACCGCCTGGTGAAACTCTGACTCGGCCGCATTTTTTCCCTGAACCCCCGCCATGAAATCTTGTACCCAGACAGACACGTCACTTCCTCCTGGTTTTGTGATCAAAGAGATGGCCGTCAGGTCATCTGATCCAAAGACATTTGGGGTACGCTACGGAGCCGAGGCCTATGCGTCAAGTGGTACCGAGAAAAGAACTTGCAAAAAACTCAGAACGAGGGTTCGCGGTATCTCCCCCAGATTCGCTCCAGGCAGCCGCTGATCTCGCCCAAAGTGGAATAGGCTTTCACGCACTCGAACATCGGATCCAGAATATTGGCCTCTGGTTCCCGGACAGCCTCCTCCAGAGTTGCCAAACAGCGCGCAACCTCTTCTTCGCTACGACGACCCCGAACACCTTCCAAACGATCGATTTGCCGCTTCCGAACCCCCGGATCGATCGGCTGCAAGGGAGGCTCGACCTCGGCATCGGGCGCTCGATGACGATTGACCCCGACGACCACCTGATCCCCCCGATCGATCCGCTTCTGCTCCGCATACGCTTTCTCGTAAATCGCCTTCTTGAAATAACCATTTTCCACCGCGGCGATCGATCCCCCCATCTCCTCGATCCGGTCCATCTCGACAATCGCAGCCTTTTCCAAACGATCGGTGAGATCTTCCAGATACCAGGATCCTCCCAGCGGATCGACCACATCGGGAACCCCGCTCTCCTCACCCAAAATCTGCTGGGTTCTCAGAGCGATTCGAGCGCTTTCCTCGGTCGGAAGGGCAAGCGCCTCATCCAGAGCGTTGGTATGCAACGACTGGGTTCCCCCCAGAATCGATGAAAGCGCCTGAAGAGTTACGCGAGAGACATTGTTTTCCGGTTCGATCGAAGTGAGCGTCGAACCACAGGTCTGGGTGTGAAAACGGAGCATCCACGCCTTGGGATTGGTGGCTCCGAATCGTTCCTTCATGATTCGCGCCCACATCCTCCTCGCGGCCCGAAACTTGGCCACCTCCTCGAAGAGATGGTTGTGCGCCCCGAAGAAAAACGAGAGCCGAGCCCCGAAACGATCCACTTCCAACCCTCGGTCCAGAGCCGCCTTCACATAGGCCACGGCATTGGAAAGCGTAAATGCCACCTCTTGCACCGCGGTGGAGCCCGCTTCTCGAATGTGATATCCCGAAATCGAAATCGTGTTCCAGCGTGGAGCCACACGACCACAAAAATCGAAGACATCCGTGACCAGCCGAAGCGAGGGGCGCGGAGGATGAATATACGTTCCGCGAGCGATGTATTCCTTCAAGATATCGTTTTGAACCGTACCCGAAACTCGAGACAGATCGGCTCCTTGAGCTTCGGCGACCGCCAGATAAAAACACAAAAGGATGGGAGCCGTCGCATTGATCGTCATCGACGTACTGACTTCGGCCATAGGAATGCCGTCAAAGAGCACCTCCATATCTGCCAGGCTGTCGATCGCCACCCCCACCTTGCCCACCTCCCCTTCGGCCATGGGATGATCCGAGTCGTATCCCATCTGAGTCGGAAGATCAAAAGCGACCGAAAGACCGGTCTGACCATGATCTAGCAGATATCGATACCGACGATTGCTCTCCTCGGGTGTTGAGAATCCCGCATACTGGCGCATGGTCCAGAGACGACCTCGATACATCGATGGATAGACGCCACGAGTGAAGGGATATTCTCCGGGAACCTCATTCTCCCTAGGCGCCTCGGCAAAATAGCAGGGGTCAAGCTCCAGATCACTTGAAGTCCTACGTTCATTCGGCGAGCCAGAGTTCATCTCGAAAGCCTCACCAGTACCTGCCCCTTCTCCACCGCATCCCCTTCACAAACCAGGATCTCTTCGACCCGTCCCGCCGCCGAGGCCACGATCTCGTTCTCCAGTTTCATGGCATCGAGTACGAGCAGACACTGACCCGCCTCTACCGTCTGCTGAAGTCCGACATCAACTCTCACCACCAGACCGGGAATCGGAGCCTCGACCCGACACTCGCTGTCATCCTCATCCTCTTGCGTGGACACTTGCTGGAAACGAGCCATACGAGCATCCACCACAGAAACCTGATAATCGTTTCCATCCAGTCCGATGTGGTAATTCCCTTCTCCTGAGGATTGAAACCCGAACTCCCTCTGGGAGTCGCCCAGAACGAGACGCCGGATCGCCCCCCCGCCTCGCTCCAGCAGCACCGGGATCGTCTCTCCATCTACCTGAAGTTCGAACGGGCCGTCTTCGCCTCCTCCCCGGACTTCGATATCCCACCCGGAGCCTTCACAAGTAACTCGATATTTCACTAGGACCTCCGCCCCTTCATGCGATGCACCATCTTCCACGGATTCCAGGAAGCAGATTCCCCTGGATTCCGGGTCCGGGCTCCGGCAACCGAACGCCGAACGTGCTCCAGAGCCACCGCGATCAATGCCGCTTCCCGAGGATCCGGTCGCTCGATCCCATCGACGAGAGACTCCTCCAGAAACCGGATCGAAACATCGCCGGAAATAAAGTCAGGATGATTCATGACCGCGAGATGAAACGGCACAGAAGTTTGAATACCCACCAAGGTGTATTCCGACAGTGCCCGACGCATCCTGCTGATCGCTTCGGACCGACTCCGACCCCAGACGATGAGTTTGGAAATCATCGGGTCGTAATACATCGTAACCTCACTTCCCTGACGCACCCCCGAATCGATGCGAACAAAAGGACCGTCCGGACGCTTCATGCCTTCGACCCGACCCGGTGAAGGGATGAACCCTTGATAAGGATCTTCCGCATAAATCCGGCATTCGATCGCGTGTCCTCGGAAGTCGATCTCGTCCTGAGTCAGCGGCAAGGACTCCCCCTCCGCAACCTGAATCTGAAGCGCCACCAGATCGATTCCGGTCACCATCTCGGTCACCGCATGCTCGACCTGCAGTCGGGTATTCATCTCCAGAAAGAAATATTCACCGTTGGGAAGAAGTAGGAGTTCTATGGTACCGGCTCCCACATATCCGACTTCCTGGGTCAACCGAACCGCAACCTCTCCCATCGAAGCCCGAAGCTCTGGCGTGACCGCAGTCGAAGGGGATTCCTCGACCAGTTTTTGATGACGACGCTGAATGGAACAATCTCGCTCCCCCAGGTGAATGGCGTTGCCGTGGGTATCCGCAAACACCTGGATTTCGACGTGACGAGGCCGCTCGAGAAACCGCTCGAGATAGACCGTGCCGTCCCCAAAAGCCCCCTCAGCTTCTCCTCGGGCTTGACGCAACGCCCCTTCGAGGTCTTCCGGGGACCGCACCACCCGCATCCCCTTTCCCCCCCCACCGTAGGCCGCCTTGACCAGCAAGGGATACCCGATCGATTCGGCCTGTCCGACCGGATCCTCCCCCTCTTCAAGGGGCCCCGGAGATCCCGGAATGATCGGCATGCCGCAACGGGAAGCCGCCTCTCGGGCCGCCACCTTGTCTCCCATTCGGCGGATAACCTCCGGTGAAGGTCCGATAAACAGAAGCCCGGCCTCGATCACCGCTTCAGCAAAATCTCCGTTTTCAGCCAGAAAGCCGTATCCAGGGTGGATCGCATCCGCTCCAGACTTCCGCGCCACTGCGATCAATTTTTCGATATCCAGATAACTCGCGGAGGATTCTGCCGGCCCCAAGCGATAAGCCTCATCGGCAGCCAAGACATGAGGAGAGCCGTTATCCACATCCGAATACACAGCCACACTACCGATACCCATCTCGCGACAGCTCCGGATGATGCGCAGGGCGATTTCCCCGCGATTAGCAATCAGGATCTTGTGGATCTTCATGACTGGAAGCGACCGACAGTTTCCGGTGAATCCCTTTTCTTGTCGAGGCCACATGTTACAACGCAGCCCCACTCACCGCTACAATAGCCCTTCGTCCCCAGATAGAAAAGACAGATCGTATTCCCTCTCACCCAGCTCATCGACCACAGGAACAACTCCATGCAACTGGATCACATCGGCCTCGCAGTACAGGATATCGAAAACACCTCAAAGTTCTGGAGCGAAGCGATGGGCTACCAACTCCTCCTCGAAGAGGATGTCCCCTCGATGGCCGTCCGGGTACAAAAACTTGCGTCCCACGGAACCACCATCGAATTGCTCCAACCCACCGGTAACGAGGGGGCCATTGCCAAGTTCTTGCAAAAGCGTGGCCCGGGAATCCACCATCTCTCCTTTCACATCGAAAATATCGAGGAGGCAACCGCTCGGTTTGCCGCCCTGGGATACACGGCGCTCTACCCCCAACCGCGCGTGGGAGCCGGTGGATGTCTGGTCAATTTCTTTCACCCGAAAGATACCCACGGCGTCCTGATCGAAATCGCGCAGGAACCTTCAGCGTAGGTCCCAAGCTCCATCAAGAGCCCGGCCCCATAACGCCACTCCGGAACAGCCAGACTACTTCTTGTAATTCATCCGCGCGTAAGGGGATCCACCGTACTGAGCCTTGAGGCGACCGTACAAAGACACCGCCCGCTTCCTCCACTCTGGATTGCCCTCCTGGTCCGAAAGGACATGAAAGCATTTGGCCGAATTGAACAACGCTTCGGGCATCTGGGACTGAACCCCCTCGTAGAGAGTCACCACCCGCAAGTAAGCGAGTAGTGCGTCTTTCCATTCTCCCTGGGAAACGTGGTACCCACCGATTCCGTTGTAAGCGCCGGCGAGGACTTCCATCTCCTCCGACCCCGCAGCCTGGAGAACCTGCTTCAGGATGGTCCGAGACTGTGAAGCCTTCCCTTCCTTCTGAAGGCAACGAGCCTCCCCGAGTTTAGCCATTCGGGAAATTCCGGGATAGCTACTTCCACTATCGGAGGCAACACCCTGATAGAGCTTGAGGGCGGGCCCCGTCTTACTCTGATTTTCCAGAAAACCGGCCTTTTCCAGCTTGGCCTGATATCCCCACTCGTCTGCAAGCTCCGTCCTTCCCGCCGTCGCGATGAGTGTATCCAGAGCCGACATCGCCGCCGCGGTATCCCCAAGACTCACATGAATCCGGGCCATCGCGGTGTACGCTTCGCCATAAAATCGAGAATCGCTCTCCTTTTTCAGGAGGGCCTGAAAAGATTTCATCGCCTCGGCCCGCTTCCCCATCCTGAGGTAGCATTGCGCGATGTTGTAGTAGCAATACTGAGAAACCCAGGCCGCGGCCTTCCGCTCCTTGAGAGCCTTCTCGTAGTATTTGATCGCATCCTTATACATCCCCCGCCGTTCGTCTTCTTCGGCTCGCATATAACTGCTGGGCTTGTAGGTAAAGACGATCTCTTTGATATTGGAAAGTTTCTCTTCCTGCGCTCCGGCTCGACGCATACCCGAATCCATGTATTTGAAATAAACCGTCGAGTATGTAATTCGAGAAATTTCAACATCCATGAAAAATCGAGAGGTCTTCTTGGCCTTCTTATGATGAATTTCATCGGCCAAAAGAGGTGCTGTACCCCAGAAGAGAAAGACCAGGGTCAGAAAACGAACAAAGTGGCAACGCTGCATCATGGACCTCAAAGAAATCGACTGTTGGGAAGCAGTATTTGTTGAAGAGAAGCCTTAGAGAATAAAACGACCGCCGCCCTCCTGCAAGCGCAACGGTCGATGCTTTTCATTGAAATAGGCGGTAAAGAGGAACTAGCTCCCCTTGCGGGACGCCATTTCTCGATCGGCGACCTTCTTGGAGAGTTTGACTCGTCCCAGATCGTCGATCGAAAGGACCTTAACCCAGATCTCCTCTCCTTCCCGGACCACATCCCGAACATTGCCGACAAAATCCTCGGCGAGTTCGGAGACATGAACCAGACCATCCGTCTTGGGAAGGATTTCTACGAATGCGCCGAAATCCTTGATGGAATTCACCTTACCGAAGTAAAGCTTGCCTACCTCAGCCTCGGCACAGATATCCTCGACCCGCTTCTTGGCGGTTTCGGCACCATCCATCTCGACGCAGAAGATCTCGACCGTCCCATCGTCCTCGATTTCGATGTTCGCTCCGGTTTCCTCCTGGATAGAACGAATCGTCTTTCCACCCGAACCGATAACCAGCGAGATCTTTTCCGGATTGATCTGAATCCGGAAAGTCCTGGGAGCAAAAATAGAGATATCTCGACGCGGCCTTTCGAGCGGCGTCAACATCTCACCCAGAATATGAAGACGACCTTCTCGAGCCTGCTCGAGAGCTTGACGCATCACATCTTTACTGACTCCCGCAACCTTGCAATCCAGCTGCATTGCGGTGACACCCTCCGTTGTCCCAGCAACCTTGAAGTCCATGTCCCCGCAGTAATCTTCGGTTCCGAGAATATCCGAGAGAATCTGAAATTTCTTTTTCCCGTCGCTCACCAACCCCATGGCGATCCCGGCCACCGGGCGCCGAATCGGAACACCGGCATCCATGAGAGCCATCGTGCCCCCACAAACCGAGGCCATCGAACTGGATCCGTTGGATTCGAGAATCTCGGAGATCAAGCGGATGGTGTAGGAAAAATCGCTCGCGTCAGGAAGCACCGGCGCCAATGAACGTTCAGCCAGATCCCCGTGCCCGATCTCCCGTCGTCCTGGCCCTCGGATGGGTCGCACGTCGCCAACACAAAAGGGAGGAAAGTTGTAGTGAAGCATGAACCGCTTCGATACCGGATCGAGAAGGCCGTCGACTTTCTGTTGATCCCGAGCCGACCCAAGAGTTGTCGAAACAAGAGCCTGAGTCTCACCACGAGTGAAGAGAGCTGAACCGTGAGTTCGGGGAAGGACATTGACATCGGAATGGATCGGTCGGATATCTTGCAACCCACGTCCATCGATGCGTAACGACTTCTTCAGGATCATGTCCCGAACGATCGCTTTTTCCAGTTTCCCGAATCCGGCCATGAGATCCTTGGACTCGTACTGACCGCTTCCAACTTCCCCGGTTTCCGAGTCTGGACCGTGGTCTTCGAGGATTTGCTTGCGCAACGCCCGAATAGCTTGACCCGAATCCCGTTTGGGAGAAAGCGTCAAACCCGCTTCGAGCTCCTTGCGATAGGTCTTCTCGATAAAGCGGTTGCAGTCCTCGTTGACTTCCGGGGGTTGCACCTCTTCCTTGACCGGACCCACTTTGGCCTGAAGCTCCTCGATCGCCTCGATAATCGGCTGCGCCGCTTCGAAGCCGAAGAAGAGGGCTTCGAGAACAACCTCATCAGGCACCTCTTTCGCCGCCGCTTCGACCATGACGATGGCATCCTTGGAACTGGCCACGACAAGATCGAGATCGCTCTTTTGCAGGTCCTCCTGAGTCGGCATGAGTACGAATTCCCCATCGACTCGACCCACTCGAACCGCCCCCAATGGGCCCATGAAAGGAACATTGGCCACCGAAAGAGCGGCGAAAGCGCCATTCATCGAAAGGATATCGGGATCATTCTTCTGATCGGACGAAAGGACCAGAGTCTGAACCTGAAGCTCCTTCTTGTAGCCGTCGGGAAAAAGTGGACGGATAGGACGATCAGTCAGACGGCAAGTCAGAATTTCCTTGGTCGTAGGACGACCTTCTCGCTTGAAAAAACCGCCGGGAAACTTACCGACAGCCGCAGTCTTCTCACGATAGTCGATCGTGAGCGGGAAAAAACCGAGATCTCGACGCAGATCTGCGCTCTGCGCCGCGACGAGTACTGCCGTGTCTTGATACTGGACATAGACGGAACCGTCCGCTTGACGAGCCATTCGGCCGGTCTCAAAACTCAGGCGACGTCCACCAAGATCGAGATCCACTCGATGAATCGGCGACGGAAAAGTATTTCCCGTTTTGGACGGAGTTTTTTTCACGGTTCTCTTGGAACTTTTCTTGGAACTCTTCTTGGAGCTCTTCTTGGAGCTCTTCTTGGGACGGCTTGTTGCCGACTTGCTTCCACGGGAAGCCTTGGTTTCTTGTGTAGCTTTTCTTACCACAATGAAATCTCCTCTAGTAAATCCACTTGCAGAAAGACTCCGCGCTCATTCCTTACCTGGAGTGGGCGGTTAGACCTTCCTCGCAATGGAGCCATATTCAGAAACGTACCAACGCTCTGAATATGAAATAATTATTTACGCAACCCGAGAGAAGCGATCAAATCGCGATAGCGCTGAAAGCTTCGGCTCTTCAGGTAACGCAGTAGTCGACTACGCTGACCCACGAGCATCATCAGCCCGCGGCGAGTTGCGTGGTCCTTGCGATGGGTTTTCAGATGCTCGATGAGGTGACGAATCCGATCCGTCAACAGAGCGACCTGAACTTCCGGGCTCCCCGTATCGAGGTCATTGCGCCGATACTTTTCGACGGTGGCCCGGGTCTTCTCCTTGGTTGCCGACATTTTTCTTACAAAACACCTTATTGTGTAACACTTTGCGTTGCAGCCCCCCACAATAGGGAACCCCACAACACTTCGAGTCCACCATGGACTCCTTCTCTTTTCAATTCTGGAAAGGCGACAATGTAACGACCCGCTCAGGACTTGTAAACCTCGAAATTCCAGAATGTTTCGAAGCTCTTTCTGCCAGGAATCGACCCGGAATCAGGTTCGACCGACCTCGAGCCAGTCCTGCAAAAGAACCTGAGCTGCAATCCGGTCTCGATGCTTTTTCCGATCAGGGCCGCGTATCCCGACTTCATCCAGTATCCGATCAGCTTCCACACTGGTCAGCCGTTCATCGAATAATTCCACTGGGATCTGAGGCATGTGCCCTTCCAGTCGTTCCGCAAAATGCCGAACGGTCAAGGCTTGCGGCCCCTCGGAGCCGTCCATGTTGATCGGGAGCCCCACCACGATGCGCTCCACATCCCGCTCAGTCACCAGTTCCTGAATATCTCGCAACAGTTTTTCCTGATCCTTCCCATCCATCGTTCCGACCCCCTGGGCTGTGATCCCCAGCCAATCGGTAATCGCAACTCCCACCCGACGACTCCCGTGATCCAAGCCCAAGACTCTCATGTCCGATCCTCGCCACCCTGCTCCCGAAGCGCCTCGACCAGACGTTTCACCTCTTCGGCCCGATCACGAGAGCAAACCAGAGTGACATCCGCGGTTCGTACGATCACTAAATCGCGAACGCCCAGAGTCGCCACCAGATGGTCCCCTTCGGAAAAAACGACCGACTCCTCGGTATCGATCCCGAGGTGTTCCCCCACAACAACATTCCCACAATCATCTGCAGCCCGATGACGGGGCAATGCGGCCCAACTCCCCACGTCATCCCAATCAAAGGAGACCGGCAGAACAACCACCGAACTCGCTTTCTCCATCACACCGTAGTCGATCGAAGTCTTGGGCAAGGATTCGTAATCCCGCTTTTGTTTTTCTAGGGACGCGCCCGCTTCCGCAAGACCCTCGAGACATTTTCCGGTTTCAGGCCACTGTCGACCGAATTCCGAAAGCAAATCCTCTACACGCCAGAGAAACATACCGCTATTCCAGTAACAACGCCCCCCCTCTACGTATTCGCGAGCTTTTTCCAGCGAGGGTTTTTCAATAAACCGATCCACCGAAAAAATTCCTTGGGCATCGGACCCCTCGAGAGCAGATTCCCGTTGAATGTATCCGTACCCCGTATGGGGAGAGTCTGGCAAGATCCCGAAGGTCAGTAGCCCCCCGGTCCGATCAATGTACCGATCGGCCCGCCTCACCGCCTCCTGAAACGCCTCCGGAGGAGAAATGGCATGATCGGCCGGAAGGACGAGTGTTCGAGCCTTCGGATCGACCGATCGGACACGCAGAGCACTCCAAACTATCGCCGGCGCGGTATCCCGGGCGACCGGTTCGACGAGGACCTGTTCTTCAGGTAGTTCGAGATTGAGCTTGCGAACCTGATTGGCCCCGATCGAGTCGGTAACGATCCAGCGCCTCTGGGGGGGAATCAGTTCACCAAGACGGTCGAGGGTGCGCTCGACCATCGTGGCTCCCCCGAGAATGGGCAGAAACTGCTTCGCACGCTCTCTCCTGGAAGCTGGCCAGAAACGGGTACCAGCCCCTCCAGCGAGAATCACCGCGTGGAGAGATCGTGTTTCGGATTCAGAATTCGACATCGCTCGCGTATTCTACACGAGGGACTCCTGGAACTCCGTCTGTCTTGACAGAAACCGTTTACAAAAGAGAATCAAGATCAGCCATGCTCCTTCTCCCCTCCGAAATCATTTCCCGACATCAGATCGCGTCACTGCTAGCTCTCGCCGCAATCATCGCCATCTTTTTGCCCGGTTTCGAGCGGGCCAAAATCGCCAATGGCGAACTTGACGCGGTCAGAATTCTCGAATCGATCTCGGTCCGCAAACTCGCCGAGCACGCCGAGCACTGGCAAACGGACACCTATAATTTCCGTTTTCGAAAGACAACAGGTGATTCCCGGTGGCAAGCGATCGCCTGGCCTCGCTTTCCCGGAAAAAGTGGACTCCGAGCTTTTTTCGTGATTTCCGGTGGTGTGATTCACTACCGACTCGATCCAGAGACGACCCCACCCGACCAATATCTCCTTCCTCTCCTCACCCCCTCCTCGTCGCTTTCCTCGGCCGGATGGACCTCACTGGGAAGCCGCCTGCCTTCCCAACGCCCCCAGTGACTCACCGCCCCCTCTACCTCCTGGAATACCCCACCTTCTCAGGCGGAGAACGCTCACTTCTGGAGATCGCCAAAAAGACCCCTGGCGGGACGCTCTTGGCGCCGCCCGGACCGGCCGCCGAAGCCTATTCGAAAGCAGGTCTCGAAGTCGTACCCTTTCGCATCGAACGAGGGGCAGAGGGTTCCCGAAAAACAGTCGAGTCTCTGCAAGCCCTCGCCTCTTCTCACCGATCCACACTGATCCATACCAACACTCTCATGACCGCCGATATCGCGGCGGATTTCGGCCAGAAGACAGGGCTGCCAACCGTCGCTCATATTCGCGATATCATGAATATCTCCGCTCGACGAATAGAAAAAATTTCGAAGGTGAACCGCTTGATCGCGGTGAGTCGAGCTGTGGCTGAATTTCTGGTGCGACAAGGAGTCCCCACTCCCCCCATCCGCCAGATTTATAACGGCATCGATCTCGAAACCGTACACCCCCAACAGATCCCCACCGACCGTTTCGAACTCCCCTCTCTCTCCCCGCGAGAATCGGATTTTCGAACCGTTTCCATCCTGGGCCAGATTTCCCTGCGTAAGGGCACTGACATCTTCCTCGAAGCGGCCGCGCGTTGCGCTCGAAAATGTCCGCAAACTCGGTTTCTGATCGTCGGCGCACGCTTTTCCGTCAAACAAGAAGCCAGGGATCTTGAACAGTCGATTCGATCGCGCGCTCATCAAGATCCCGATCTCAAAGGACGGGTTCATTTTTCCGGATGGATCGAGGATCCCCTGCCGGTCATCGCGCAAAGTGATATCGTGGTATCGTGCGCTCGCGAAGAACCCTTGTCTCGGGTTCTCCTCGAAGCAACCGCCCTGGCTCGCCCCATCGTAGCCACCCAGGTGGGGGGAACGCCCGAAATCGTCAACCACGGATTGAACGGGCTCCTGGTCCCCCCCGACGACCCCGAAGCTCTCGCTCGAAGCCTTGAAGACCTCCTTCAGAACCCTTCCACTCGTCGGTCCATGGGAATCGCCTCCCGCGAAATTGCGAAGAGGCAATTTGACACCCGAACGACGACTCCTGAGGTCCTCAATCTCCATGCCGAGTTGACAGGGGAAGACCTCTCTGCCCAAATAGGGATTCCATGAACGCTTTACCCCTTCATAGAACAGCTTTCACCCTGATCGAATTCCTGATCGTTTTCGCAGTGATCAGCCTCCTGGCCGCTCTGGCCGTTCCAAGTCTAGTTCGGGCGCAGCGCATGGCCAATGAGTCGGCAACCCAAAGTCTTCTTCACGAACTGGTACAGGCCCAGGAATCTTTCCGGGTTGCTGTCGTGGTCGACCAGGATGAAGACGGTATCGGTGAATACGGTTTCCTTCCCGAACTGACCGGCCTGGTCTCCGGGCGAACCGACGGAGCATTTGACGGACCGCGACCCGATCCTCCCTTTTTGCCCCAACCCCTTGGAGTGACCGATGCCTGGGGACACTCCAGTCGCGGTGGTTTCAAGCTCATGGTCTACCTTCCCACTCCAGAAAAACCGCTTGCCTATAGTCCACAACTTCGCGGCGGAAATCGAAACCACGCCGAGCTTCAAGAGCAATTCTGGGTTGCTTACGCCTGGCCTGCCGCCACTGAACCAGACGGGCTCCGCCGCTTCGCCGTAGGACCTCGGGGCCACATCTACACCCTCACGCCCGGACCCGAAGGCTGGAACCCGAAGGAACCTCCGCAAGCGAACTCCTGCCCACCCGCATTCAGAAAACGTCCTCCGAAACAAAACCCACCCCCCGATCCGACCGACGAAAACCTGAATAACTTTACCGGTGGATGGACACTCGAAAAATAGCTCTGACCGTTACGGTTTTCCCCTACGTCCTCTTCTCACCAGATCTAGACCCCACTCTGCGATCAGAAAAAACACCGCCAGAGCGATACAGAGAGGGCGCAGATCAAACTCGAAGTCCACCCCGATGTGACTTGGACTCTCTACCGGGAGTCCGGTCGTGACCTCCCCACCCGGGTCGAGCCTGATCTCTTCTGGCGACCTGGCCTGTACCGCCCGGTCCGGATTCATTGTGGCCACCTGCTCGAGCAACCCTTCCAGAAGCAGAGGAAACGCCGCCAGCGCGGCCAGATTGCTCTGGGAAAGCGAAAAAGCCAGATACACCCGAAGACTCTCCGGCCCCTTCTCGGCCAGCACCAAAGGATGTCCCCCCTGAGTAGAAACAATCGGATTCATGCCTGGCCAAGAGGTCAAATTCACGTGCTGGCGCACGATCAGATCGTGGAGATTGGCCCAACCGGACCAAAGCGGTTCCTGCTGGACCCGAACCGAACGTCGAGGTGACGTTACAAGTTCCTTTTCGACTCCCAGGCGCTGACAGAGAAGATCCGGGTCGAGACACAGGGTCACCCCTTTCTCCCGCACCCCCAAGGTTCCGCCTTCCTGAACAACCACCAAGCACCGCTTCTGGCGAGACAACGACGGCGGTGAGTCGCTTTCCAGACGAACGGACTCCTTGCGATCCACCCGGTCCCCCAGTGCAAACAGCGCCGCGTCCAGCGCCGATGCTTTCCCCTGGGGCCCCCCGACCACAACAACCGGAATCGGAAGGGGCGCTGGAATCTTCACCTGAAATCGATTGTCGGCGCTCAGAGCGTCTTCCGGATCGAGAACGATCTCCAGCGCCCCTTCTCCAAGATCGTCCATTTTCACCCGGTGCCGGATCACTTCGGATCCCGGCACGAGATTCAAGGTTTCCTGGTAATGGATTTTTCGACCCTCGCGAACCACGATCGTTTTCTCGCGAGCGCGTCCACCATCACAGACGAGGTCCAGAACAAGAACTCCTCCAGGTCCTCGGATATTGCGAACCGAACGAACCGTCAAGATCCCGTCGTTGGGAACCGGTTGTCCGAGTTGCTCCCATTCCACCCATTCGAGTCCCGAACCCGCTGGATTCGGAGAGGCGACACGATCGGACAGAACAACCACGCGAGTCGGTGTTCGACCCGCCATTTTCTGTACCCATCGAGCCACATCCAGTGGATCCTCACCAGGAAGACCGGACACCGTGATGTCCATCAGGCCGGACCTCACCTCCCGGGCCGTCTCTCCTTCACGAAATCGTACCCGCATTTCCGGAGACGTGGTCACCACCGTCACGGTTCGTCCCTCTCTCGCCCATCGGGCCCAGTCTCGAGCTCGCTTCAGAGCCCGGTCCAGACGACGACTTCCCGACGGATCTTCTCTCGCACCCATCGAAGGGCTGTTATCGATCACCAGAACAAGCCGACTCGGAGTTTGCTCCCCGCTCTTCTCCGCCCCTCCCCATCGGGGTCCGCTCCAGGCAGCCAAAAAACAGACTACAACAAGAATCTGCAGCAGAAGAGACAACCAGCCGGACAGCCGCGATCCCAGCCGAATTCGCCTCGAATGGGATTCCTCTTTCCAGAGAAACAGACTCGAAACCTGAACTCGGAGGGTTTTGCGACGATACAGCGCGAAAACAAACAACGGAAGAACGAGTACGATCCAGATCCACGCACCCGGCTGTTCGAACGTCACCGTGCAAAACACCCAGGACCTCACCGAAACAAGCGGCCATCGCGCAGAAGAGAAAGTACAGCCTCCTCCATCGGCTCATCCGTTTGTAGCAACACATGAGCGATCCCACGCTTCAATGCGGCTCCCCGAATGGCATCGAGGTGTTTTTGAAAGCGTTGTCGATAGGTTTTCCGAACCGTCTCATCCACCTCCAGCACCAGAGGCTCCCCCGTCTCCGAATCGACCAGTTCGATTCGGCCAGAAAGCGGAGGATTCACCTCTTCAGGTGCCGCCAGATGAATCACGTGAGTCCGAACAGAATGACGTGCGGCCAGCGTAAAGAGAGAATCAAAATCTGCGGGAGGCCGAAGTAAATCGGAGAGCAGAACCGTTACCGGCCGGGTCGAACGCATCTCCCGTCGACGAAAGAATTCTCGCAAACCTAGCATCTCCCGATCTCCGCCTCCCGCCTCCACTCCGTCGAGTTGATCTATCAACTCCATCAACCGAGACCTTCCCCGGAAACTGATACGTTCCGGCGCCCGATCCCGATCGCTGACAAGCAAAGTCACTCCGTCTCCTCTCCAAAGAACCAGCGCCCCCAGCGCCGCTCCGATATCGAGTGCCAACTCCAATTTACTGGGTTGTCCGTCTCTTCGGACCCCCATCGAAGCGCTTCGGTCGATCACCAGAACCAGATGCATCGACTCCTCTGCGGCAAATTCCTTCACCTGCATTTCGCCCAGACGCCCGTACACACTCCAATCCACATAACGAAGATCGTCTCCGGCTACGTAACGACGATGGTCGACGAATTCCTGTCCCATCCCTCGACGATCTCCGGGGGCACTCCCACCTTCCTGAGCTCCTCCCAGACGGTGCATCGAAAGATTCAACCTTTTGAGTCGAGAAAGAAATTCCGGGGTTCTTCGACGGGGTGAAGTCACGACCGGACCTCCCCCCAAACAACCTCGCTCCAAAAGACATCTCTTCCGCGTCCCACAATATCAATCTCCGGCCAACCAAAAACTCATCAATACATGAATCAGGTAAGCCAGCCCCAGAGCTCCCAAGAGGACCAGTCCGTGAATCACCCACTGGTCCACGACCCCCCGCTGTCCAAGCTCTTCCCGCAAAAACCCTCCTCTCGATTCATCTCTCTTGAAGGAATCCCCTTGCAACTCGGACCATCCGGGACTGACAGGAGATGGCTTCGGAGACTTCTTCACAGGGGGAGATGCGGGTAAGGGATCCGGAGGTCGAGGGGCTGGGGCCTCCTTCGTTTCTTCCACCTTGACTGAAGGAGACAAATCCCCGGAGTCCTCCTGAAAGCGGAGTGAGGTCTCCCCCACCCGGAGTTCATCCCCGTCGCACAATCGTTGCCGATGAGCCAGTCGAGTACCGTTGACGAACGTACCGCTGGTACTTCCCAGATCTTCCACATGGACCCCCGAGCGGTCCACGAGCAGACGCAGATGAGTACGCGAAATACTTTCCTGACGAAGGACGAGATGATTACCCTCTGAAGCGCGTCCTATACGGATCTCACTCCTTTCAAGAGCAATCTTTTTGCCGTTATAGCGACCTCCGAGAATCACCAGATGGGGCACAGCGACCCTCCCTGTCGAGAGATTCGAATACGGTCACTCGAACCTGTTCTGCATTGGAACATCTACTCCTTGCTCTGCGCAGCCTTCTTCAAAGTAGAGCCCTTCTTCTTCTTCTCTCCATCTCGTTTATTCTTGCGGGGAGCCGCTTTTTTCTCTGGGCTTCGCGAATCGTTAGACTCCCGGTCGAGCCGGAGTTCCGCGCGCCGCAATCTTATTTCAATCAAGCCTTTCTTCCGATCGATCTCGTGAGCTTTCATTTCATGCTCGATCCGTAGCATTTCGAGATGTCGCATTTTCATTTCGATCTCGATCCGGTTCGCCTCGATCTGAAGTCTTTTGGATTCGAGTTCGAGAAACTCTTTCCTCAACATCAAGACAGCCATTCGCATCTCATCGCTGGGTTTCTTCGGATTTGGAACCTTTTTGGGGGATGGTTGTCGGTTTTTCTGGGGAAGATCTCGGAGCCCTCCCTTCCTGGGAGAAGGATTTTCGAGTTGCCGCCCCAAACTGCGAACCATCTTCAGTACCCGCTCGGGGATTTCGATTTTCTCGGCCCCCTTCGACTTTTTCATCACCCCTTCGAGTATCGCGACCACCTTGCGAAGAATTACGATTCGTCCGTGGCCACGATCGATCACCTCCTGCTCCTGAGGACTGAGCGCGCGACCGACAATCTGCAACCGATTGACCCGTTGCTGGAGCCGATCGATCTCCTGCTTGGTGTTTTCTATCTTGGTTGCCAGATCCTCACGGGGCACAACCTCTTGGGCCAAAAGACCCGAGGAAAAACACAAGAGAGAAAGAACAAGTGTATGAACGATGAGTCGGCGCATATCTGCGGCTCCTTGAAATACTCGACCGGCCCACAGGCAAAGCGACGCCGGTCCACAAAAAATGGGGAGACCACGATTGTAGTACACACCAAGCCGCTTCTGCCAGTCCAGTCCGGTCAGGACGGCTCCCAATCCGAGCGAACATGGCGCTCAAGCAGAAAGAAACTGACCGGCACCCGAACCGCTGGCAACTGCAGGTAAGCCTTACCCAGCAGCAGATCGGGCTCGATCTGAACCAGAAAATCTCTCAATTTTCGGGAAGGATCCAGAATAAAGTTGCGAGAGCTAGCACCATAATCCAGAAGAAGAGAATCCGGATGGGGCCGTCCACTCTCCGGCTTGCACTCACTGACCAGGTAAAAACCAAATCTTTTGGGGTGATCAACACTCGGCTTCGGAACCCACTCCTCCTCGAAGGCGTTCTGACGAATCGGTATGTTGTACCCCTCCACCCCGGATTCACCCCGGAAAAACCCCTTCATGAATTTCGAAATTCCGATGAGTCGGCAGAACCAGGGAGGATTCCACCCACGAAACGTCCAGCCGACCACCGAATCCATCTCCGGCGCGCGGGACTCCTGAAACAGAGTTTCAAGATCCTGGGTCGGGGCTCGGCAAAGCCGGGTAAATCGTTGATCGGTTTCACTCACGAATTGTTCTTTTCCCAAAATCGGATGCTGACCCTGGACAGGACAAGAGTTGGCGGAGGGGACAGGAATCGAACCTGCATATCCCGAAGGACCCTGGTTTTCAAGACCAGTGCACTCACCATACTGTGCGACCCCTCCAACTACAGACGAGGTTGGAATAAACCCACTCCTCGGGCGCCAAGAATACGACCGAATTCCCTCCAATGTCAACGAAGACCAAACGAGCAAACCGGTTCAAAGGCTGTTTTCCCACTCTTCTTGTTGACAGCGGAGCCCAGGTCACCAGAATGCGCGGATTCCCAGTCGACACTCCGTCGCCCCAAACCAAGGATATTCCGATGGCCGAAGAAGACCTGAGGCAAAAACGCCTGAACAAAATCGAACGCCTGCGCGAAGCAGGATGCAACCCTTATCCGGAACGATTCGAACGTACCCACCGCCTGAATGAAGCGTGTCAACTGGAGGAAGGGACTGAGGGGGTTCGAATCGCTGGACGCCTGACTGCATTTCGCCCTTTTGGCAAATTGAGTTTCGGGCGCCTCCAGGACATTCACGGTTCCATGCAGATCGCCTTTCAGCGAGACCTGATCGGAACCGAAACCTACCAGTTGATCAAGAAGACTATCGACATCGGCGACTTTATTGGGGTCGAAGGAGAGGTGTTTCGAACCAAAACCGGCGAGTTGACTATACGCGTCGCACACCATGAATTTCTCGGAAAATCGCTCCGTCCTCTCCCAGAAAAATGGCACGGCCTTCAGGATCGAGAAACCATCTATCGTCAACGTTATCTAGATCTCATTGCCAGTCCGGAATCCCGAGAACGCTTCCTCCTACGTACCCAGGTCATCCAGACCCTTCGACGATATCTGGACGAGCACGGTTTCCAGGAGGTCGATACCCCCATCCTTTGCAACAAGGCCACCGGGGCCCTGGCTCGACCATTCAAAACTCATCACAACGCGTTGAACATGGAAGTGTTTCTGCGCATTGCTCCGGAAACTTACCTGAAACGACTCATCGTGGCCGGTTATGACCGAGTCTACGAGATGGCCAGATGCTTCCGCAACGAGGGGATGGATCCCTCTCACCTTCAGGATTTCACGATGCTGGAGTACTACGCCGCGTACTGGAACTACGAAGACAACATGCGATTCACCGAGGAACTCTTCCGCTTCATGCTGGAAACCTGCCTGGGATCGCTTCAGATCGAAATCGCTGGAGAAACCATCGACTTCTCCAAGAAATGGAAGCGCGTCTCCCTGCGGGAGGGTCTTCTGGAGGAAACGGGCATCGACGTCGACGAATGCCCCGATGCCGATGCCCTCAGAGAGAGAATCTCCGCGGCCGGAATCGAGATAGAAAAGGCCGGGACTCTCGGACGCGGCGCCCTGATCGATTCGCTCTACAAGAAGACCGTACGCAAAAAACTCATTCAACCGACCTTCTTGGTCCAACACCCGATCGACCTCTCCCCACTCGCACGCCGCAGCGACAAGGACACGAATCTGACCGATCGGTTTCAGTTGGTTGTCGCCGGATGGGAAATCGTCAACGCGTACTCGGAACTGGTCGATCCGATCGACCAGAGAAATCGCCTGGAAGAACAAGCCGCTCTTCGTGCCGCTGGCGATGATGAAGCGATGGAACTCGATGAAGACTATCTACTTGCCATGGAACACGGCATGCCTCCGATTTCTGGCTGGGGCATGGGCATCGACCGGATCGTTACCCTCCTGACCGGCCAAGACAATCTCAGAGACGTGGTTCCGTTCCCCCTGCTGAAAAATCTATAGCGAGCCCAAATCGATCCTCGCTGGAACTGATGAGTTCGATCCTCGGCCTATTTTTCAAAAATCAGCATCCGGTTTTTCCATATTTCTCCATCGGGGACCGGGTCCACCCCACCAGCTGTTCATCTCGGTCGTACTCGAAGTGAGCCTGGAACAGGGGAGCCGAGCGATCAAAAATCCAGGGCCAGAAGATTCGGTCCGCCTGGGGAATCGGCAGGACATTCTCCAGAACTTGATCCACCCCGACCCACTGGAACACCCCCTCCGAACACTGTTCCCGGATCGAACCGTCCTCGAGATCACACACGAAAAGATGGTGTCTCCACCCCGGTGCCCCCGCGACAGTCTCCAGGAGAATCCCAACGAAGGACCGGGCCACCACACGACGTCCCGTTTCCTCCAAAAGCTCTCGATCGAGCGCTTCGAACGGGGATTCTCCCGGCAAACACTTTCCTCCCGGAGGCGTCCAGAGCCCGCGATTGGGGTCCTGACTCCGGTGCATAAGAAGAACCTCGTGTTCTCGAATAATCAGGCCGAGAACCGCTTCCACTCGATCTTCACTTCCCGATTCTGACATCGTTCCCCCCCGCTTCATGACCCGAGATTCAGTCTAACGAAGCCCCTCTGGAGCCACCAGTCCAGACCTCTTGCTGGACGGGAGAAGCAAAGCACGTACAATCTGCGCTCTTCTCCCATGAGCACCCCCATCATCACCATCGTCGGTCGACCCAATGTCGGGAAATCGACCCTCTTCAACGCCATGATCGGCAAGCGACTGGCAATCGTCGACCCGACCGCTGGAGTCACCCGAGACCGACTTTCGGTTGAACATCAACACGAGGACCGAACGATCGAAATCGTGGATACCGGCGGAATCGGTATCATCGACCACCCTGGCCTGGCAAAGCAGATCGAACAGCAGATCCGCTACGCGCTCGACGCGGCGGATCTCATCCTTTTTGTGGTCGACTCTCAGGTCGGAGTCACTCCGCTGGACCGAAAAGTCGCGCAACTCCTTCGAAGTCGTACGATTCCCATCATTCTTGTCGCCAACAAATCCGACAACACCTCTCTCGAAATCGCGGCCAACGAATTCCACGCGCTTGGATTTGATACTCCATTCCCAATTTCTGCTCGTGGGCGCATGGGGATCCGTGCCCTCCTGGATCAGGTGATCGAACGACTTCCGGAGTCATCAAAGGATCCGGTCGACAAACCGGAACCGATGAAAATCGCGATGGTCGGAAAACGAAACGTCGGTAAAAGCACCTTCATCAATGCGCTCGCCGGCGAAGAACGAGTCATCGCCAACGAGATCCCAGGAACCACTCGCGACTCGATCGATGTACAGTTCGAAAAAGGTGGTCTCTCTTTTGTGGCCATCGATACCGCGGGAATTCGCAAAAAGCGAAAAGCCGAGGGCTCCATCGAATACTACGGCATGGTTCGCTCAGAGCGCTCCATTCGCCGAGCCGATGTGGTTCTCTTTCTGGTCGACGCCGCCGAACCGGTCGGTCAGGTGGACCGCCGGATCGCTGATCAGATCCGCACCGCATGCAAGCCCTGCGCTATCGTCGTCAACAAATGGGATCTTGCTCAAGAAAGAGGAATCGTAACGGAACGTTATGACCAATACCTGGCCAAGACCCTGCCCGGAATGACCTTCGCCCCCATCATCTTCACCACCGCCATGGATGGACGAAATATCTTTCGAGCCATCGACCTGGCCCGTTCGCTCTTCAAGAAAGCCCAGAAGCGCATTTCTACCGGCCCCTTGAACCGCGCGGTCAAGGAAGCCTACATGCGCCGGCGACCCCGAGTCCGCAAGGGACTGATAGGAAAGATTTACTACGCGGTCCAGGTACGTACCCTTCCCCCCACCTTCTTACTCTTTGTCAACAGCCCCAAACTGTTTGAACAGGCCTACTACCGATACATGGAAAACAGCCTGCGCGAAGACCTCGGTTTCGAGGAGATCCCCCTGCGAGTCGTATTTCGAACCCGCAAACGCTTTGCCAAGGGAAGTGGAGCCCGGCACGAAGTCGATCTGCTCGAAGCGGATATCGACTCCTTTCCTGAAGACGACGAGATGTTTTAAAACCCGGGAGCGGATCGGACTCCAGGAGGTCACCCCACAAAAAACTCCGGGGACCCCTGACAGGGACCCCGGAGTTTGAACGATATCCGGATAAAACAGCGGGCTCGCTTCGGCTTACTTCTTCAGTTCCATCTGCTGACCGCAGCAGAATTTCTTTTCCGAAGATACCTTGCCACAGAAAGAGCACTGGAAACCTTCGCCGGTGACCTTGGGAGTCGGAACCGCTTCGTCAGATCCGGCTTCGTTTCCGCAGGAATCGAGCTCGAAAGTGACTTTCTGCTCCATCTGCTGTCCCTGCATATCGACCTTCGAGGTCATTTCCATCCGAACGATCCCGTTGACCGGAACCGTCTTGCTGAACCACTGAATCGCGATCGTCTTGGCCTGAATCTGGTTTCCCATCATCTCCTGAGCGATATTGGCATGAATTTCGACCTTCTTGCAGTCGTAATCCGTCCCAGCGTGCGAGACCTTTTCGTCGGACGAATCGATCTTGCTGATGTCGATGTTGACATTCTGACCGGCCATCTTGCCCTGCATCAGGCCGAGCTTGAGGTTGTCCAGAAGCGTTCCGGTCCGGGGAACCGTGTTCTTCTGGGTCTGCTTCCTTCCCATGAGTTCGATGGTGGTCAGGACAGTTGCCTCGGTTTCAGTCAGAGCGACCACCTTGACCTTCATGACGCTATTACCGAAATTCTGTCCCATCATGCTCACATTGAGACGATACTTGGCGAAATCCCCAACCTTGGCATTCTGGAGAGGGTTGGGTATAGCAGCAAGCGCCTGCTCATCAGCGAACACTACGGGAGTCGCAAAGATCGCGACGAGAGTGAGGAGAACGAGCTTCTTCATAGGAGAGATTCCTTCTTTCTATTGGAGCAAAGCGACCCCGAACAGAACGTCACCGACGATCGGGCCGCAAATTTCGTTGTTGGTTGCTTTTTGGGTAATACTGTTTTACGCAAAAGATTATCGATTGTTTGCAATTTCAATGGGTAAATGCGTGACCGGGATAATGCTCCTGAATGGGGGCATTATCGGTATTGATCGGCGCATCTCCTTTTTCCATGACTTTCCGTAACGACATGGGAAGACAGAACATAGAACGATGTGCCAATCCATCATAGTGCATCAATTCACCATCGATCCTCTCCGCGATGCGACGATCGATCTCTTCGGGAGCGATCCCTTCGACACCCTGAGTGGCGCCAGCGAGAGCAAATCCCCAGAGAGTGGAGTAACTGGGAACATAGGCTGCATAGGGGACCACCGAACCGAAAACAGATTCCAGTGTTCGCACCAGACGGGGAAAAGTCCCCGCGTGAAGGGGATTGGCCGTATCGGCCTGAATGGCGAGAAGTCCCCCCTCGGCGAGACGAGAGCGTACCACCTGATAGAATTCCCGAGTAAAAAGTCGGGTTGCCGGCCCATCGGCTCGAGGATTGCTGATGTCGATCCAGATCAGATCGTAAAAGTCAGGGCTGGACTCCAGGAAATTGCGACCATCCGCGTGAATCAAATTCACGCGATCACTTTCATAGGCTCCTTGGTGCCATGAAGTTAGGTATTTCAAACTAATCTGGACCATGGCTGGGTCGATCTCGACCATATCGATCTGCTCAAGGGACCGGACGCGAAGAGCCTCCCGGAGGGTAGCGCCTTCTCCACCTCCGATCACCAGACCGCGCAACGGGCGAGGGTGAAGCAATCCGATCGGCAAGACGAGAGATTCGTGGTAAATCGCCTCATCGACCTCGAACGTTTGCACCTCTCCATCGAGTACCAGACACCGACCCAACGATTCGGTATCGAAAACCGAGATATCCTGAAACTCGGAACGCTCGGTATGCACCCAGGATTTCACCGCATGCATACAGGCCTGACTGGGCCCGATGTGATCGGCGAACCAATGAACGGAAGGGCGGGAATCGACATGAAACATCAAACCGGTTCTCCGAATGGCGGGAGGGGTGAATTTGCGGACGAAAAGGGCGCAATGATCGAAAAAGCCTCCGGAGGTTGCAAGAAATTTTCATTCCACCGACCTCATCACCATGCGATCGAAGGCCCTTCCCCCCTCCCTCCCAAAAAATAAAGGCGCATAAACCCATGCAGGATAACAACCTACAAATTGAACAAATTCTTGTCACACCCCATCGGGTACAATTCCCTTGTCGAAAGCCCATTCGTCTCCCTCAGCGGGATGCGAAATAGAGAGGACGCAAGCCATGAAAAGCCATATGCAAAAATTGTCCGACGGTTCGATCGAGGTTCGCCTCCCCACCACCCCCGCCGCTCGTCGCTGTCTCGAAGAGAGATTCGAAACCCTACGTCAGGAGTTGGACGACCCCACACTCGATGACGGCCTTTGCTTGGGTCTCCTCATGCTTCAGAAGGTCGTCGAAGAAACAGATTCCGAACTGCAAAGCGGTTCCACCGAGCCGTGGACCTCACGGTCAATCGACAGTCTGCAGATTTGTGGGCAACCCTCTGGGGAAGGAATAAACGACCGGAATCTTCAGGCCTGATCGCGAAACGACCTCCTGAATCACTTTCCGAATCTCCGACCTGCGATATCGGGTCGAAAGGTGAAAAAGAAGCAACCCCTTCACGCCCGCCTTTCGGGCCACCTCAACCGCTTCTTCCACCGTGGCGTGCGTTTTTTCCTGACGATCTTCCGGAAAGAGAAAGGTCGCGTCGTGGAGCAAAACCTCCGCTCCTTCGACATAGTGGGTCGGAATCGGCATCGAGTCGCCACCGTAAATCAATAACGGTTTGTCGTAGGTTTCGCTCATCTCTTGGCGGCCTATTTCCCGAATGCGTTCGACGATCTCGGATTGAGAAAGATCTCGGTATTCGTGACGCAAGCGATTTCGAGTCTCGAGAATCCGGTATCCAAGACTGATGCCGCTACGAATATGTTCGGTCGGAAAACAGTCGATAAATCGATTTTCAGCCGGCAACTCGATTCGATCCCCCGGAGAAAGCCCTCTCCAGGTCAACTCGAACGGAGGATCTCGCAAGATCCCTTGCACATAGGAAATCATCTTCTGTACATTCCGATCGCCCTTGGGATAACAGATCTCCAGCGGTTTCTCGACATCCCCCATGGAAGAAGCTCGACTGAAAAGAAACCCGGGAATACCCCCGATATGGTCCCCGTGTCCGTGCGAAATCAGAATCCTTTCAACCCCGTAAATCCGATTGGAAAGAGTTGTACTCACCCCCTCGCCGGCATCGAAAAGGGTGTTATCCGGACGAAAATAGAACCAAGTCGAATACTTGGCCCGGGAATACCCCTCGATAGAATTCAGAAGGTTCAGTGCAAGCGACATGATAAATTCGTTGTTGAGTCCTGGAGGAAGACGGGTGAGCATGGAACCTCACACGATCAAGAGAACGTCCCGACGAGCGAGAGTGATTTGCCGTCCTTTCGATCGGAAGGGAATCGATTCGGAATTATAGAGGACACGCTGCGTGACGCAACGCAACTTCGATAAGAGCCCGCTCTCTTCATCCACGATTTCTCGCCTTCGCGGACTTCGTCCGGGAAGCCTGCGAGCCTATCGAGGTCACGGTCCGGGAGAACAAAGCGGTCGATCAGCCGGAAGCGGGCTGGAATGGAGAGACCTCCGCCCCTACACCCCCGGCGACGATCTACGACATCTGGACTGGAACCTCTACGCCCGCCATGAGAGCCTCCATATCAAGGAAAGAATCCGGGAGGAGGCGGTCCCGATCCTGATCATCCTAGATGACAGCGCCAGCATGTCGATGGGACTTCCGAACAAATGGGACCGTGTACGAGAACTCACTCTGGCCCTCTCCCATGTCGCTCATGCCAACTCGAGTCCCCTGGAACTGTTCGCCACATCGGCCGAAAATCCATCTCGAATCCAGCGATTCGCGCCGACCGCCCGGACCCCCCAGCAAGTTCAGCGTTGGTTCGAAAACCTCGAGCCCAGCGGACTTCACTCTCCCGCGAACGCGCTGAAACAGTTAGGCAGCGGACGCCATCGCCCTCGTTTCACCCTGCTATTGACCGACGGCTACGAAAAAGAGCTGACCCCGCAAGCTCTGCGCATCCTGTCCCACCGGGGACACGAAATCTCCACCATCCTCATTCACGCTCCAGAGGAGATCGAACCGACCCTTCACGGCAACCTCGAACTGATCGACGAGGAAACTCAAGAGGTCGAGCATTTCTCCATCACCGAACAAGAGGTCGAACTCTATCGCAAGGAGATGTCCGCCTGGATCCAGGATTGGAGACAGTTTTGCCTGGAACATCACCTGAAGCATGTCCACCACAACACCGGCACTTCTCTGGCCCAACTCCTTTTTCAAGATCTGATCCGAGCTGGCATCCTACGCTGAACGGATGTCTCCGAAGGCCGAGAGCGACGCGATCGAAATCAACCGATGAGTTGACTGCCCTCGATCATTCGACCCAAATAATCTTCGTAGGTCGGCAACTCCCGAAGTCGCCGAGTAATCGAATCGATCGCCCGCCGCCGCAACCGCTTCTCCTGGCCCACCCCGAAATGCAACGAACGTCGCATCGAACTCTGAAGATTTAACAGAGAAACGAATGTCTCGTAGCTCATTGTGCAAAAGCCTCCTCATGGCAGAGGGTTCCTGAACCCTCGAATCCGAAATCGGTCGCGCTCCCCATCCGTTCAACTTTCTCCTCAAGAATTTCGAGATCGTTGACGATCAAAGGGTACACACGGAGTTTTTCTTTCATGACCAGTCCCAGCATGTCCATGTCGGTCGCCCAGATGACGACCCAGCAGGTGCAAAACCAGGTAGAACTGGCTGCCCAGACACGACTTATGGCCAAACAGCTCGACCTGAAAGAACAGACGGCTCGGGATCTCTTCCAATCCATCGGCCTGGGACTACGTATCGATCTCACCGCTTGACCCTCCGGGTACGACGACGTGTCGACTTGCGCTTGAGCAGTCGCCGAGATGAAGTTCGCTTCCGAGCCGAACGGGAGGGTTGAGGAGATTTACTCCAGAACCAGACCTGGTTGCGTCCTCCCTCTTTGGAACGGTAGAGAGACTGATCCGCCCGACTGATCAGTCGGGCCACATCGGTGAGATCGGACTCACATTCAGCCACTCCAAAGCTGGCGGTAATTTTCAATTCTTCGCCCTGCTCCCCGATAAATGCCTCGCCGGCAATCCGCTCACGCAAACGCTCAGCCAAACCGACCGCTTGCTTCAACCCGGTTTCAGGTAAGACGAGACAGATCTCTTCGCCCCCGTACCGATACGCCGAATCGCACTCTCGGGCCGTTTCTCCGACCCGGCTTGAAACCTGCTTGAGCACCTCGTCTCCGGTCGGATGACCGTAGGTATCGTTAATGCTCTTGAAGTGATCCACATCCAGGAGGATGAATGAGAACTGCTTGCCGTGACGCCGTACGATCTTGAACAAGCTAGCCAACTCGTGCAAAAGATGTCGCTTGGTATAAAGACCGGTCAAACCGTCCACAACCGCCATGTCGTAGAGGGTCGGAGTTTTGATCGCCAGAGAGATATGCTCCAGGAAATTGGAGATCACCCGTTCGGTCTCCTCGATCATCCCCAACCGCTCCTGAAAATCTCCAGCCAGCGAAAGAGTGACCTTCAAAACTCCCAGAGTTTCCGAATCCGCTGCCAGCGGAAACACGAGGCTAAGGACCCGCCCCTCCACCAACCGGATCACTGTCTGGTGGTCCACCGCATCGGTAACCCCCGATGAATCCAATTCTTCGGTGTCGATCTGATCCCCAAAATGGAGAGTCGATCCTCGCTGATGAACTCGCGGCTGTAGCGTTTCGTCCAGAAAAACCCAGATCGCGATCTCTTCACTGCGTACCAGAGCGTGAACGATCTCCAGAATGCGTCCCCAGATCCGATCGAACTGGACATCGTCGTTGAGAATCCGACTGACATCCCGCATCGCGGTCAGTAGATCCACATCCTCCTCGAGACGTAAAATCCGCCCTCGCTGCTCCAACTCTCTCTTCTCGTACCGATGCCCCTCTTCGATGAGTTCCCGTCGCTCTTCGGTCAAAGAGCCCACCCAGAAGAGCATCAGGAGCGTAAGAGCCGCGTTCACCGCCGCCAGGGCAAAAAGGGCTGGAACCGATTCGACCGAAACGACTCCGGTCCCCGAGCGAAGAAGCCAACCGATCGAACCGATCGGCATCACCAAGAGCCCCAGCGCCACCGCCAAGCGTGGATTCTCCTGAACACTGTCCAATCCGACCCGCAACACGTCGCGCCCTTTTGACAGCCAGCGCTTGATACGCCCCGGAATCGACTGCCTCAGAACCACTTCGAATCGATCCGAGATCGATTCCACCGAACGGACGATGACCTCAGAAGGATCGACCGCGGGGGTGTTGAGAACGGGGGGTTGGCTGTCGGGCACGCTGGAATGGACCTATCGGGGTAGGGATTCGTCCGAAACCGTCCACACCCACCGTCGCAATCGAAGTCGATTGTTAGCGGCTGGTCCGTACGTTCCGGGCTAATCTGATGACTATTTGTTCCCCGATCCCCCGGACGTTCTTCAGGTCCTCGACCCTCTGAACCCCCCCCACCGACCGCTTGTACTCAACGATAGCTCGTGCCTTCACCTCACCAATTCCCGAGATGCTGGCCCATACCACCCAGTCGTCTTCCCCAAGATCGACCCGGTAAGGCGCCAGTACCTGCTCGAAATGCTCCCCGTTCGCCCGAAACCCCACGCACAGGAGGAGTCCCGAAAAAACAGCAAGCGCCACGACCAGACACTCTCGAAAAGTGATGTGCATACGTCACAAACCTCGTTCAACCGGTCAGGTGTACTCCGGTTCGGGGGGAAGTATATCCCAGGGTTGAGACGAGTCAAACGGGACCGAAACATACTCAAAGAGGTTTCAAACCGTACCCTCAGAAGCCCCATACCGGGAAAAACCTACCGGAGGAACTATCCCTCGAGAGCGGCCCGAATACGGACCAAACTGGCCAGAAGCGGCTCGAGATCATCCATAGGGAGCATGTTGGGGCCGTCGGAGGGAGAACTCGCCGGATCGGTATGAACCTCCAGAAAAACCCCGTGCGCCCCTGCGGCCACCGCAGCTCGGGCCAGCGTGGGAATCATTTCTCGTTGGCCGCCCGTCCGGTCTCCCAGGCCCCCCGGCTGCTGCACGGAGTGGGTCCCGTCAAAAATCACCGGAGCAAACTCGGACATGACCGGGATCGCTCGCATATCGCTGACGAGCGTGTTGTAGCCGAAGGAAGCGCCTCGTTCGGTGATCACGACCCGGTCGCAACCGGCTTCCCGCACCTTTCCGACCGCGTGGCGAATATCCCAGGGGGCCAGAAACTGGCCCTTCTTGACGTTGACAGCGGCCCCGCTTTGCGCCGCGGCTACCAGAAGATCGGTCTGGCGGCACAGAAACGCTGGAATCTGAACGATATCGACCACTTCTGCCGCCGGAGCAGCCTGCGCAACCTCGTGGATATCGGTCGTGACCGGCACCCCCAACTCCCGCTTGATCCGACCCAACCAGTCGAGCCCCGTTTCCAGGCCTGGACCGCGTAAACTGTGAATGGAGGAACGGTTCGCCTTGTCGAAGCTTGCCTTGAAAATATAGGGCACTCCCAGCCGATTGGCGACTTCCAGCGCCTTGGATCCGATTTCGAGCGCCATCTCGGGGGTTTGTAGCACACAGGGTCCCGCGATCAGAAAAAGAGGCGATCCGTCTCCGATCGAAACCCCACCTACCTCGAAAGGAGATGTCATCTGGCAACCACCAGAGGAACGGAACGAGGCACGATCCGAGCCCGTAACGGGAGGAACCCGGCCGGATCTCCATCGATCTGGTAAGGCAGGTCCTCAGCCCCCTCAACGGAAACCTCGCGAGCCTGGAGGTAATCACAGTCAGGCAGTTTCTCGCACTCGTGAAGCAAACCGGCCCAAAGATACCGAACATGTTGCCACCAGCGATGTCCCCGAAAAACCAGGACATCGAGCAGACCGTCGTCGGGAACCGCGTGGCTGGCAAATTCGAAGGGACCTCCGTAACTGCGGACATTGCCGACAATCACATGGGCCGCGTCGTAGGGAAGTTCATTCCCGTCGATCGTGACCCGAAGGGGCCGATAACGATACGCGAAGATTTCCCGAAACAGGGGCACGACGTACTGACGCATCCGCATGGTTCCGCGTCGTTTCTGATGAAATGCGTAGGCGATCGAGGAATCGAATCCGGCCGAGGTCAGCAAGAGCGAATAGCGCCCCGATCCCACTTCGATGGCGTCGAGATGCCGAACCCGTTTCTCCTGGATCGAACGGCAGATCCGTCGGACGTCCCAGGGAAGTCCGAACTCCTTGGCCAGGATATTGCCGGTTCCGGCCGGTAAAACGGCGATCGGAACCCGGGTGTCGATATTTCCGTTGACCACCTCATTCAAGGTGCCGTCGCCTCCGGCCACCACGAACACACCGGCTTGCCAGGCGTTTTCACGAACATATTCCAGCGCATCTCCGGCTCGAGAGGTTTCGAAAACATCGGGAAAATACCCCATACGCGTGAGCTTGTTGGCCAAACGCCGGACCTTCCCCAGATGTTTTCCCCGCCCGGAAACCGGATTGACCACGATCCGGACCATCCGCAAACGCCGGGTCGGCGCCAGTGACGCGGAACCTCGAGAGCGTACGGGAGCCTTGGATTTCTTGATCAGCGTGGTCATGGCGCGGATAAGTTACTTCAAAGAACCCTAAAACTTCAAGTCTTATCCGAACTTGAACTCCCGTTCTCGGGTGGACTTTCGGGCTCAAAAGTTGGATCCGCGGTTTCGGGTTCCTTCCTCTCGGATTTCGGCTCCGCTTCTCGAGACACGCCCTCGCCAGCTTCGGCTTGCGGCGGTGGAGGCTCTTCCGATGCTTCCTCAGAAACCTCCGCGGCCTCGACTCCCCGAGGCGCGTCCTCGCCAGCTTCGGCTTGCTGCGGTGGAGGCTCTTCCAAAGCTTCCTCGGAAACCTCGTTCACCTCGATCTGAATCTCACCGTAGAGATCTTCCTGCGTCAACTGCACTTCCCGCATCTTGACCAGTTCGAGCAAGGCCAGGAAAAGACCGATCAGTTCGGCTCGTCCCCGAGAAACCGAAAAAAGATCGCTGAAGGCGACGCGTCGCGCACGAACGATCTGGCCTCGAATCCGGGCAATGTATTCGGCAATCGGAGTCTCGTCGTAGACGATTCGGCGTTCGCGTCGCGACGACGTTTCGTCCAGCACCTTGCGGAAGGCTTCCAGGAGCGACCAGAGGTCGACCTCCACCGGAGCATCCTGAAGTCCGGCGAGTTCCAGGATCTCGTCGGACCCTCGGTGATAGCGCTGAGACTGCTCCGTGCCCCGCTCCCGGAGCATCAAGGAAGCCTCCTTGTAACGCCGATACTCGATGAGCTGACGAACAAGTTCCATCCGAGGATCTTCTTCCTCCTCCTCCCCGTCGATCTCCCGACCGGGCAAGAGCAGTTTCGACTTGATCTCCATCAGCTTGGACGCCATCACCAGAAACTCTCCGGCCACGTTGACGTTGATATCCTGAAGAGTCTCCAGGTGGCCTACGTAACTCTCGGTGACAACCGAGACCGGAATATCGTAAATATCGACCTCATGCTTGCGAATCAGGTAGAGCAGCAGGTCGAGAGGCCCCTCGAAGGTTTCCAGATGAACTCGGTAGGACACGATCGAATCTCTCTTACGCTCCGGAAACCGGCAGGACTTGGATCAACCAGTTCACGAAATGGAAAGCTCCATTGATCGCTGGCCGAATAAAAAATTCGGTCCCCCCAAAATACACAAAACCCATGACCAACATCAAACCCCAGTTTTCCAGCTGGTCCCACCTGAGCTTCCATTCAAAAGGCAGGAAGAGACGCAAGATCCTCGAGCCATCCAGCGGAGGGATCGGAATCATGTTGAAAACGGCCAGAACGATATTGAGCATGTAAAAATTGATTAACAGATTCCAACCCATCGAACCGGAAACCACGTGAGGGCGCAGAAATACGATAAAGA
>JASMLP010000005.1 GCA_030748635.1 Planctomycetota bacterium
CCTTGATCGTATTCAAGGTCAATTCTCGATCTTTGGCGTCCTCTTGATCGAACGCTCCCCGGAATACCGGGTGCGCAATTCGTTCCTGGATCTTTCCAGAATGCGGTGAATCTCCCATGCGAAGGGTCTCTCCGTTTCGAGCCAAGCCTATATCAGAAAAGGAGTAGTGGGGTGCCAGTATCTCTTTTCTCTAGGAGGGGTCAAGCTAAATTCGACCAATTGGGTCTAATTTAGGGGATTTCACGGGAAACCCCTTAGGATTCGGACTGTTTTCAGGATGCGTGTGGACTGTTTTCGGGCGTAATGAGCCAAGGTCTGAACCGGGAAATGCCGGGTTTGCCTTGGTGGTGAGCAGCGTCCTGGAGATGAAAGGGGCGTGGCTACACCAAAGACTCGACCCCGGCGACTGGATGCGAAGTCGCGGGGGAGGCTGAACATGCGGCCAGAGAGAAGGCTCCGTCAGTTCCCTGACGGAGCCCAATAAAGTTCTTTATGAAAACAGGAAGACTGTCCGAGTCGTTCCTGATGGGGTCTCAACTACGCGGTGGCGCTGTGTCGAGAGGGTCTTTTTTCTCTGTGATCACCGGAAGGTCTGGGCATTTCTCGGCGTTGAGAGCGATGAACGATTCCCATTTTTCCGGGACGTCATCTTCAGAGAAGATCGCTTCGACCGGGCATTCGGGCTCACAGGCGGCGCAGTCGATGCACTCATCGGGGTGGATGTAGAGCATCAGGTCGTCTTCGTAAAAACATTCGACCGGACATACCTCGACACAATCGGTGTAACGGCACCCACTGCAAGGTTCACAGACGACAAAGGTCATTTCGTATACTCCTGAATCGCAGAATGAATCAATCTCTATGAATAGGAGCAGGTTATCTCCCGTTTTGGGGAGAGTCAAGGGGTCTTTGAGAAGGGTTTGGATTGCGGATTCGGTTCCAGGATTTGTTGGATTCGAATTGTTTCCACCAATCGCGCAGGATGCGATTGGTACCGAAGCGTTTAGATCCCAGTCCGGTCAGTTCCAGCAGGTATTTTCGAGCTTTGTGACCGATCCGTGGATCCGAGCTGATTTCGAGAAGTATTTCGATGCTGCGGACATCTTCGAGTTCAGCCAGAGCTCGGGCGAGATGGAGCCGAAGTGCCATCTTGCAGTCTTTCGCATCGGCCCGAACGAGTATTTCTCCGGTTCGGGCGGTTCGTAGAAGGAGATCTCGTATTTTTCCTTCCGCGTGGGCGAGTTCCCGTTGGAGTTGCCGTTTTTCGTCCCGGAGGGAGGCGACTTCCTGGGCTCGGAGGGCGCGCAGGTCATCCAGTCGGGCCTGAAGCAAAAGAATCGTCTCCTGGAGTCGACGAATTTCCTTCTGTGAGGTCCCGTTATCGGCCCAGAGGGCTGGAAACGAGAGGAAGAAAAGAGTCAACCCCAGGAGGAATCGGGTCACGAGAGGCGGCTCAGTGAACCCGAGAGGGCCATCATGGCGGGAATGTTGTCCACTGTAATCCGACCGGCCATGAATGCGTCTTGCGGTTTGATCTGACCGGTTTCGACGGCCACGTAGGTGTCCACATCGGTTTGGACGGAACATCCCGGATCTTCGTGAGCCCCTTCACGAACATGCATCTCACCCTCTTTGACCTGAACGGTCCAGGTGCCTCCTCCGCTGCCGCTGATATCGAAACGAAAGACCTCCTGTAGGTCTCCGGCTTTTTCGGATCGGAAACGTTTCGGGAGTGAGCCGAAGATTTCCGAAACCGTGGGGCCCGAGGTGTCGGGTGTTGAAGACCCTTCCTCGGGGAGCAGATATTCTTTTCCGTCGAAGACCATCCTGGAAAGGATCTCGCGCATGATCTCACTGGTGCCTCCACCGATGGTGAGAAGTCGGGTGTCCCGAAGAGCGCGGGCAGCGGGATATTCTTCCATGTATCCCCAGCCTCCGTAGGTCTGAACACACTGGTCGGCGACCCAGGTGCCGGTTTCACAGCAGAAAAGTTTGGCCATGGAAATTTCTCGTACCGCGTTTTGACCGCTGACAAAAACTCTCGTGGCGTGATACGCCATCTGGCGTGCGGCTTCGATTCGGGTCGCGATTTCGGCAAAACGGTGTCTTTGAACCTGAAAGTGTCCGATGGGTTTTCCGAACGCTTTTCTGGAGCGGGCGTATTCGAGCGTTTTTGCGAAGATCAATTCGGCTCCGGCAACCGCGCTGATCGCTCCCACCAGGCGTTCCTGCTGGAAGTTGTCCATGATGATGTAGAAACCTTCTCCCTCTTTGCCGAGGAGGTTTTTGACGGGAACCCGGCAGTTGTCGAAGGCCAGTTCCGCGGTATCCGAGGAGTGGCAGCCCAGTTTTTCCAGCTTTCTTCCGATCGAGAAGCCCGGAGTGTCGGTTTCGAAAACAAGGGCCGAAACCCCGGAGTGAGTCTGGGAGGGGTCGGTTTTGACGGCGAGTGTCAGGAGATCCGCTTCGGTTCCGTTGGTGATGAATGTTTTGGAGCCGTTGACGATGTAGTGGTCTCCATCTCGAACTGCGGTAGTCCGGATTCCGGCCACATCGCTTCCCGCCCCCGGTTCACTGATGGCCAGGGCGGTGATTTTCTCCCCCGCGACGATCTGAGGCATGAAACGATCTTTGAGTTCTTGGGTTCCGAAGCGTTCAATCGGAGGCGACGCCATGTAGGAGTGGACCATGGTTGACATGGGGAATCCGGCCGCCCCACATCGGGCGAGTTCCTCCATCCAGACCACGGAGTACCAGAAGTCGAGTTCCGATCCGCCGTATTCCTCTGGATACGGAATGCCCAGAAGACCCATGGCGCCCATTTCGGGAAAGATCGAACGATCGTACCCCTTGTTGGCCTCCCATTCGTCGATTCTGGGGGTAATTTTTTCACTAACGAATCGGCGGCAGGTCTGTCGGAAAGACTGATGGTCTTCGTTGAAAGGGGAGCAGGCGGTTTGGGCTTCGTTCATGAATCGACATTCCTGATTGGCGTGAGAAGTGAGGTGTACGCGAGTGGTGAGATGGATTCTTTCAAAAGGGCAGGAAAAAGGGAACGTTTCAGAATCGGGAGATATCCGACCAGCTGTCCCGTTTGATCCTGTCGTTGGCGACGGGAGAGGGTCCGATCAATCAAAGGAACCCTTGGGGTAGAAGCTGCCTCCATCTCCGGCCAGGATTTTCACGATTTCCGGGGTGGTGAAACGGTCCCCAACGGTTTGGGAGAGGCGCTCGAATGTTTCATGTACCGTGGAGAGACCGATCTGGTCGGCGTGATGAAAGGGCCCACCGGTAAAGGGGAGGTATCCGAGTCCGAAGACGGCTCCAGCATCCCCCTCGATGGGACGGGGCACAATACCCTCTCCGTAGCAACGGAAGGCCTCGGCCATGAACGCGTAGGTGAGGCGTTCGCCGATCGCCTGTTGACTCGAGGGGGTGTGTTGCCAGCCAGGAAGAAGCTGGTAGATCTGGGGGTCACTCGCCTGGCGACGCCCTTTCTTGTATCTGTAAAGGCCGCGCCCTGTTTTCTTACCCAGCCGTTTGGGGGTCGCGAGAGACTCCCAGCCTTTGGGAGGAGCGAAGCGTTCACCGAAGGCGTCGAGGAGGATCTTCCCGACCTTGATTCCGACGTCGAGCCCCACCTCATCCGAGAGGGTCATCGGACCGACCGGAAATCCGATCTTGCGCGCGGCCTGGTCGATCTCCTCGATGGTGTTCCCCTCCGCAAGCAGATGAAAGGCTTCGTTGCAATAGAAGCCGACGACTCGGGTGGTGTAAAAACCGGGGCCATCCTTGACGACGATGACTTGCTTACCCATCTTGCGGCCGAAATCGATGGCGGTGGCTGTGACTTCGGGAGAGGTCTGGTCCGTGGTGATGACCTCCAGGAGAGGCATCTTGGGAACCGGGCTGAAGAAGTGCATCCCCACAACGTGTTCGGGGTGGGAGCTTCCTTCGGCAATGGTGGCGATCGGCAAGGAGCTGGTGTTGGTGGCGAAGATGCGGGTCCGGTTCCCGTTTTTTCCAAACGCTTCCTCGACATCGGCGCGAATCTGACGTTTGAGGCCGAGATCCTCGAAGACCGCCTCGATGACCAGTTCGGCTCTTTCGAAGCCGGTGTAGTCGGTGCCGCCGGAAACCCGGCCGAGAATGAGTTCCCCTTCCGTCGGTTTGTAAATTCGCTTCTTGACCTTACCGCGAATCAGCGAGTGAACACTGTTCAGAGCCCGTCCGATCCCGGCATGATCGATTTCTCGGATGCGAACCTGACAATCGGTGGAGTCGGCGGCGACTCCGGCAATGCCCGCGCCCATGAGGCCCCCTCCGACCACTCCGAGGCGAGAGATGGGCAGGGCGCCATCAATAGAAACTTTTTTGAGGGCCTGGGTCACCTTGAACAGGTGGATGAGGCCCTTGCTCTCGAAACTGGCGGCCAGTCTGCCAAACGCTTTGGCCTCGAAGAGGAGACCCTCGTTCATTGAGCGGCCGAATCCTCGGACCACCACGTCGAGAGCTTCCATCGGGGCGGGGTACAGACCGCCGGTCTGCTTCAGGATCATCTGGCGGGCTTGCGCTTCCAGGAGGCGAGAGCCGACTGTCGACTCGAGGAAGATGTCGAGCCATTTGCGTTTACGGGGGGGGCGAGGCCGATTGCCGATCTCTCGGATGAATTCCAGAGCCCGATCGTGGAGCAGCGGATGGGGGACGAGTTCGTCGGCGAGTCCGAGCTTCTTGGCCTTGCGGGGATAGATCGATTTGCCGCTGGTGATGTGTTCGAGTCCAGAGGCAAGGCCGATCAGTCGAGGAAGTCTCTGGGTGCCTCCCGCGCCGGGGAGAATGCCCAGTTTGACTTCGGGGAGACCGAGGACGGTCCCCTTCAGATCCGAGACCAGTCGCCAGCGGCAGGCGAGGGAGAACTCGAGCCCTCCTCCCAGGCAGGGGCCGTGAATCGCCGCCACGGTCGGGACCGTCAGCTCCTCTAACCAGTTGAGGACGGCGTGGAATTCTCGTGAAGCTTTTTCCGCTTCGGCCGCGTCACGCAAACTGTCGACCAGCGCGATGTCGGCTCCAGCGACGAAGCTCTTGGGCTTGGCGCTGCGGAAAAGGAGTCCACGAAGGCCGGAGTGTTCTTTGATCTCCTGCTGGATCTTCCGGAAGCAGTCGGCAAAGGTCAGGCCGATGGTGTTGACTTCTTTTTGGGGATCATCGAAGACGACCACACCGATGTGATCGTCGGTCCATTCGAGGCGGATCGGTTCATTCATGGGCGCCAAGGATAGCCGGAACCGGGGGGTTCGTTCCAGAGGCTAACGAGGCGATTTTTACCTGCTTTCCTTCCGGGTTTTGGAAGGAGTGGTTCCTGCAGCTGGATGTTTGGCCGGTTTCAGATCCCGATGGATGACTCCTCGAGAATGGGCTGGCGAAGGAGAGGTTTTCAGGCTCGGGCCTGGGCCATGGTGGTATTCGAACCGCTCGCTCCTCCCGTCGCGGTGAGGACGATCAGGCCGAAATGGATCGTTTCGGGGAAAAGGGCGACCGCGCGCGCGCAAGCCTCTTCGGGGGAGACCCCCTCGGCCAGCCAGTCGTAGACCGTCTTGGAGACCAGGTGCTTGGTGATCTCTTCCCCGATGCCGGTTGCGCAGACGGCTGCTTCGGGGCCGCACCAGAATCCGGCGCCGGGTAGGGGGCTGTCCCCGACTCGGCCTGAGAGCATGGGGACGGCTCCGCCGGTGGAGTTGGAGACGGCCAGGCGGCCCTGGCTGTCCCGAACCACGGCTCCGATCGTGTCGCAGCCTGGGAGCCAGTTCGGTGCCGGGTCGGGAAAGTTCCAGAGGCGCTTCCCGTCGACCCCTTGCCAGCGAACATTGACGGCGCCGAGATCTCCGGCTTTTTCGATCTTCTTTCGAGTTCGTTCGAAACGTTCACGAACTCGCGGAGGAGGTCCATCGGGGCGAACTTCGAGGCCCGAGTTTTGGGCGAAACGTAGAGCGCCTTCTCCGGCGAGGAGGATGTGGGGGCAGTCGAGGACTTCGCGGGCCACCCGGATCGGGTGGATGACCTCGGGGATTGCGGCCACCGCTCCGATCCGTCCATCGGAGGTCATGAGGGAGGCGTCCATCTCGACGGTCTCTCCGTCGAGTCGGAGTGTGGAGCCCCAGCCGGCGTTGAACCGTCCATCGTTTTCCAGGGAGACGGCGGCTGCGGTCGCCGCTTCGAGAGCGTCATCGTTTTCGGCCAGGGAATCCAGCGCGACTTCAGCGGCTTGTTCGCAACCGTCGGACCAGCTCTCGGGAGTGCCGGCACCCCCGTGGATCAGAACGCTTGGAGGTCGGGTCATGCGGAGAGATCCATTTGAAAGTGTTGTTCGGAAACCTCGTTTCTGCCTCCGAGCGATCGGGTCAATCCGGTCTCTTTCGCCCCGAGACCCCGGTAGAGATGGTGCGCGGTTTCAAAGAGGGTGTCCGACCAGATGTCGAGAGTGGTCGCTCCTCGCGTTGCGGCGTGTTCGAACGCCCACCGGGAAAGTTTCTTGCCCAGACCGCGTCCTCGGTATTCCGGATCCAGAAAGACCCTTTTGAGCTCCGGGAGACCGGGGGTCTTTTGTTGCAGCGCCACCGAGCCGATCACCCGGTCCATGTCGAGAAGGAGTTGGAAGGTGTTTTCGGGGGGACGGTAATTGGACTCGATGTCGAGAAGATCTGCGTCGAGGGTGTCGAGTTCGATGACCTGTCCGTATTCCAGATAGCACCGTGCGATGAGGCCGATCAGGGCGTCGCGATGGATCGGAGAAAAGGGGGTCAATCGGTAGGGGGAGAAATCGATGGGCATCAGAGAAAGCACGAGATCGTTGACAGTGAGGGGACTCAACCTACCATATCTTGTGTGACCGTCCAGGAAGAATCGACTCAGGGGACCCCGGGTAGGTGGAGGCAAGTGCATGCCCTGGTTCCGATGCCTCACCAGGAAGAGGCTCTCGCGGCGTGGCTCGCGGTCTCTTGTCGCGGCGTCTGCGCTCTTCCAACCGGTTCGGGGAAGACTCATGTCGGCGTGATGGCGATCGAGTCGACCGGGTCGAGGACTCTGGTGGTCGTACCGACGATCGAATTGCTTTCTCAGTGGAGGCAGACTCTGCGGTTCGCCTTCGGAGTCGATGTCGGTCAGGTGGGAGGGGGAGAAGTCGACTGGCAGCCGCTGACCGTGATCACCTACGCTTCATTCGTACAGCGTTCGTCGGAACTCCCAGGACGTTTCGAGCTGGTCATCTTTGACGAGTGCCATCACCTCTCCGGAGAGCAAGCTGCCGCCGTGGCGGGCGGGCTCGATGTACGATTTCGTCTCGGGCTTTCGGCGACGCCCGATATCGAGACCTCTCTGGGTGCCGGAGATGCGCTCATTTCACTTGACGAGTTGATCGGTCCGATCGTTTTGCGGGGTGAAGTGGGAGACTTTTCCGGGCCGGTACTTTCCGAATATCGGGTGGTCACGCTCGAAGTCGATCTTACGGAAGAAGAGCGAGCGAGCTATCAGGAACATCGAAAGCGATACCTCGCCTTTCTGGGGCGACACCGTATCCGGGTTCAGACTCCTCGTGGTTGGAGCCGTTTCGTCCGGATCGCGTCTCGATCCAAGGCTGGACGTCAGGCCTTCTGGTCCCATCGTGTACAGCGGCAGGTCGCTCAACGGGCCAGCGGAAAGCTGGATTGTCTGGAGCGACTTCTCCAGACCCATGTGGGTGAGCGAATTCTGGTGTTCACCGCCGACAACCAGACCGTGCATACGGTGAGCCGTCGCTTTCTCGTGCCGGCCTTGACACATCGAACCCGAGCGGCGGAACGGAGAGGGTTACTGGCCTCCTTCGCGTCTGGGGAACTGCCGGTCCTGGTGACCAGTCGGGTTCTGAACGAGGGGGTCGATGTTCCTGACGCGGGGATCGCGGTCGTCCTCTCGGGGAGCGGTAGTGTACGTGAACACGTTCAGAGGCTTGGGCGGATCCTGCGTCGAACCGAGGGGAAAGAAGCTATTTTGTACGAAGTGCTGGCGCACGACACCGCGGAGGAAAGTGTCTCGGCGCGGCGCCGAGATCATGAAGCGTATCAGGTCGAGGTGGAATCGTGCTGAGTCGCGATCTCTTGCGTGTAAAGACCGAGGACAAGTCGATTCGTCCCTCCTGGATCGATCGGGAACGGCCGCCGTATCTGGATCTGGCGGACAAGCTTCTGGTCCTTCACGGCGGAGCGCGGGGCTGGACTCGAGGGCGGATCGAAGAGGCGGTCACCGGGATCGTCCTGGAATCGGCCTGGCCGAAGATGGTTCGTGGACTGGCGCACACCTTGATCGAGGGGGCTCATTTCGAAGCGGTCGATCGGGAGGAACTCGAAGGGCGGAGGCGTTGCCTTTTCCTGGAAGCGGCCCGGAGTCGTGTCGCCGGAACGTATGTTCGCGAGAAGGTGATCGATCGATCAGCCAAGCTACTCGAGCTCGACTCCTCAACGCTGGAGGAAGATCTTTATCGTGATTTGCCGCTCGAAGCCCGATTGCTTCGTGTGTCCCCGGTCCAGGCTCCGGTGGATTTGATCGACGCTTACAACGATCTCCTGACGACGACTCTGCTGGCCGAATCGGTTCGGGTCGAGTGTACGATCGAGGCGGGGGAGACTCGGATCCCGCCGGAACTGATGGAACGAGTTCTCGATCCGAAGACTCCTCTCGACTGGAAAAGACTGGAGGGGGGAGCGTTTGGATTGCACGCTCAGGCCGCGAGCAAGAAGTCGCGTTTTCCCCGGGGTGCGGCCGAACTCCTCGGAATGATCCTCGCAGCGCTACGGAACGAGACCGACTGGCAGCTGGAGGGGACCGTTCGCTGGAAGCGTAGGTCCTACGCCCTTGCTCTTCCCGGCTCTCGATCGTGAACAGTTTGAGGAGGGGGTGGGAAGAATCTGTCTCGGAGGATTCCCCGGAAGTGGGCGATTTCCCGCGTCGATGTCGGGCCGGACTTGCTCTCGGGAAGCCCCCGAGTGAGAACAAAACGTGAAACGCGACTCGATTGGGCCGGAACGCGTCGCGGTTTGGGTGGAATGATGCTCGGTCCTCTTTGGGGCTTCTCCTGGCGGAATGGCATTTGCTAATATTTACCTTAGATAACCCGTAAATTTTAAGGACGCGGCGATTTCAACGCATTCGATCACTCACAGCTTTTAGGTAAGGATTTGGTTCATGAAAAAGATTTTGTTCTCGTCCCTGACGGTTCTCTCGCTTCTCGTTTTTGGCACAGCCTGCCAGACCACGAAGGCGGATTCTTCGGCGGAAGTGTCGTGCTGCGAGAAGGCGGAGGAGCTGCTGGCGCAGATTCCGGACTGCTGCAAGAAAAAGTCGAGCGAGTGCTGCAAGGCCGATGCCGAAGGCAATAAGCAGGAGTGCTGTGAGAAAGCGGAAGCTCTCATGGCGCAGATGGCCCCTTGCTGTCGCAAGGCGGTCGAAGATCCCGCTTCGGCTCGCGGGTGCTGCGCTTCGATGAACCAGTAGCGATCTGTTCGGACTGTTCCCGGGGAGACTTCAGGCGAGGGGAGTTATTCGTCGGAGTCTTCCCGGATGACCTGTTCGCCGTATTTTTTTACCAGGTTGCCCGGCCGGAAATCCTCCGGATCTCCTTCTTCCTCGTCGTCGGGGTCGAGGGAGAGGATCTGTAACTCCCGGGAGGCGGCTTCCTGGAAGGAGAGTTCTCCGAAGAGATCTTCTTCATCGAAGTCTTCCTCGCAGTCGAATTCGTCGAGGATATTTCGGGCGTTGATCCGCTGTAAAGGATCTCGACTCATGGCCCAGGTTCGGCGACTGAGTGAGTCGAAGTACCGGGGAAGATAGGACTCGAGTTGATAGGAAGTCAGAAGCTTCTTGTCGTGAAGGATCGATCGAAGGGAAAGAATGTTGTCCTTTCCCGCCTGGAGGAGTTGATCGGCCAGGGTGTCGTTCAGGATCTGGATCGAGACCAGGAGGTGTCGAGCGAGGAAGCGAGCCAGTTCCACATCGTCGACCAGTTTATCGAACTGGGGATATTTCTTGCGGATCGATGCGTCGCATTTTTTGCGGAGTAGGTCGAGTTCACCGGAACGATCCGGGGCGGTCTGGCGGATCGCCTCTTCGATCGGAGCGGGTGGGACCAGGTCGGCGTGAGCGAGGCGGAGATCTTCTCCCTCGGAGGGTAAAACGATACCCAGCTTGACGGCGAGCTTGAGAAAAACCTGATTGGTCAGGTGAAGGGGGGGATTGTTGATGAGAATTTCGTTGAGCGAACACGATTGGTCGCTCAGGCTGACCGGAACGGAGCAGTGGGGGCACGGTATTTTCTCCGCGGCCCGGGTTTTGGGGACCCGAAAGCGTCCCTTGCACTTCACACAGACCAGCGAGAGTTCGTCGATATGTTTGCAGATGTTTTTGATCTGGTAGGCGGTGAGCCAACCCGCGCGCAGAACCTGGTGGGGCAAGGACTCCTCGCTATCTCCAGGAAGGGCGTCGAGTTCACTCGAAAGGACCAGGTCGTCGTCGATCAGCGCTTCGCGGAATTTGTCATCGGTAGGGAGGTTGGACATGTTCGGATCTCTATATGTGAAACGGTTTCTTATCCACCAGGGAGCAGTGGCCCCTCAAGCTACATCCTGAAATCGATGCCAATATCTGTCAAGGGTGGGAGCGGTTCAGTCGTTCGAAACCGAAAT
>JASMLP010000006.1 GCA_030748635.1 Planctomycetota bacterium
CTCGTGGAGAGCGCCCCCCCCCCGTCGCCCCCCGGCAAACGCTGACAAATCTTATTTCTTGCTCAACTCCTGGCGAGCGATCCGTCGTAACTCCTCGGAGGAATCCTTGTCAGCTACCTGCTCGAGAATTTTCCGCTCCTCCTCCCCGATCTCATCGCGCAACAAAATCGCATCAAGCGCGGCTCTGCGGGTCGATTCGTTAGAATCCTGGAGTACAACCCGATCGATCTCTTTTCGTGCCTCCGGACTTCCCTCTCGCTGCGCCATCGAATCGACGGCCGCCCTGCGAACCGCAGGAGACAGGTCGTTACGCATGAGGTTACGAGTCAACTCGAAGGCTCTCGAAACCTCCATCTTGCGAAGCGCCATGACCGCCGCACTTCGGAGATCCGGATTGGGGCTTTTCAGATACCCCGCAACTCGAGGCAACGCATACGAACTTCCCGAATTGCCCAGCCCAATGAGCGCCGACTGCTTCATTCCGGCGTTGGGACTCGCCTCCAAGCGATTCCCCAGAATTCGCACCGCCCGCTGCACAGAAACCCGACTTCCTTGCTGATCCAAACGGTTGGCAACCATTCCGAGCACTTCCATCGATTTGCGCGAAACCCCGGGAGACGAATCCCGACTGGCCTCATCCAGAACATCGACGGCCTCGGAAATCGGCCGAACAGCCGACCCCAGCCCCCAGATCGATCGGAGCCGTACCGAGGACTCGGTTTCGGAATCGGCGACGAAATCGGTCAACACTTTCTGGCAAGCCGGAGTCCCACTCGCAGCCAGCGCATCGATCAACGTGTTGCGAGTGGTCGGCTCTCCGCTTTGAATCAGATCGGCAACCTGCTGAACCAAGGCCTCATCCTTGCCCAACGACTCCACCAATTCCCGCATCTCCGGACTGAAACGTTTCAACTTCCCCTTTTCGGTCAACACCTGATGAACTCGATCGAGAAGCCCCTCTTTGTCTTCGATCCTCGCCAAAACTTCCTCTCGACCCGACTCCACAAATTCCTCGGGACGAAACCCCACACTTCGCAACCCCTGGGTACGCAACCGTCGGACCGTTGTGAGTTCCGATCGACCCAACGCCTCCCGATCCGCGCTCGCCGTCAGCACCAGGCTAAAAAGGATCGCCGCCTGGTAGGTCAGAGGCAGTCCCGGCCCTTCGATCGTCATCTCTTCAGCCTGAAAGATCCCCTCCAGTCTGCCCAGAGCGATATTGAAGTACCCCACGGTCTCCCCCTCGAGGTCCGGGCGAGGCAACGCCCCACCGGCCCCCGAAGCCGAAGTGAGCATGTTTTCGTACTGTTTGACCTTCTGGATCCGAGCCAACACTTCTTCTCCACGCTGGTGCTGATCTACGATCACGTAGGTGGCCTGATACGAACCGGTCGCGTCCTCTTCTTCAGCCGTCCACTCGAGACCCGATTGGTCCGGCAGCTGAAACTGCACCCCGGCCAGTAGACTTCGCACCATGTTCCGTCCACGGACCTTCGTCCCGCGATCAAAGGTCAGCGCCTCGATCTTGCCGGAAGTCGTCACCTCGGCCAAAACCGTCTGCTCGAGATCCGAAGACAGTTGCTCGATCGACTCCTGCACCCCCTCCCCTTCGGCCCCGTCCAGATCCAGTCGAACCTCTTCCAGACGAAAACCGATCCACCAGCCATCTCCGGAAGAACGCTTCTCGTACACCGAGAGCACGAGATCCGCCTCGACCGCGATCTCCATCGTTCCTTGCATCGGACTTTCCGAGAGCGGTTGACCCGAACCGAAATCGGCAAACTCGGTCCCACCCGTGGTCTGCATCGCAACCCGACTGCTGAGGTGATAGCGAAGGATTCGTCCCGGACGGTACGCGTGCGCCAAGCGCAACCTGGCCTCTTCTCCTTCCTCGCCGAGCACCGGAACCAGCACTAACGATTTCTCGAATCCGGACCGAGCGGGAAACGATTCCGAGCCGTGGGAATTTTCTCCTGAATCGGAAGCCGGCACGGAATCCAACGATCCCGAAGAATAGACCAGGAACGTCCCTCCGATGAGACAAAACCCCAAAAGAGCGACCCGAGCCATCTGTAATTTTTGCCCTCGACCTTGCTGGCTCATCGACTCCCCCGACACGTTCTTGATTCCGAATAACCTACGAGATCTTCACCACGACCCGTCTCTACGAAATCGGGTTGTCTTAACGACGACCCCAGCTTCGACTGAAAGTCGATCCTCCACTCCTACGAAAGATCTTACGGGACCAACTGGAGAACCGACTCGCTTGACTACTGAACCGAAAATTTCGAATCTTCTTATAAAACGGATTCGATCCTGAGATCCGGATATTGCGAGCCGCCACTTTCTGACCCACTCCAGGCAGGAGTGAGTGAATCAGTACCGCACGAAGCTGAACGCTACGTCCTGGAGTGCCCGTGTATCCGGTGTAGTTGAGTTCATAGAGGGGGCGCCCCCGAGAATCTTTCCCCTTCTTGCTCCCCTGTCCGATCTTTCTATTCCCGAGGAAAAAGGACACACTTCTCACCCCGAGATCGGCCCACTGCTGATCCTTACTCCGCGAATCAGAAACGGCGACCTGGATTTTCCGATGGTATTCATAGGTGTTGAACGTGGCTCCAGACTTCGGCTGCACCCAGGTCAACTGAGTGGGAGCACGATTATCGAATCGAAAGATCTTGCTGATGAGATTGCGATTTCCCGCCATATCCCGAGCCAGAAAACTGACCACATGCGGACCGTCGGAGAAATTGGCCGTATCCACATAAGCACCCGCGATCCCGGCGTTGAGAACTGCGCCCGAAATCAGAGGAACCGGCTGATCGTCCACAAACACCTGAAGAGCGTCTCCGGAGGCGACGTCGAATCCCGAAAGCGCATCTGCGGCCTGCGCCACCACCAGCATCGGTCCGGTCACGACCGAATCGTTTTGAAGACCGACCCCACTGCTGTTGGCCAGGCTAGTCACATCGCTGGCCGTGGGCGCCCCTCGTTGCGACCATCCGACCGCCTGGAACTTCGTGAAAAACGGCTTGGTATTATCCAGACGAACCTGGGTCGGCAAGCTGACCGCGGAAGTCATGTGTTCGCCACGATAGCGGATGAGATCCTTGTTGCTACTCGCTCCGCTCCCAGTGCAAACCGTACAGTTTCCAGAACCGCTACAAACCCCACATTCGCCCGATCCGTTGCAGGTCGGACAGTCCTGGGTCCCTAAACCGTGTTGAAGTCGTATACGCCCCGATCCGTTGCAAAGATCACAGTCCCCTGAATCACAATTGGAAGCCGAGCAGGAACCACCGCTACAGCTGGGACAGGGGGACGAGGTTCCATAGGCATCCGGATGCACCTCGGCCTTGACCGAATACCCGGCCCCTCCCTCGGCGAGATTTTTCTTCACGAAGCCGTACGACCCGTAAGGGAATCGCTCATCCGGCTCGAACAGTCGACAATCGCTCGCGTTCACCGAACTCCCCTGCCAGGTGAAGCGGATCCGATCCTTCAAACGCGCCACCGGCTTGTCGAAACCGGCCCGAAACACCTGATCCTCTCCCCCCAGCCACTGATTCGCTTGAACGTTCAGTTCGAGAATGGGATCGGACGGATCGCTCGCACTGTCGTGCTTGGTAAGCATGGTCCACTCCCGGTAGGCCTGGTTCCCAGCTCGGTCGCGAGCCAGAATCCCTAACCGATGGGGCCCCGGCTTGATCCCGTTGGTAATCTGATGAAGCTGATCGTCTGAGATCGGGACCAGAGACACTCTCCAGGGCTCCACTCCATTTTGAGGCGATGTATACCTCTGATTGATCGTGCTGTACTCCTCGTCATCGATAAAAACGGTCAGACTCTGTAGCGCATTGGAATTGACTTGCCCACTGTTGTTGAGATCCTTGAACTTGAAATCCAGATAGGCGGAAGTGGATTTTTTGAACACATCCTCCATCACCACATTGTCGTGAGGACAGTCGCCAGTACAGTTGGGATGTTTCTCCTCCGGCCAGGAAACGAATGTGGGCGGAGTGGAGTCGTTGGACGAACTGTTCGTAGTCCCTTGAGCCTGGTACGGCTGACCATCCGGTTGCGTCATGTGACCCGCATCGTTACACACCAGATGCCAATTCTCGCTCAGACTGGGATGGGCCAGCGTCAAACTCACGATGGGATAGCTAATCGTGATCTTCCAGAGTTTCAACTTCGCGGTCAGGGAACACTTGAGCTCGAGAGCGTTGATCTCGAAATCGCAATGAGGTTTGAAGTGTAGATTGAATCCTCCGGAATTGCTGGCCTGCGGTCCGTCCGTTCGCAAGTACGCCTTCAATTTTCCCTCGATAAAGGTTAGGGACAACGAAAGCTGAAGAGTGGCAATTCCCACATCCGGTCCTCCGGATACCGCTCCCGTCACCTCGGCGCCAAATTGATAACCCAATGAATACGAGGATCCCGACTTTTTGAAGTACAGCTTGGGCTGATAGGAAGCAGACAGTTCGATGGATGCAGAACACGGGATAATCCACACCATGAAATAGCGCTTCATCTTGTAGAAATCGGTACTCGCGCCCTGACCGATTTTGTGGCTTGCCGACGCACTGCTCACGTTGACCAGCTCCTCCGTATTCAGCGTGGTCTGGAAACCTCCAATATCGATGGTGGCTTTGATATGCACATCGTTCTTGTCCTGATCGTCGGAACGATTCCGAACCCGCACCGAACCCGAAGCGTGCAGAGCCCGTAGATTCAGAAAACGGAGGAGTTTGACGCGACCGGTGATGCTCGCTTGCCCAACAAAAAGACCGTTCCCGCCAGCGGAAACGTTACTCTTGGTGATCAGATCGATCCCTGCATAGCGATTCCCCAGTTCGATGATCCCCGGAACCTTCCCAGCGCTTCCCGAGGAATCGACCACCGGACCGGCCGCGAGGCTTCCTCCCACCATCGACATCATCAAAATCAAAAACAGCGGAAGTGAACCCAGCGTCCTGCTCATCGAAACCCCCGATCAGAATGGTCGACTGCGGCCAGCGACTCCAAAAAGAGCCGGACCCGCGGTACCGTCGCGTACAGCATGCCCAATGTAGATCAAGGGGCAAAGCCTGTCCAGCACTATGTAATTAAATATTTAATATTTCTAAAATTAATGAAATTACTCGCTCGGTCTCTTCCCCCCGCAAGCCGTCGACCGTCGGCTCCTTCTTCCCGGTCAACCCATCGACCGCCCCCGCAGCTACCAGTCGCTCCAGATCGATCCGCACCGTCTCGAAGTCGGGCAAAAGAGAACGCGCCGTGAGCCCGGACAATCCGGCCACCAGTACATAGGCCGCCCAGTTCGAAGTGCCGGCCGCAAGACTCCAATCGGTCTCGATCACGCTTTCGGGAGGCTTGGGTATCCCACTCCCGTCAACGGCCCGTCCGAGCCCGATCTCATTGCCCCCATCCCCGATCCCGATCGTGGGGAGTCCACAGCGACGAGCCTCGATAAAGAGTTCATCGAGCGGTTCGACCAGCGTCGTGATGTCCTCGCCGCGAGCGTTGTAGTAAATGCCATCGACCGCCCGTCCCGGACGCTCCACCGAGACGAGATGCGTGGGCTCGAATCGCTCCAGTAGATCCTCCCAGGAATCTTCGACCTCCAGATCCAGCGTCCGCAAAAGCGGTCGGGTCCAGGCGTCGCTCGTCATGGCCACCCCCACCCCCAACTCCTCGAGAGCGGATCCCAAAGCTCGAGCCCCCGGGGGCCCATCGGTCTCTCCGGTCCGGGCCCGAGCGATCGGGAACCCGGTCACGATCAACACCCGACGGGCCTCCAGGAGAGAACGGGCCGCGCCCTCCAGATGACCGGGAAGGTGTCGATCCGCCACGCCCCGTCCTCCGGGATCGTGAAGAAGGATGGACTCGAGTTCTTCGAACACTTCACGCATCCGATTCCGTCCCTTTTCCCCGCGTACACCAACCAGCAACCACCCGAAAAAGGACCCTCAAACCCCACCGATATCCAGGCAGATAGGTTCGCTCATCGTGTCCATGTACCCCGTCCCAGAACCGGAAGTCCGCCGGAAGCTGAAGAGGGCTGAAACCGTAGCAACGCATCCCCAGTCGTCCGAAGTAGGTCCCATCGGTGAATCCGGGCATCAAGTAGGCCACCGGATGTCCCTCGGGGTCCGCTTCCCGGATCTCGGCGCACATCTGCTCGAACAGCGGACATTCATGGTCGTTCTCCCGACCCGGAACCTCCTCCTCGATCTCGATCTCGATCGGCAAACCGGCGCAGCGTTCGAGCAATTCCCGCTTCAGATCCGCCGCCGTCTGCCCGGGAACGGTTCGTCCATCACAACGCACTTCGGCCCGCCCGGGGATGACGTTGATCTTCTCCCCCGCCGAGATCAGATTCGGTGAACAGGTGTTACTCAACATGGCGGTAAAACTGGCGCGCAGCCTTTCGTCCGCGATCAGAGTTCGCAACAGTAACGGCCCCCATCGCGGCGAGGCCAGTTTCGGCAAGACCCAACGAGCCATCCCCGATCGAGTCGAGGCGATCCCCTGTAGAAAAACGCGCACCGCCCGGGTCGGATGCCACGGCAACGGTCGCTGAGCAATCCGGTCCAGAGCCCGCGCCAGGTGAACCACGGCCATATCCTCGTGGGGTACGCTGCCGTGTCCCGGCGCTCCGGTCGTCCGGATCGCAAGACGCACGATCCCCTTCTCCGCGACCTGAATCGGGTAGACCCGTTCCCCCTGGACCTCCATCGAAAAGCCGCCAAATTCTCCGATCATCCAGCCGGCTCGGACCGATTCGGGATGTTCCTCGACCAGGAAACGACTCCCGTGACGACACCCAGCCTCCTCGTCGCTGACCGCGGCGAAGATCAGGTCGCGATCGAGGACACGCTGTCCCGAAGTCACCTCCTGCGCCAGACGACAGGTCACCCATAGCGACATGGCCAGCATGCCTTTCATGTCCAGCGCCCCCCGTCCGTAGAGAAATTCCCCCTGAATCTCGGCCGCGAACGGGTCCACCGTCCAGCACTCTCGCTCGACCGGAACCACATCCATATGGCCGGTCAGGAGCAGCGGCTCACCACCTCCCGTCCCCCGGACCCGAGCCACCACATTGGGGCGTCCTTCGCTCTCGAAACGCTCGACCTCTGCCCCCGCTTCCCGCAACCGACTCTCGATATAGTCCGCGCAAGCCCCTTCGTTTCCCGGAGGATTGACCGTCTCGAAGCGTAGCAGAGTACGCAACTCCTCGACCGCCTCCTCCGCCACCGCTCCCCACTCCGGAGTCGCTTCCGTGCTCACGCTGTTGCTTCCCCCAGAATCCGCCCCGCTGGAGTCGGCCGGGGCGCGTTGAAAAATGAAAATGGGACTCCGGGACCGCACTGGCCCCTTTCTTCCTGTATCGTAGTAGTTCCTCACCACAGGGGAAACCAGGAACCGTGAAACACCGCCAGGTAGAGTCCTGCCTGACAAACTCGACACCTCAACCCCATTCCTCTTCGAGAACCTCCCGAACCGTGTCCCGACTCCCCCTTCCCGACAACGAAGCTCATCTGTGGATCGTCAAGACGGACGACCTCCACGATCCCACCCTGCTCGAAGCGTACGCCGAACTACAAACCGATCAGGAGAAAAAGCGGTGGAAACGCTATCTGGTCGAACCCGCTCGCCACCAGCACCTCGTGGCCCGCGCCCTCTGTCGCACCACCCTCTCGCGGTACGTGGAGGTCGATCCGGTCGACTGGCGCTTCGAGTCCGGCGCCAAAGGCAAACCGTTCATCGCCCACCCCTCCCCTGACCTCGATCTTCGGTTCAACCTCTCCCACACCGGAGGTTGTGTCATCTGCCTCGTCGCACTCGGACTCGAGGTCGGAGCCGATGTCGAGGATCGAGGACGACGGGAGCCCCCACTCGACATTGCCGATAGGTGGTTCAGCCCCAGCGAGGTTCACGAACTGCGAGCTCTCCCCCACGAACATCAACTCCGACGTTTTTTCGACTACTGGACGCTCAAGGAGGCCTACATCAAAGCGCGCGGACTCGGACTTTCCCTTCCCCTCGACCAGTTCTCCTTCGACCTGACAAAACCCGAGTCGATCGAAATCGCCTTCGACCCGAAACTTGAAGATGACCCGAATCGTTGGCAATTCCAGCGGATCGATCTGGGCTCCCGACACCCCGCGGCCATCGCGATCGAACGCGAAGACCGCCCCGACCTGACTCTGCGTCTATTTCCCTGCACACCGCTACGAGACGAGGGCGGTTCCTCGGATCCCCCGATCTAAAGGGGCAACTCCTCACGGTAAAACAGAATCCCCTTCCCAACCCATGAACCAGAACGTAAGCTAGATCCTTTCCATCTTCGAAACCGTTCAAAAACAGGCACCATGGAAGTTCGACTCGACGGTAATCCCGACTTTGGCCAGGCCGATATCAACCTCTCTCGAGGAGAGATGATCCGCTGCGAATCCGACGCCATGACCTGGATGGAGGGGGACCTCGAAGTCGCGGGACGGCTGGGATCGGGACTCTTTCCCGCGCTGGCTCGTAAACTTCTGGGTGGCGAATCTCTCTTCCTGTCCGAATACACCGCGGCCACCGACGGCCGACTGACTCTCGCCCCAAGCACTCCGGGTACGATCCTTTCACGAAACCTCAAAGGGGAGACCTTCCACCTGACCGCCGGCTCCTTCCTGGCAGCCAGCAAACGGGTCGAACTCAAAACCCGTTTCGGAGGCTTCCGGGCGCTCTTTTCCGGCGAAGGGGCGTTCTTCATCGAATGCACCGGCCAAGGTCTTCTCCTTTTCAACGCCTACGGAGCGGTCATAGAACGTGACATCGACGGAGAATTCACCGTCGATACCGGCCATGTCGTGGCCTGGGAGTCCACCCTCGACTACACGATCGGCACGCTCGGCGGCGTCAAAGCGACGCTCTTCTCCGGAGAGGGTCTGGTGATGCGCTTCTCCGGCCACGGACGCATCTGGCTACAAACCCGCCACCTGGGCGCACTCGCCAACTGGCTCACCCCCTATCTCAGCCGATAAATCCATGCACATCGAAACCATTTCTCCCGGCGCCTTCGAATCCGCCCTGGTCCACCTCGACCCGGAAGAATCGTTCGTCTCCGAAGCGGGAGCCATGTACCGCGCCTCGCAGAACATCGACATTGACGTAACCACCAAGAGCAAAGGCAAAGGCGGTTTGATGTCCGGCCTGAAACGCATGGTTGCCGGTGAAAGCTTTTTCCTCTCCACCTATCAGGTCACCGACGATCAACCGGGCGAAGTCGGTCTCTCCGCCACGCTTCCCGGTCAGATTCGGACTCTCGAACTGGATGACTCCAGCATCTGGTTCTGCACCGGAGGAAGCTTTTTGGGAGCCTCTCCCGAACTGTCCCTCAAAACAAAATTCCAGGGCTTCAAGGGCCTGTTTTCCAGAGAGTCTTTGTCCTTTCTCAGGGTCTCAGGCGCCGGATTGCTCGTGGTGAGCGCCTTCGGCAAGATCCGGGAAATCGAGGTTGAAGAGGAGATGACCATCGACACCGGACACGTCGTCGCCTACGAAGCCTCCCTCGAATACGAGATCACCAAGGCCGGTTCGGGCTGGATCCACTCCTTCCTCGCCGGAGAAGGGTTCGTCCTGCGCTTCCGCGGCGAAGGTCGGGTTCTCGTTCAATCCCACAACCCCAGGGGATTCGGAACCCCACTCGGACTTCTACTCCCCAAAAGAAAGAACTGATGCAGTACGAAATCCTCGCCGCCCCCAGCTACTCCTTACTCGAGGTGGACCTCGAGCCGGGCCAGAAAATTATCACCGAAAGCGGTGCCATGGCCTGGATGGAAGGCGACCTCGAGACCCAGACCGGGGTCCGCGGTGGCCTCATGAAAGGGCTCAAGCGAAAGCTCCTGAGCGGTGAAAGTTTCTTCCAGAACACCTACACCGCCGGCCCCGGAGGGGGTCGCATTGCCCTGGCCCCGGGGCCCGACGGCGAGATCGTCCCCTACGAAATGACCGGAGGCGAACTCATCCTCGAAAAGAGCGCCTACCTGGCCTCTACCGAAGGCGTCGAATGCGACAGCAAGTTCGACGGATTCAAAGGACTCCTCAACGAAGGATTTTTTGTCCTGCGTGTGACCGGAGAAGGCCTCCTCTTCTTCAACGCCTACGGCGATATCCGGGAGATCGAGGTCGACGGAAGCTACCAGATCGATAACGGCTACGCTGTCGCCTGGGAACCCACCCTCGAATACAAATTGACCCGATCGGGTCGCACGATCCGATCTTTTCTCTTCTCCGATCAGTTCATTCTCCGCTTCACCGGCACCGGCAAACTCTGGGTCCAGTCTAGAAGCCCTCGATCCCTGGCCAGTTGGGCCCATCCTTTCCGATCGGTCGAGATCAAGGACCACAGCAACTGATCCCCGGTCTGGTGGGATCGACTCAATCCCCCAGCTTCCGGATTCGACTCTCCACCCGAATCCGCCTCGAAGTTCCAGGCCGGGTTCTCTTTCGGGCTTCTTCGAAAGCTTTCCGAGCTTGCGCGATCTTCCCCTGTTTCAGATAGAGATCTCCAAGTTCGAGCCGGATCTGAAACGATTTGGGATCCAGTTCCGCGGCCCGCTCGAGATCAGCCCGCGCCTCCAGATCGCGCTTCATTTCGAGGAAAACCCAGGCCCGGTACTGATATAGATCGCTGGAGCGCGGATCGATTTGGAGCGCTCGATTGTACGCTTTGAGGCACTCTTCCAGACGACGTAGGCCCCAGTACAGGTTGCCCAGATTGGAGTGCGCGTTGAAATTTTCGGGGTCGATACGGAGGACCTGATCGAAATCTTCCCGCGCTTTTTCCATCTGCCCACGCGCCTGTAAAATCACACCCCGATTGTTGTAAGCGTCGACAAAACGGGGATCGAGTTCGATCACCCGGGTAAAATCCGCAAGCGCCCGATCAAATCGTTTCTGGGACATCCAGATCAGAGCTCGATTGAACCAGACCGCTTTTTGCGAAGGATTCAGCTTCAGCACCTGTGAATAATCCGCGATCGCCTCGGGAAGTCGCCCGAACTTCTGATTGAGCCACCCCCGACTTTGGTACCCCTGGACCAGCCTTGGGTCGAGCTTCACGGCTCGCGAATAGGATCGATGTCCCTCCTCATAACGTTTCAAGGTCACCAAAAGATTACCGCGATTGACGTGAGCGACCGCCCAGGTCGAATCGAGCTCGATCGCCCGGTCCTGATCGGCCAGCGCCTCCTCCAACCTTTTCATCTTCGCGTAAACGGTACCCCGCAAGGAGTACGCAGCCGCGCTCCGAGGATCGAGCCGAAGGGCTTCGCTCAGATCTCCAAGAGCGCGATGGTAATTTCCACGTTCGCAGTGGATATTGGCTCGATTCTGGTACGCGTCCACATGCCCTGGGTCGAGCTCGATCGCCCGGGAAAAATCACTCAGGGCATAGTCATATTGCTTCAAATCCTGGAAGACCGCGCCTCGATTGTTGTACGACTCCGACCGATTCGGGTCGATCTCGATCGCGCGTCGATGCAGGGGAAGCGACTTCTTGTAGTCCTTTCTCCGGTCGTAAAGAGTGGCAAGCAATGAATAGGAATTCGCTTTCTGCGGATCGATTCGGATCGCCTCCTCGAGATCGGATATGGCTTCTTTTTCACGACGCAAATCGATGTAGACGCAAGCCCGGCTTATAAAAGCGGACGAACGACTCGGATCCAGCCGAACCGCCTCGTCCAGATCCCGCAGCGCGACATCATATTTTTTTTGCTCTCTCAGAAGAGAACCCCGATTGATAAGCGAAAACACATCGGAAGGATCTAACTGAAGAGCTCGTGAGAAATCGGCTCGCGCCTCGTCCAACCGATGGAGACTCATGTAAGCGACTCCTCGGTTGGTATAACCCGCTTTCTCGGTCGGCACGAGATCGAGGGCTCGGCTGAAAAAGTCCACCGCCGCCTCGTACTCCCCACGCTCCAGAGCGATCTGGCCCTGCCGATCCAGTTCGACCGCCGTTTCGGGGCTCCGGGAATCTACTTGCTCGACGCTCACCCGATCCAGAAAGCGACCGATCATTTGCCAGGTCGCCGAGTTCACCCCCAACCGCTGCCGCTCGGCCAGGAGCCAAGAAGCGGCCTCGGGCCGCCTCGTGTTGCACAAAGCGATACCTGCCTCGACCTTCAACTCGTGATCGCCAACCACCTCCAGCCAGACTCCCAGCGGCTCGACACACTCCAAAAATCCGAGACGCCCCAGAACCCGGCAATCGAAACGAGCCCGAGATTCTTCGCCGGGACTCCATACGATTTCCCCTTTCCCTGAACTGGCTTTCCGGGTCAATTCCCCCAGATCGGAAACAAGCAATTCCACCGTTTGGCGGTCCCGGAATCCCAGAGCCTCGGCCACGTAATCAGCGAGTCGTGGCGCGCTTCTGGGTCGTCCCTCGCGACCCAACCCTTGCCCCAGATCCTTCAGGATGTGGGTCAATCGCTCACGCCGCCACTCCAACAATGCGCCCTGCGAACGCTCCACCTCCTTCAGATACCCGTCACGCTGTGCAGCCGTCGCCCCAAACGCGTCCAGTCGTTCGAAAGCTTCTCGAGCCAGAAGATAGTCCCTTCCCCCCAGAGCCATCCGGCCGATCGCC
>JASMLP010000007.1 GCA_030748635.1 Planctomycetota bacterium
AGAGTAGTTTGGTATATTAGTGTTTTAGCTTTAGGCCACTTCTTTTCTAATTAATTGGGTTCAATATGAACTGTTGGCATTGTGAACGACCGGCACAGGGTTCTTGCATTAAATGTGGCCGTGGGGTTTGCAAAGAGCATGTGCAGTCCATGCCACACATCATCTCGCTCTACAAGGGGGAGGACGATGTGAATAAGGCGGTCGTGGTAGGCGACGCACTGTTCTGTGGGATCTGTAATCCCGGCGAGGAGCCGGTGCCGTTGGAAGAGTTGAAGTAGTTCGGGAGCTTTTGGCCGGATGAAGGCGCGGATCGAGCGGAATCTGACCCGGTCGGTGGGGGTCGGCGATGTGAGGATCGGGGCGGGGGCTCCGGTTGTTGTGCAGAGCATGACCGCTACGCGGACGGTCGATGTGGATGCGACGGTGGCGCAGCTGGAGCAGCTGGCCGCGGCGGGGGCTCGGCTGGAGCGGGTGGCCATCGATAGCCGCAAGGAGGTGGAGGCGCTGGCGGAGGTGCGGAGACAGACCTCGGTACCGCTCGTGGTCGACTTGCAGGAAAACTATCCGCTGGCGGCGGAGGTGGCTCCTCTGGTGGACAAGGTCCGGTACAACCCGGGGCATCTGCACCATCTGGAGAAGGGCAAAACGGCGGAGCAGAAGGTGGCGTTTCTGGTCTCGGTGGCCCGGGAACACGATCTGGCGCTGCGGGTGGGGGTGAACTGCGGTTCGGTGGCGCCGGATTTTTTGGAGCGCTATGAGGACCCGATGGAGGCGCTGGTGGAGAGCGCCTTGTTTCACTGTAAGTTGCTGGAAGAGTTAGGATTCGAGCGGTTTTGTGTGAGTCTCAAGGACTCCGACCCGGGGAAAGTGATCGAGGCCAACCGGATTTTCGCGGAGCGGAAACCGGAGGTGCCGCTCCACCTGGGGGTGACCGAGGCCGGATTGCTACCCGACGGGGTGATCAAGACCCGGATCGCCTTCGAGCAGCTCATCAGTCAGGGGATCGGAGACACCATCCGGGTGTCCTTGACGCTTCCCAACGCTCGCAAGCACGAAGAGGTCGAGGCGGGACATCAGATCCTGGCCGATATTGCGGCGGGTCGCTTCCGGTCGGTTCCGGACTTCGGCACGGATCGGTTGAATATCATCTCCTGTCCATCCTGTAGCCGGGTCGAAAATGAACGATTCGTCGAACTGGCCGAAGAGGTCAAGACGATGACCGCCTACGCGGAGCAACACGCTCTCACCATTGCGGTTATGGGGTGTCGAGTCAACGGACCGGGGGAGACCGACGATGCTGATCTGGGCCTCTGGTGCGGACCGAGTCACGTCAACCTGAAGCGCCGGTCGGAATCGTTGGGCGCGTTCGGATACGACGAGATCCTGGGAAAGCTGCGCGAGGAGTTGGATCGACTGCTGGAGGAGCGGAGCCTGGCGGGGAGTTGAGAGGCGAATCGGAACGTATCAGGTGTAGTGTCCGGCTCGGGTGGGGGTGATCCGGTGAAGGATCTCGCCGGTCGTCTCGAGGCGGCGCTCGATGTCGAGTTCGGCGAGGAGCGCCTGTTTCTGCTGAGCATCCATCTGGAGGCTGGCCACGATCTTGTCGCAGAAATGATCGGGGGTGTCCTGGGGATCGAGGTGGATGCTGGAGAGCGCCTGGGGACTCCGGCAGAAGACTTCGTCGAAATGGATCGAGAGGCGTTGGGCGCTGGGAGAAGTCCAGTCGGGGGCTTGCTGGGGGGAGTCGAGGGCCTGGATTCGGGCCTTGCGGTAGGGAGAATGGGGGATCTCCTCCAGGATGCGGACCCGGGGGCCGCCGATCACGACCAGATTGTAGCGACCGTCGGGGAGCTTGCGGTCATCCACGATCCGGGCCAGGCAACCGATCGAATGGATCGGCGGAGCCCCCTCGTATTCAGCTTCCCAGCCGGGCTGGATGAGAACCAGGACGAAGGAGCGGTGGGAGGCGAGGGCGTCGGCGGTCATCTCCCGGTAGCGGTGCTCGAAGATGTGGAGCGCGGTGATCACCGAAGGGAAAATCACGCAGTTGGGGAGCGGGAACAGGGGGTAGGTGGGCGCTACCGGATCGGCCTCGTTACTGGGGTTCATGTTCGGGTTCATGTTCGGGTGTACTCGCAGGTTTGGCTTCGGCAATTCTACGGGAGGCCCGGCGTTGGAGGCAAGCGGATCGAAACGCTTCTTCGAAGGTTTTTAGGAGCTATTTTTACGTTTCGAAAAGGCTTGGAACGGGCGGGAAGCATCGCTATAATCCGCCGATCATTGATAAGGGAACGAGCCTCGGATTCTTCGGTCGCTCAATCCTTTACGGGAAGAGGAGACGAGACGGGATGACGATGGCAAGTATGTATTTCGACTACGCGAATGTAGCGGTTTTTTTCGTTTTCGCGGTTGTCTTCGTGATCCTCAACATCAGTGTTATTTCGGTCATTCTTCGGCCCACCGTGGAGAACGATCAGAAGGACACTACTTACGAATGCGGCGAGCCTTCGGTCGGTTCGAGTTGGGTCCGTTTCGACATGCGTTTTTACACTGTCGCGCTGGTGTTTTTGATCTTCGATGTCGAGGTGGCTTTTCTCTATCCGTGGGCGGTCGTTTTCAAGGATCTTCGAGGCGCCATTGGTGGAAGCGCGACCGGTGTTTTCGTTTTTCTCGAAGCGGCGATCTTTCTCCTGATTCTTTTTGTCGGTCTGATCTACGTCTGGAAGCGTGGCGATCTGGACTGGGTCAAGTCGTCTTCTGCTCAGGAGGTCGATGCCCGTCAGCGTCAGATGATCGAGGCCAAGGATGAGGTCCGGCTCTGAGCCGCCGGAAACTAAGGACTATAGTTCATGACCAGCGAAGAGATTTTGAAACGGCTTCAGGACCAGTTCGGTGAGGCCATTCTGGGAACGGACGATTCCTCGCTGAATCTGACCGTGAAAGTGGCGTCGGAAACATTGCTCGAGATCTCGCGTTTTTGCCGCGATGATTCCTCCCTATCTTTCGACTTACTCTCGCTCGTCTCCGGTGTCGACTGGACCGATCGAATAGAATCGGTCATCCATCTGGATTCGACCGCTCACAAGCATCACCTCGTGCTCAAAGTCGACTGCGACCACGAGTCTCCCCGCTGTCCTTCGGTCGTCGAGATCTGGAACGCGGCGGATTGGCACGAGCGCGAGACCTACGACATGTTCGGCATCATCTACGAAGGACATCCGAACCTGGTTCGGATTCTGTGTGCCGAGGACTGGGAGGGGTATCCGCTACGCAAGGACTACCTCATGCCCGACGAGTACCACGGCATTCCCAACGATTTTCAGCAGGCCGGGAAGCGGCCCCAGAAATACAACCCGAGAGGCTAAGTGATGGGCGAAGCGACCAATGTGACCGAGGTGCCCCTGCCCCAGGGCGGGACGGTGGCGGTCAAGCCTGGAGATTTTCGAACCGAGGAGATGCTCCTCAATATCGGTCCCCAGCACCCGAGTACTCATGGTGTGCTTCGGGTCGTGGTCCGGACCGATGGCGAGATCATCCTCGACTCGCAGGTGCATATTGGGTACCTGCATCGCTGTTTCGAAAAAGTGGTGGAGAACGTCACCTGGACCCAAGTGACTCCGTACACCGACCGAATGGATTACCTGGCCAGTATGTACAACAACCTGGGGTACTCTCTCGCGGTGGAGAAGCTGGGCGACGTCGAAGTGCCCGAACGGGCTAGCTACATTCGCATCATCATCGGAGAGCTCCAGCGGATCGCGAGTCACCTCATGTCGGTCGGAACCTACGGGCTCGACGTCGGAGCGATCACGGCATTCCTCTATTGTTTCCGGGATCGAGAAATCACTCTGCGGATCTTCGAAGAGGTGTGTGGGCAACGTCTCAACTACAACTACATTCGTCCTGGTGGAGTGAGCGGAGATCTCACCGACGAAATGCTCAAGAAAATCGATGACTTCATCGACTACTTTCTTCCCAAGATCGATGAGATTGACAACCTCCTTTCGATGAATGGAATCTTCATTTATCGAACTGCGGGAGTCGGGATTTTGCCGCTGGATCTGGCGCTCGACTACGGCTGCACCGGACCGGTGTTGCGCGGTTCGGGGCTCGCTCGGGATCTGCGGAAAGACGAACCGTACGGTCTGTACGAACAGTTCGACTTCGACGTCATCACCGGCAAGGGAGAAAAGGGGCAGTTGGGCGATTGCTGGGACCGGTACATGATCCGGGTCCGAGAGATGCGCGAGAGCTGCAAGATCATCAAGCAGGCCCTGGCCAAGATTCCCGAGGGCAAGTTCATCGAACCCAAGCTCCTCAAGAACGTGAAGGTCAAGAAGGGCGAAAGTTATCTCAAAGTCGAGAATCCTCGTGGGGAACTCGGCTATTACATTGTTTCGGATGGAAAGAAGGGACCGTATCGCTGTTCGGTGCGCGCGCCTTCCTTCTGTAACATCGCGGTCCTTCCCGAGATCAGTCGGGGCTGCATGGTCGCGGACATGGTCGTCATCATCGGTTCGATCGACATCGTCATGGGCGAGGTGGATCGATGATTTTCGGGGGAACGATGCTCAGTAACGGACTTGTTTTCGCACGCTACTCGCTCGCCGAATGGATTCAGGGGCTTCTCGGAGATCGTCTGGAGATGATTCCTGAATGGATCCTCTTTCCGCTCCTGATGCTGGCGGGGTGTCTGGTTATTATCGGATTCATCACCGTTTTCGCGCTCTTTGCCATCTGGATGGAGCGCAAGGTCAGCGCGCACATGCAGTGTCGTCTTGGCCCGATGGAGGTCGGGTTTCACGGGGCGTTGCAGACGATCGCCGACGGCGTGAAACTGCTGGGTAAGGAGGACATCGTCCCGCGGCACGCGGACAAACTCCTGCACTACCTCGCTCCGATCATCGTCTTCGCCGGGGTGTTTCCCCTCTTCGTGGTGGTCCCCTTCAGCGAGAAGATCTTGATCTCGGACATCAATCTCGGCCTCTTCTTCGTCGCCGCGGTCGGCGCGGTCGAAGTCGTCGGGGTGATCATGGCCGGATGGGCTTCCAACAACAAGTGGAGCCTCTTCGGAGCGATGCGCGCCGCGACCCAGTTAGTGAGCTACGAAATTCCGCTCGGACTCGCCTTTCTGACCATCATTCTGCTGGCCGGATCGTTCTCGATGGTAGATATCATCCATCAGCAAGAGGGATGGCTGTCGAACTGGTTTCTCTTTCACAACCCGTTCATGCCGATCATCTTTCTCTCGTTCTTCACGGCCAGTCTGGCCGAGTGCAAGCGGGCTCCGTTCGACCTCCCCGAGGCCGAGAGTGAGCTCGTCAGCGGTTTCCACACCGAATACAGCGGGATGAAGTTCTCGATCTTTTTTCTGGCCGAGTACGCGGCGATGTACGTCGTCTGCGCGATCGCCGCGGTCATGTTCCTCGGCGGTTGGTCCACGGGGATCAAACCGCTGGAAGCCTGGCTGGCCGATTCGGCGGGGAACCCGATGCGGGAGGTGCTGAGCAACACGGTGCATCTCGTCGTGATCGTCACCAAGTCGATGTTCCTGGTTTTCGTTCAGATGTGGTTGCGCTGGACTTTGCCACGGATCCGACTGGACCAGATCATGCATGTCTGCCTGAAGGTACTTCTGCCCTGGACCATGGTCGCCATGGTGGCGACCAGCGCCATCGAACTCTGTTGGCCCGGTGGGAACATGGTGTTGACGGCGTTGACGATTGTGATCTGGTCGATTCCTCTCCTCTGGACCCTCAAGGCCATCTTGGACATGACCGTTGGCATTTTCCTCAAGTTCGTTCCCAGCGGACGCTGAGTTACACATTATGAATATACTGAACACCCTCTCGATTCTGGCTGCGGCGCCCTCCGAGGCCACCGCGATCTGGCTTCCGGTCTTTTTCTGGACCTTCGCGCTCGTTTCGGTGCTCTCGAGTCTGGCGGTCCTGGTCGTCAAGGACATCGTACGCTGCGCCTTTCTGATCATGTCCAGCCTTTCCGGACTCGCCGGTCTCTATCTACTTCTGGGGGCGGAGTTTCTCGCCTTCACGCAGATCATGGTCTATGTCGGCGGCATTCTGATCCTGATCCTCTTTGGAGTCATGTTGACCAACCGGGAACCGCTTCTCATCAAGCGGATGAAGGCGACCGGACTGGTCGCGCCGGGGGTTCTGGCCGGACTGATTCTGTTCACCGCGATCGGATACAGCGTCTGTACGGTCGACTGGAAAGTGACCGATCAGCCGCTTCCCGCTGACGCCGACACTCCGGCCCGTATCGGCAACGCGTTGATGTCGGACTTCATCTTGCCCTTCGAGATGGCCTCGGTGCTGCTCCTGGTGGCGCTGGTCGGCGCGGCGATGGCTGCCCGACGAGGAGGGGCGGAAGGATGATGACGATCGGACTCACCCACTATCTTTTGCTCGGTGGACTTCTGTTCTCCATCGGGATGGCGATCATCATCATCAAACGCAACGGGGTCGCGGTGCTGATGGGCCTCGAGTTGCTGCTCAACGCGGCGGCGCTCAACTTCATCGCTTTCAGCCACTACACCGTCGGCGATGTCCGCGGGCAGGTGGTAGCCATTTTCATCATCATGCTGGCGGCGGCCGAAGCGGCCGTGGCGCTGGCGATCGTTCTGAACATCTTCCAGCACTTCAAGGGGATCGAGGTCGACGAGGTCAGTACGCTTCGAGACTAGGTGCTCACCTGGTTTCGCGACCTGTCGACACGGCTCAAAAGGACACGACAACACTCTTGCAAGAGTAGAGAAAACAACATGGATCCGGTCATCAGTAAAGCTCTCATCATCCTGTTCGCACCGCTGGCAGCCTTTGTCGTCCAGATCTTCTTCGGACGTTTCCTGCCGCGCCGCGGGGACTGGGTGCCGATCCTGGCCATTCTGGTCGGGGCGGTTCTCTCTCTTTCCATCTTCCTGGGACCCGGGGGGGTGATGTCCGAGGAGAATGGGATGACTCCGGTCTCCTGGGAAATCAACTGGTTCACGATCGGTTCGGGGACCCAGCAGCTGCGGGTCGATTTCGGGATCACCGTCGACAACCTGACCGCGATGATGCTCGTGGTCGTCACCTGCATCGGTAGCTGTATCTTCTTCTTCTCCACCGGGTACATGAAGGAGCACGGGGTGCCGCACGCCCGGTACCACCGGTTCTTCGCCTATCTCGCCCTCTTCGCCTTCAGCATGCTGGGACTCATTCTGGTCAATCACCTGGTGTTTCTCTTCATCTTCTGGGAGCTGGTGGGGGTCTGTAGCTACTTCCTGATCGGCTACTACTTCGAGAAGAAGAGCGCTCAGGACGCGGCCAACAAGGCGTTCCTCGTCAACCGGGTCGGCGACTTCGGGTTCTTCATCGGAATCCTCGTGATTTTCTACTGCCTCGGAAAGAGTGGGCTTTACGAGAACCCGCTCTCTTTCAGCGCGCTCATGGACTCGGTTCAGAATCAGCACGCCGCGGTCTGGGCCGACCCGGTTTTCTTCGGTTTGCCGGCTCTGGCCTTCGCGGGTATCGCGCTCTTCTTCGGCGCGGTCGGCAAGAGCGCTCAGGTGCCGCTCCACGTCTGGCTGCCCGACGCGATGGAAGGCCCGACTCCGGTCAGCGCGCTCATCCACGCCGCCACGATGGTCGCGGCGGGGGTCTACATGGTGGCTCGCCTCTTCCCGTTCTTTGCCGGACCCGGCTTTTTCGTGGGCGAC
>JASMLP010000008.1 GCA_030748635.1 Planctomycetota bacterium
ACAGAAAACCTGACCCACCCGGAGGCTTTTGGACTCGAAGCCATCGAGCAAGCCCCCTACGAACGCCGCCTGGTAAAGCGAGGGGCTTTTCTCGCTCGAGGGCAAACCGTTCTGGGAGCGACCCATCACGACCCCAAGACATTCTCGAACTGTTACACAGTCCTGCGTCCGATCTACGATCGATACCTGGCCGAAATCGCCCGCCAGCACGGTGTCCACCTTGTTTGCAAAACGACCGTCAGCTCCCTGATTCGCGAAAACGGCCGAGTCATCGGCGTTCACACCGAACGCGGCCCAGCCTATGCCGATGTTGTTTTTCTCGCTGAAGGAGACGCCAGTCACCTGGTCACCCAAGAGGGTTATGAAAACCGAGAGACTAGCGATCACCCCAATCGACCCGCCTTCCTCCAAGGAGTGAAGGAAATCCTGCGAATAGATCCAGCGACGATCGAACAACGGTTCGGCGTGGGTCCAGGCGAAGGGGCCGCCTACGAATTCCTGATACGTAATCCGACCTTGGACGGCAAATTATTGCATCTGAATCTCGGAGTCTTTCTGTACACCAATCGAGAATCCCTGTCGGTCGGATATGTCTTGCCGCTGGAAAATCTCGCCAAAGAATATTGTGGCGAACACAATCGGCTGATCGAGTGGGTCAAGGAACTTCCCGCGCTGAAACCGCTCCTCGAAGGGAGTTCGAGCGAAAGCTACGGAACCAAGGTCATTCGGGGGGGAGGATTTCATGAAATCCCTCAGATGGTCGATAACGGCCTGGCTATCGGGGGAGCAGCAAGCGGTATTGGAATCGACTTCCCATACCCCAATTTCACTGGACCCGCGACCGCGATGGGACTCGTCTTCGCTCGCGCTTTCGACCAGATCCGATCCCGTGGCGCCTCATTTAGCCGATCCGATCTCGAAACGAATTACCTCCAACCGGTCCGTCAAACCCACTATCACCGCAATGTCGAATTCCTTTCCGAGTGGCCCGGTTATGTTGAACGAACAACCTTCTTTTTCGACACCCAGATCGACCTGATCTGCCAAGCGGCCGAGGTTTTGACCGACCCGAAACGTTCGTCTCTCGGTCGGTGGTGGGAATTCGTACGGTTCCTTCGCCACGAACTTCCATTTTCCTCCTGGAAGGAGTTCGCCAAACAGGGACATGAACTCGGCAAGATCTTTCAGGTGAACTCGCTGGCCCTTCAGACGATGCACCCGGCAAACTGGGGCCACCAACTCCTCAACTGCCTGCTACTTCCCATCGGAGGAATCCCCAGAAAATCGCCGGAAATCTCCTTTACTTTCCGAAGCCAAGACAGCACCCCGGCTCCCCTTCCGTTCTGGTTCAGACTGTTCACTAATCGCCTAAAGCCGGGATTGGCTCGAGCATTCTCGACGATCTACGCCAACGATGACGTCACCCTGAAAACCAAGCTCAAGCAATCCGCACGTCACATCGGTCGACGCCTTTCCTTTCTCGATCTCCCGATCGGAATTGTCATGGATTGCTTGTGGTTGATCAGCACAGGAATTCAATCGATCTTCGATCCCCCCATTCAAACGCCCAAAACTTCTCTCTCATCCCCAACCTCACCAAACCCCCATCCGCTCGATGAGAACCCGACCCCGTCCGGGGTGGGAATCGAGACCAAACTGGGCTTCAACCACTATTTCGAAGGTCACACCAGTCACATCAAGGTTTTCTGGCCGAACGATTTCAAATCCAGGGCCGACTTGACTCGATCACCTCTTTTTTCCGTCTGCCCGGCTCAAGTGTACGAAACCGAAGGCGCCGGACGAGGACTCCCCGAAATCGTCGTCAATTTTGACAACTGCATCAAATGCGAGTCCTGCTGGCGAAGCAGTAGCGATGTACATTGGAGTCGAGCCACCCAGCAAAACATTCTTTACGAAGCCCACAGTTCCGCGCTGCAAGACCTCGACTCCTATCTGGCCCGCAGATCCCATTTCTCTCCTCATTCCCCCAGAAGTACGGATCGCTGGAACTCTCTGTTTCAACCCCAAAATAACGGCGAGGAGCGTGACCCCGAAGACCTAACCCCCGAAACGATCGAGCACCTTCAACTCCTTTTTCGCGAACTCCAGCGCTTTGAGCGTCGGATTGTTCAGTTTTCAGGAGCCCTCGAAAGCTCCCCCCTCGTCCTGGAAAACGACTCCCGCCACTGGCTACAAGAACTCGTTCTTTCCCAAGCCCAACACGCCGATGAAATCCGGTCCCGGTTCGACAACTTCCCGTCCAACCCTCTCCATTCACCCGCGACCGACCTCATCAAGGGACTCCAGAATCTATCCCACGAATCGGTATCTCGAGCCAAGAATGGAGCGTTTTTCTGGGTCGATTCCACAGGAAAACAGCTCCGGGATCATCACCTCGCGGGTCTCTATCGGTGGATCGAATGCCTTCTACCTGATCTCTCGACAAACACCCAAAACACACCACCAGAAAATACCGACGCCACGAAAACAGTGGCCCTCGCCGAAGAACTCGCGAACACTTTTTCCCTGGAAAAGATCAAACATCTCGAGGAGAAGGCCCAGGGAAAAAACACCCTCTCCTCAACCGAACAACATCTCCTTCTCACCACCTCGCAACATCACGGAGCCGCCCTCACCGTTCGAGCACTGGCTCATCTCGACCCCGGTCTGTCCTACCCGATCGTCCTCCACGAGGCCTCCCGACATCTGGGGCTCAAAATAGGCATCGAGATCCCCTCCCGAACCATCCCGGTGATGGACCCCGACGAACTCGTCCCCCTCGCTCAAGCGGACCATCTTCTATTGCTCCATGCCGACGACTGCCGATTGGTTCCTGTTGCCGAAATCGAACACCTCCCCGAACGAACCATCGGACTGCGTACATCAGGATGGTCCAAGGTCACCATCCCGCCAGAGGCGGGAAGTCACATCAAGTGCCCTCCCGGAATGGACTACGCCGGAGAACTGGCGATCGGTTCCGCGCCTCTGTTTGTCGGCCTTGTTCTGGGAGCAACCGAGATACTCGCCGCGCGCAGTTTTGATCATGCGGCCACGCGAATTCAATTCCCCGGACAGTTCACCGACGAGTGGGGTCAAGACGGTATCTCAAAATTCGGAGCGGTGAAACGCATGCTCTCCGAAATTGAATCTCATCGCCAACGGCTCCAGGCTCTCCTCGACGAAGAAGCTCTCTTTGTTCTCCCTCCAGAAGAGACGCTCCGGGCTCAGACGATGCTGGCCCTGGCCCAACAGAGCTTCGGGCCTCATGACGGCACCGTATCCTACAACGCGGGTCAGGTGCTCGGAGGGACCGCTTTTTCCGAAGACGACATCTTTGCCCGCTACTATCGAGACAGTTCGATGACTCGGTACGTGCCCACTCCCGCCGACCGATCCACCTGTCTCCTGGCCCGTTCAATTCTCCACAATCGAGAGCACCTCCGGGATCGTTCACGCGCGATCGACTCGTCGCATGCGATTCAGGACGTCATGTTCCAGAACTTTCGAGGCTCTCTGGAGCAGGCGAACAAACTGCTGATAAAAGCCTGTACCAACCCGGACTCAGACCCAAACACCTACTCTCACGACCTGGCCATCGGAACCGCCGCCCTCTCGGTCGCAGAAGCCCGGATTCGACTTCACCGAGCCGCACGACTACATGAAACCGGCATTCCCTTTCGCAGAGAATACGAAGGCCTGCGCCTGGTCTTTGACCGCATCGAATCCACGGTAAAACACTCTCTTGCTCGAGCTAGTGAGTCGGGTTCCATAGAGCATCTCGGCCAAAGCGTCGCGACAAACGGATACCCAGAACCTGCTCAGGGCGCACCCCTGCCATTCGATTATCAGATGCTCGTAGAGTCGTCTTCTCGTTACGAATCCGGCGACTTCCTTCTCAGGACCACCGACTCAGAAACCCCACGCTACACCCCGGAATTGCTCGGGGGTGATCCAAAACTCTGGGACTTTCACAGCCAGGTGGACCAGGAAGTTACCCAGGAGTACTACGAACAAACCTTTGACGGACTTCCCTACGGGCGCTTCCTGGAACAGCAACACCAGTTCCCAGCAGCGGATCTCGACAAAATGCACGAACGAGGCTACATGCGTGTAGTCATCCCCACTGAATTTGGCGGACAAGGACTCCACAAGTCGTACTACTACCTCATCGTTCTGGCCATGATGCGTCGTGGCGATCCCGCCATGTCCCTCACACTGCAGGTCAACACATCGATCGGCACTTCGCCCATTCTCCTCAGCCTCCACGGAGATCTTCCCGCCACCGAAAAAGCGCTACGCGCCTTCCTTGCCGAAACGAACTGGATTCACAAATCGATCGAATCTTTGGAACAAAAGAACGCCCACAGCACCTGGACAAAAGTCCAGGAAACACTCCGCAAGCAACTGGGAAAAAACGCGGCTCTCAAACAACTCGGTCGGCCACTTTCAAACCTCCTCAAATCGGCTCAAAAGGCGTTCCTGGATGGCGATACGACATCACGCTCTCAGTGGGTCAGTGAAGCCCAAAAGGCCTTGCAAGACCTTCCCACCCTGGTTCAGCACCGACTCGATGAATCCGCCCGACGACTGCGTGCCCACGGATTGGCCCTGTCCCTGATCGCTCGCGGTCACACTTCGGCATTTGCGTTGACCGAACCGACCGCGGGAAGCGACTCCGGAGGAGTCAAAACTCTCGCCTCTCTCACAAAGCGACGTGTGCATCGAGATGAGGATGGCGTTCTCTTCTTTTTCCTCGACGAACCGAACCGACAAGAGCGTCGCAACCTGGTCGATGCGAATCAAGTGGTATGCGATCCACAAAACGTCCTCTATCGATACGACTCAAAGAGCGACCCCACTCCGTTGATTCTTGACGAATACGATTACGAAGCCGACCGGGTCAAAACCCGTTACTACCAGCATCACTCACGACGGATCGAGTTCACCGACATCGCACAAATACGTACCGACTCCGACGGAAACGATTGGTATGAATTCTACGAACTCACCGGATCCAAGATGTGGATCACTAACGGCCGCATGATGAAAATCGCGTGTCTCTACGCGAAAAGCTCGGAAGGAGAAACCGGATTCATCGTTGACCGTCACGCAGAAGGACTGATCGTAGGTAAAGACGAGGAAAAGCTCGGCCAACAAGGATCTCCCACCAACGAGATCGCGCTCGATGCGGTCCGTGTTCCTCGAGAAAACATCCTGGGAACCGAGGGGCGTGGGCAGGTCAATGCCCTGGAAACACTCAATGTCGGACGGAGCGGACTGGCCACGAGCTCTACGGCTGTCCTCTACGACATTGTGACTCGCATGCGCCAGAGCCTGGAAAAATGCTCAAAACCTTCCACCCATCACTTCTTGGGTCAGGTCGCAATCGAACTGGCTGTTGCCGAATCCATTTCCTTTGAATTGATCGGTCTTTTCGACCGTCAAGCCACGCGAGCCCTTCGCATGGAAAGCGCCATCGGAAAATTCTTCAACACCGAATCGCTTCACCGAGGCATCAGCGCAGAAGAGGATTGGCGCGGACTCGAAGGAACGACCCATCGGTTCGACATCGAGAAAAAACGACGGGATCACCGAGTCTTGCTCATCTACGAAGGCACCAACGAGATCCAACGCTTCCTCATTCTCAAAGATCTCATCGATTTGACCTGGCCGCAGTGGGAAAAGCTCGGGATTGATTCGCTTTCGGATGCTCCCTCCGACCTCATGCGTAAACGCCTCTTCCACGCAATTCAACGCACGACTTCCCGATTTGGTCGTTCCACCTGGACCAATGTCAACTTCCAGTCCGTATTCTTCCGGCTTTCCGAAATGGCGGCGATCACCAAAGCGACCGATGCTCTCGCTTATCGCCAAATCCACCTCGAGGAATCGGACAAACCGAGACAAGAAATTGCCCGCATCGCCTCGAGAATGCTCGAAATCGAATTCGATCGAACCGAAGAACTCTTCGAGCGAGGAATGATCCACCTGGAAAAAGATCGTTACGCTCCTGAAACATCCCTCGCGGCAACGGTCCTCTCCGAATCTCCAGATCACCCCCCTTCTTCCCCCGCCTCCACCCCGAACCGACTCGAAACTCCCCTCGAAATCGCAGTTCTCTGCCGCCCCGAACCGATCCTCGCTCCCTCCCCAAGAATTCGAAACGGTCAACTCGAAGAACCGATCTACGCACTCACTCCATCCGAAAAACGTGCCATCCTAACTGCCGTACGTCTTCGTGATGGAGCGGGACAAGAATCCCGAATTCGACTTCTGGCCTGTGGAGATCACCGCATCGAGGACGCCCTTCGGGAGGGCCTCTCCCTCGGGGCTGACACCGCCCTATGCGTGGATTGGCCGACAGCCTTTCCCGAACCCATCGATGTGTCCCAGACTCTCGCCTCCTATCTCGAAGGCCCAAAGGAACTTCCTCAGATCGTGTTGTCCGGATCGACAACTTCAGGAACTTCACCCATCTTGGCGCTTTTCGCGGGTCGCCTGAAAATCCCTTATCAGGATGAAGCCCATTCAATTGAACTCCTGGAGGAAAAAGGATCTCCTGGTCTTCTCCTTCAAGGCAATGGATGGAAACACCAGGTACCCCTTCCTCAAGCGATTTCCATTCCCGCGAATCCCGACGACCCCGAAGGGATCAAAGATCAAGCCGATCTAGGACAAATACTCAAAAGCGCCGCCCAACCGATTGAACACCTTGCGATCAAGGAAGATGAAAAGCCTTCGGAATCACAGCCCTTCACCCTGTGGATCCCCAGGATCCCATCTCAGGAAAACGATTCCGATCTAGCGCCGTCTCTCTCTCCGTCTCAGGTGGGCCAACTGTTAATCGAGACCACCCAGGAGTTCCGTACCACCGAAAACCTCGATCTACCCGCAGTCCAGGCTCCGACTCCCCTGGACTCTCATCTTCCAGGTAGCCGAGGCACGATCCTGTTTTATACCGGACCCCTTTTTCAGTCGGAGATCAGTCCAACTCTTATCGGTCCTCTTCGAGCCGCCATCGAACTGGCGTCAGGAAATCAGGATGCCGGAACCTCCCACGATCTGGAAATTCTGACCTTGACCTCTCTAGAAGACCAAGCTCATCGAGAACTTCTTTCTCGACTCTCCCTTTTCGGCCCCAGAGCTATCCACACCCTTTATCATCCCCAGGCAGCCTCATTCGGGTTTTCAGACCAGCAGGAAGCGCTGGAAACTTTCATCAACCGCTTCAGAGGAAACGTGGTCTACTGGGCCGGCCCCGAAGAAACCTCAACGCTACTGGCCTACCTGCCACAAGCCAACGGATCTACCCGCTCATGCCCCATTGCCTTGGGAGTCCGAGAGTCTCATTCCGGCCCGAACTCTCTGGATTTCCTGATTCCACGTTTTGGAGAATCGGTCGACTCCAAGCTTTCCTGGAGTCTGCCGACCAACTCCCACCAACAAGGTCGAATTACGTTCCGAAATGACGCGACCTATTCCCAGGAACTTATTCCGGCGTCCTCGATCCTCACCACAACCCATCTCGACCTGAAACCCGATTCAGGCAATATCGGTAAACACCGCGCAGCCTCGCGACTGCCTCGTCCAGTCGGACTTTCCGATGCAGAATTCGTCATTGATATCGGATATGGAGTCGGCACCCTCGACAATCTGAACCGGCTTCTTCCCTCCCTAGAAAATCTCTTTCGAGAAACTCTCGGAATCAAAAGCCTTGCCGTGGGCGGAACCCGAAAGGTCACTCAGGATCTCCAGTTGCTCCCCCCTCATGCTCAAATCGGTCAGACCGGTTGCCGAATCAATCCGCGCATCGTCCTGGCCCTGGGCGTCAGCGGAGCCCCCCAGCATATCGACTACATCGGAAGCCGCGCCCTTGTCCTGGCCTTCAACAAAGACCCTCTCGCTCCACTGGTTCAGATGGCTCAGGGAGGTTCATCTTTTCATGTGCATGCCGTTGTCGGAGACCTGTTTGACACGGTCCCGACTATGATTCACTCGATAGAACACGCTCTCCAGACAGATACCGCCCAGACCCTCTCTTGAGCCGAAGACGAAATCAGGCGCTTCGAATCGCCTGAACCTCGATCTGAAAAGGTCCCATGTCACAGGTAAAAGGGACCACGAGGCTTGGCATCTTGACCGAATAGTGGAGCCGATGACCCTGAGAGAGAACCACCTGTGGCAAACTGATGCTGACATCAGATCGCCCCACAGCGCCCTTGAGAGCTCCGGCGACGATATTGGCGATTTCCCCCACACCATCCAGAACATCCGCTTCGAGAGGGGCCTCCTCCATCTTGAGCATAGCTTGCACCAGCCCCGAGGCCACGTCCTTTCCAAACCGAAGAGCCACACCCCCCTGCAGGTGACCGGAGAGACCTATGATCGCGGAAATCTCCTCGCTTGAGGAAGCCTCTTGCTGCAGATAAGGACGACCGCTCATGCTCGGCGTGATCCCAATCATCATCTGGAACGTTTCGATCGTCGCATGGACAAACTGATTGATAAGGGTGCTATCCATAAAGTTATTCTTCCGGCGCTTTAGAGATCGAGAGCCTCAGCGTCGATCTGCCCCGCACTTTCCATGATAAACTCAAACCGGGGAGCGGCATTTTTCCCCATCAATGCCGAGACAGTTTCGTCGGTGGTCCTATCATCATCAACAACCACTTTATACAGGACTCGCCTCTTGGGATCGAGTGTTGTCTCGAAAAGCGTCTTCGGATTCATCTCTCCCAATCCCTTGAAACGCTGGATATCGAATTTCTTCTCGCTGGCCTTCCAGGCGCTGGTCACCTTTTCCCGCTCACCCTCGTCGGCCGCATAATAGACCTCTTTTCCTCGAGTCAATTTATAAAGAGGTGGCTGACAAACATAGACCAGCCCTTCACGAACCAGTCCGGGAAGATACCGATAGAAAAAAGCCAGAAGAAGAGTGGATATGTGATGACCATCCACATCCGCATCCATCAACAGGCAGATTTTCCCATACCGTAGACGACTGACATCAAAGTCCTTTCCGATCCCACACCCCATCGCTTTGACCAGGTCCTGTAATTGCTGATTTTCCATGACCTTGTTCATGCTCGCCTGCTCGGCATTCAGCACCTTCCCTCGCAAAGGAAGAATAGCCTGTGTCCTGCGGTCTCGCCCTTGCCGAGCATTCCCGCCCGCGGAATCGCCCTCGACAATGAACAGTTCACACTTCCGTGGATCGGAAAGAGAGCAGTCAGCCAGCTTCCCCGGAAGCCCGCCCCGACGAGAACCGGGACTCTTTCTCTGAACCGCCTTGGCCGCCTGCCGACTCGCGGCCCGCGCCCGCGCGGCCAGAATAATTCGCTCGATGACCTGATCCGCCGTAGTCGGATGTTCGGAGAGGAACTGCTCGACCTCAAGCCGAACAACCCCTTCAACCCAAGGTCCAACCTCGGCGTTGTTCAACCGCTCCTTGGTCTGCCCCTGATACTGCGGGTTGGGCAGAAAAACCGAAAGGACCGCGACGAGCCCCTCACGGATATCCTCGGCTGCAATCTGAACTCCTTTGGGTTGCTTGCCGTGAGCACCCATGTAGGTTCGCATAGCGCGAACGATTCCATTCTTGAGCCCTGTTTCGTGAGTCCCGCCACTCGGGTTATACACCCCGTTGGCATAGGATCGAATCTGAGCATCCGTGGCATCGGTCCACTGAAAAGCCACATTGAGATGCATTTCATCTTTCTTTTCGCACTGAAAAACGGTGGAGTGCGTGGAACGTTTTCCCTGATCCGCAATGATCTTTCCCAGGAAATCCTGTATCCCTCCATCATGCTTGTAGTCCTGATATTCGCCGGTCTTGTCATCACGAAAGGTGATTCGAAGCCCCGCATGCAAGAAGGTGATCGCTTCGAGCCGGTTCTGAATCAACTTGGGGTCGAATAAATGCTTCCCAAAAATTTCCGAATCCGCGGTAAAGGTGATTTCGGTTCCGGTTCCTCGAGCTTTTTCTCGGAGATTTTTCACCTTCGACCGAGGCACCCCGCGTTTAAATTCTTGCCGATAAGTCTTTCCATCCCGTCGAACCGTTGCCACCATCGACTCGGAAAGCGCATTGACGACACTTGCCCCAACTCCGTGCAGCCCTCCTGAATGCATGTATTGTTCGCCGCCGAATTTAGCTCCGGCGTGCAACTGAGTGAGGATCAACTCCAGTGCGCTCTTTTTAAATCTAGGGTGAACATCAACTGGAATCCCGCGGCCGTTATCCACCACCGTAGCCGTCCTCCCATCATCGGCCAATTGAACTTGAATCCAGTTGCCGTGCCCATTCATCACTTCATCGATACAGTTATCGACAATCTCCCAGATCAGATGGTGCAATCCATGCTTATCTGTACTCCCAATGTACATCGCAGGTCGCTTGCGAACCGGCTCGAGCCCTTCGAGCACCTCAATGGATCGAGCGACATATCGACCGGAACTCGCTTTCGCCATGGTCAAGGAATCTCCACCGGGACCGGAACCGTTTTCTCGATCGTCCCTCTCTTGATGAGTTCAAACCCTTTTCCGGCCCGACTCGACACTCGATATCGGGCGGGAGTGATTCGTTGTTGTGCTCCCCGGCCGGTTTCGACGACCAACCCCTTGCGTTCACTGTCGGTTACGCAAAAACCGACCAGTTCATCTTCACGCCCCAGCTTATGAATGATCACTCCCTTACCGGGTCCAGTCAGGTCGCTGACCTCGTCGAGCGGACAGAGCAACGCTCTTCCGGAACGGCTCGCCGTAATAATCACTTCACCTCCCTCGACCGGAACGACCCCTAAAATTTCATCTCCTTTGGTCGGACGAGCGTAACGTCGCCCGGAACGACTTGTCGGTTCGAGATGAAGTTCGGTGGCGAACTGAAAACCGTATCCCTTTTTGCTAACCGTGAGCAACCACTCCGGAGGGTTCGACTTCGGATCGTAAGAATACAGAGCCACAATGCGCTCGCCATCTTTCAATTTGAAGAGCTTACTGACTGACTGCCCATGCCCAGTCGTAGCAGGAATGTCGTTTGCGCGGAGGACATAGACCTTTCCGGCACTAGAGAAAAAGGCCACGTGCTCCTTGGTCGAACCAGAAACAATTCGTTGAACCCGATCTCCCGCCCGCACTCGAATCGAAGAGACTTCCCGGATAGCCCCTTGTCGCTTGGCCCACCCCCCTTCCGTAAGAATCACGAAAGTTTGCTCCTCCACGATATAAGCGTCCGGATCGAATTCCGGAAGTTCCTCAGCATCAAAATGAGTCTTGCGAGCATCGCCGTACTCCTTCGAGACTATTTCGAGCTCCTTCTTGACCAGACTCCAGAGACGCTTCTCAGAGCCCAGAAGTCGACGAAGCTTGTCGGCTTCGCGACTCTTACGCTCCAACTCTTCAAGGATGATCTTGATCTCCAGACGCGCGATCTTGTAGAGCTTGAGCTCGAGAACCGCCTCGGCCTGAATCGGGTCCAGCCCGATCTTCCGGATCAACTTGGTCGCCGCATCCGCCTTTCCATCCGATTTGCGAATGAGCCGAAGCACCTCGGTCAACGCATCAAAAACCTTCCGAAATCCTTCTAGTAAATGAATCCTCTTTTCGAGGCACCGCAATTCATACTGAGTGCGTCGACGAATCGTTTCCAGGCGGAAGTCGAGGTAGTAAGAAAGCATACTCTTGAGATCGACCCGATTGACCGGATGTAACGATCCTTCCTTTTCACCGGGGACAAGCACGGTGAAATTCGCGGATATATTGGTCGCTAAGGCCGTATGCTTGAAAAGGTACGCCATTGCCTGATCTGCATCCGCGCCCGACTTCAGGTCGAGGACAACCCGGACATCATCGGTAGACTCGTCCCGAACATCATCAATCTGCGGAATCTTTCGCGCGAAGATCAGTTCGCCAATCTTTTCGACCAGACTCCCCTTGGTTACCGAATACGGAATGCTCGTCAAGATCAAATGTTTGCGCCCACGCTTGCCGGACTCCAATCGATATTCACCTCGCAAACGGAATGACCCCTGCCCTTCGGTGTAGATCTTCAGCATCTCCTCGCGACTTACGGTCAGAACTCCAGCAGTCGGGAAATCAGGACCCTGAATATATTTCATCAGGTCTTCTATAGAGAGTTCCGGATCGTCGATCAGCGCCACCGCGGCTGCTATAACCTCTGTCAAATTATGAGGAGGAATGGAGGTGGACATACCGACCGCAATCCCGTAGCTACCGTTCACCAGAAGGTTGGGGAAACGAGAGGGCAATACCGTGGGTTCGGTCGTTGTCCCATCATAATTATCCCGGAAGAGGACTGTTTCGCTTCCGATCTCCCCCAGCAATTCGTCTGCGATTTTGGTGAGCTTGGCCTCGGTGTAGCGCATGGCTGCCGGATTGTCGCCATCGTTCGAGCCAAAATTCCCTTCTCCATGCACCAAGGGGTAACGCATCACCCAGCCCTGAGCCATTCGCACCATCGCCTCATAAGCCGCCGCGTCGCCGTGGGGATGATATTTCCCCAAAACCTCACCAACGACCGCCGCGCTCTTGCGCGGTTTCGCTCCCGATCGCAGCCCCAAACCGGAGTACATCGCGTAGAGTATCCGTCGCTGAACCGGCTTCAGACCGTCCCGAACATCAGGGAGGGCCCGACAGGTAATCACCGAAAGCGCGTAACTGAGATAACGTTTACGCAACTCATCCGAAAGAGGAAATTCCTCCTCGAAACCGGTGGTGATCGTCAATCCACCCCCCGTATCATCAATATCGAGCAAAGTTCCTTGCTTGGCAGCCACGTTCGCCGCCTCCCCGCTTATTTAGCTACAACATACAGTAGACTGAAAGATTGAACCTATCCACCCGTGGTGGTTACAAGCCCCTTCAGCATCCAAAGTGACCCCACATCATAGTCATCCTCTACTAGCATGGCAAACAGCCAGAACAGAGGCTTTTTCAGAAAAACCCGATAGTCCGACGGGAATCCGCCACCACCCCCCTTCCAGTTCTTCCCCAAACAGAAGAAATCCCAAACAACCCCCCGAATCTCCCGCCAGATAGCCCTCTCTTGGCAGCACATCACTTTTCCAGGAAGGGTTTCCTGATACCCCCAGAAATCCCGATCTCCGTCCGTGAAAATTTAGTCTCTATCAACAGCCTTTTTTTGGTCGGGTCTTTTCCCTACCATGTGCCTGATTGCGGTCGGGGAAAAACCCGACCAACGCCTCCTTCATTTCGGGATAAACATCATGCCACGGCCCTCCACCACCTTTCTAACCCTCCTGTTTTTCTCGCTTTGCGGGTGTGTCTCAGACAACATCCACTGGGAACCTCCAGCGGAGGCTTCCCTGTCCGGCACTCGCCATGAAGACCGAATTCTTTCCGTAGAATCCATCCGAGTCATCCAGACCGAAGGATCTGGGTCCGAGAAAGTGGTTCGTAAAACCTGGGTTGGAGTACTCGAAAAAGTGGACCTTGGTAAAGAAGGCGCCCATCTACCCGCGTATTTCGTCAAGAATACCGAATACCGAGTAGTCGGTATCATCCACGACAATGGAGAGACCTTTCGCTATGGCCCCCATGGAGAGATCAGCCCCATCGGTCGCTGGGCGCACTCCATCGCCCCCGACACCGTGCGAAGCGAAGAATTTGCCCACTCCATTCGTAATATTCTCGCCATCGACGGCGCGCTCGAATTTTCCCCTTTCACAATCCCAGAATAATTCGCGAGTTCAATCCGCAAGGTAACCGATGACAACCAAGTTCATCTTCGTGACCGGAGGCGTGGTCAGTTCCCTCGGCAAGGGACTCACTTCGGCTGCCATCGGCCTACTTCTTGAAAATCGTGGCCTCTCGATCCGAATGCAAAAGATCGACCCGTACCTCAATGTCGATCCCGGGACGATGAGCCCTTTTCAGCACGGAGAGGTCTATGTGACCGACGATGGAGCCGAAACAGATCTAGACCTGGGCCACTATGAACGATTCACCAGTTCTCCTCTCGACCAGATGTCCAACTTCACGACAGGACGCATATACCAGTCGGTCATCGAAAAGGAACGTCGAGGAGACTACCTGGGTAAAACCGTTCAGGTCATCCCCCATATCACCGATGCCATCAAGAGTTCCATCGAAGAGATTTCCGCTCCCGATGTAGATGTGGTCATTGCAGAGCTTGGAGGAACGGTCGGGGATATCGAGGGGCTACCTTTTCTCGAAGCCATTCGGCAATTTGGCCTGGAAAAAGGCCCTGGAAATATTCTTTTCATTCACCTGACCCTCCTCCCCTACCTCCGAGCCTCCGGTGAGGTAAAAAGTAAGCCCACTCAACATTCGGTCGGAAAACTTCGGGAAATCGGAATCCAGCCTCACGTCATCATCTGTCGCACCGAAGTCCCCCTGGAAGCTGAAATCCGCAACAAGATCTCCATGTTCTGTAACGTTGCGAAAACCCACGTCATCGAAGAGAAGGACGTCGATTTCTCTATCTACGAAGTTCCTATCGTTCTGAGCGATCAAGGACTCGACCAGATCATCATCGATAACCTCAAACTTCCCGCCTCGCCCAAAGACCTATCCGAATGGCAGGGAATGATCGATAAGGTCAAAACCCTTTCCCAGACAGTCGAAATCGCGGTCGTGGGAAAATACATCGAACTTCACGATGCCTACAAGTCAATCTATGAAGCTTTGACCCACGCTGGCATTGCCAACCATTGCAGCATCCAACTCCGGAAGATTCGTGCGCGCGAATTTGAGGAAAATGGATCAGAACATCTTCTCGATGGAGTGGATGGATTGCTCGTGCCGGGTGGATTTGGAGAACGCGGAATCGAAGGAATGATTTCCGCGGTTCGCCAGGCACGCGAAACAAAGATCCCCTTCTTTGGAATCTGCCTGGGAATGCAAATCGCAACCATCGAAGTCGCTCGTAACGTCCTTGGATTCGCGGGTGCACATAGCACCGAGTTCAATGAAACCACCGAACACCCAGTCATCAGTCTCCTCGCCGAACAAGAGCAGATCCAAGACATGGGAGGCACCATGCGCCTAGGGTCCTACCCCTGCCGACTGAAAGAAGGATCCCATGCCCACCGGGCCTACAAGCAAACCTCGATCCATGAACGACATCGCCACCGCTACGAGTTCAATAACCGGTATCGCTCCGATTTCGAAGCGAATGGGTTGATTCCAACCGGTATCCACCCAGATCGCGACCTAGTAGAAATTGTGGAATTCCAAGATCATCCGTGGTTTGTTGCGGTGCAATATCATCCCGAATTCAAATCCAAACCACTTCAGCCTCACCCTCTCTTCAGGGACTTCGTTTCCGCCGCCTCACAGAGGTCGCCAGAACGTCAAGCCAGCCATTCAGCCTAAGGGTAAGGTGAAATAATCGTGCCACGCCTGTCACTTCAGGAGGTTATCGGAAGAATCGACGAGATTCCGACTTTGAGGCAGGTTGCCACTAAGTTGTTAGAGATCATCGACAACCCAAACAGCAAGATTGAAGAGGTTCACCGGATTGTCACCCAGGACCCTCCCCTGGCGGCCAAGATTCTTCGTCTGGTCAATAGCGCATACATGGGACTGAGTACCCGAGTCGCCGATGTCAAGCAGGCCATCGTTCTCCTCGGATTCAACATGGTCCGAACCATGGCCCTTTCGATTTCGGTATTCGAAGCGTTCAGCAATACCGATTCGAGCGCAGAAGAGATGCGCCAGCAGCTGTGGGAACACTCCATCATCACCTCCAATCTGTGCCAGGTCATCGCCGAACAGGATACCCGAGTAGACCAACAGGTCGCTTTTGCGCTCGGACTGCTACACGACATGGGCAAAATGATTCTCGACGCCAAGATGCCCCAAGAGTGGAGGCAAATTCTTCATCTCATGAATACCGAGCAGCGCAGCTTCCAGGAAGCCGAACAGGAAATTCTCCGAACCGATCACGCCCAGATCGGAGCCTGGATCGCTGAGAAGTGGAATCTAAAACAGGAACTGACCACCGGTATTCGACTCCATCACCGCCCCCTGGCCTGGAGAAGCGATCCTCTACAGGGCACCCTTCGTCTGGCCAATCTTCTGAGTCAGATCGAGTCCATAGATGATCCGTCGGTCATCCTGCACCACAACGAACTCATTCAAGTGGCTAGACATTTACGAATCGGTACCCCCCGCCTGCTGGACCTTGCCACCATTTGCCTACACGAACGCGAACAAGCGCACATCTTCTTCCAGACCCTCTCTCAATAATCCCCAGGGGTCACGAACCAGGCGTAGGCACAATAACGATCTGGTTTTTCCCTTTCCTCTTGGCCTCGTAAAGAGCCTCGTCAGCCCGCTCCAGAAATTGCGCGGAAGACTCCCCGGATCGGAACGAGGTGACACCGAGAGAAAGCCCCACCTCCGGAGCACCGCTTTCGAGGTCGAAATCATGATCTCGCAAGCCGTTGAGAATACGCTGGGCAGTCAGTTCACCCCCCTGAATCGGAGAGCCGGGCAAAATGATCGCGAACTCATCTCCCCCATACCTAGCGGCTTTATCGGTTGTGCGAATCGACTCCTGGATCTCTCTGGAAACCCCCAGGATGACGCGATCTCCAGCCTGATGACCGTAGGTGTCGTTGAAATGCTTGAAATCATCAATATCGACCATCACCAGCGATAAGGGAGCCTCTGATGACAGCGCGCCAAAAACCTCACGTTCAAATTCAGAAAAAAAAGAAGAGTGATTGAGAAGACCCGTCATCGGATCGTGACGCGCCTGCCGCTGAGCCTCTTCGTGAAGTTGACCGTTGTGGATGGCAATTCCAAGTACCGTTGCGAGAGGCTCGATGATCACAAGATCGTTCATCTGATCAAAACAGCCCCCCTCTCGATCCGCCAGATTGAAAACCCCCACGATCTCTTCGCCGGCAAGGAGAGGCACGCAGATACAACTCTCGGTTTGATATCGATCTGAATAGGCTCTCCCCCACTCACTCCCTACCTGGGAAAGATCCTCGAATACCTGGATACTCCTTTTGCGCAATGACTGCACCATGACCGTTTCCTCGGCCTCACGAACAAAGACCCGCTCCTCGATCGGATAAGGGTGATTGCTAGCAAAAAGCGTTAACGACTCTTCCACAGAATCGTAGAGGTAAAGAGACGCCAGACGAGCGTGCAAAAGACCCGGAATCCGATCGGTTACGATCCTTCGAATCTCCTGGGTATCCAATCGATTCAATTCCTGGGAGATTCGACTGACCAGAGTCATCTTCTCCACGGTTTCCGAAAGAAGCTTCTGGAGACTCCGCAGTCTCTTCAATTCCTGCTGGAGAACATCTACTCGACGCTCCAGATCTTCCTTCTCTCTCTTGAGTTGCTCGATTTCAGACACAGGCATGCTCTGTGAATCGTTGACCTTTCAGTCCAGCCCTTCCTAGAATACCTCAACATTGCACGAACACCCCAACTCTATCAACCCCGATTTTCCTCCGGAATCCACCTCATGACTCGCCCTCGACACCTGATCACACTGGCCGATTGGTCACCAGAGAACATCGAATCCGTTATCCGGCTCGCTCGGAACCTCAAAACCCAGCCCTCCCTCCAGGAAAATCAGCTAGCGGGAAAAACCCTTCTCCAGATCTTTGAAAAACCTTCTTTACGAACCCGCTTGAGCTTCGAGGCGGGCATGACCCGAATGGGCGGACACGCCATCTTTTACAGCTTGCGAGACAGCGTTTTCGGCTCCAAAGAGTCGATCGAAGATACAGCTCGAGCCTCCAGTCGATTCGTTGACTGCATCATGGCGCGACTTTTCGAGCACGAAAATATCGTCCGTCTCGCTCAAGCCGCCACTGTGCCGGTCATCAACGGCCTCACAGATCACTCCCACCCTTGCCAAATCCTGGCCGATCTGGTCACCGTCGAGGAAGCCCTCGGACGCCTACGCGGAGTCCGACTCGCTTTCCTTGGAGATTGCCACAATAACGTCACGCACTCACTCCTCACTGGATGTTCCAAAATGGGGGTCTCCATATCTCTGGGCTGTCCGTCAGGAAGTGATTACGAACCCCAGCCGGAGATTCTTGCCGCCGCGAAGAAGTGGGCCCTGGAATCCGAGTCGGACGTCCGGGTCTTTCAAGACCCACTCCAAGCGGTGGAGGGTGCCGATGTGATTTACACCGACACCTGGATGAGTTATCAGATCCCCGAAAATCAGAAAAATCGGCGCATCGAAATTTTTCGCCCCTATCAAGTCACCAGCGATCTCATGAGTCGAGCGAATCCGGGCGCGATCTTCATGCACTGCTTACCAGCCCAACGCGGTTACGAACAGACCGCCGAGGTCATTGACGGTCCGGCCTCGATTGTCTTCGATCAGGCTGAAAATCGTCTCTGGGCCCAGAATGCGCTTCTTTTGAATCTTCTCGACCGAACCCCCGAAGAACCCATCGCATCCAAAGGTTGAACCCCCTTCCATCGCTCCCTACAATGCCTCGCCATCCCGATTCCATCTGGATCCGATCGATTTTTCGCCCATTTTTCCTGGAGACCCACCATGAGCCCTAACGCCAAAAACCTCTCCGAAGTGATTCAGGGATACAACCTACAGGAAGAGAAGAATCGCTACGACCAGATCCCTGATGTCACGATTGGTGAACATTCACTCAATCGAGGAACAACCTCCATCTCGGTCGCTGGATCGATGGAATCGAACACACACCCGTCCTGCCGAGACGAACACCACCAACACCTGTTCACCACCACCCACGACGACGGCGCACCCGTTCTGGAACTTGGGTATCCCCAGTCCGGCCCTTATGTCCAGTGTGCGGCGGGAGTCTACATGGATCTCATGTTGGCGTGCGCTCAGAAGATCCTCGATGAAAACCACCCGCGCTTTCTCGAGGCCGTAACCGCTCTTCAACGAACTGGACTTCTCCTCAGACGCGAGATCAATTCCGACGATTACCTTCTCCGAGGACCGAAATGTGAAGGAGTTGCAACCCCTCAAGATTTTGCTCGGCTCCTCGCTGAAGCCACCAACCAGTCCTTTCCTCGCCAAGAAGGTTACCGGGTCTTTCTTTGCAACTCGGGAGCCGAGGCGGTCGAAGGAGCGATCAAGCTTTCGTTGCTGGTCAAATACAAAAAATTCATCCAAACCTACGGTCATGAGGTGTTTTCCCGGGTAGCCGCAGACCTGGGAATCGAACGTCGCACCCACCTCGATGACATCACCGGAGAACCCGACCCCCTCTACGCTGACTATCCGTTTTTCCTCTTCGGATTTGTCAGCTCCTTTCACGGCCGGACCCTTGGAGCGTTAGGGCTTACTCTCTCGAAAAAAGCTCACCAATTCGGTTACCCCAAATCACACTACCTCAAACATCTTCTGTACAACGGTGATCCCAACGACCTAGAAAGTCTCCTCGACCCTCGACCCATCACTGAAATCCTGGACGCAGAAGGTGGACTCCGAAAAGTCCTCGATGAGGGGCGGGTACCCACCGACCTGGCCGCAGGACTGATCGCGGAACCGATTCAGGGTGAAGGAGGATACCTCCCTGGCGACCCAGCCTTCTTCGGTCCGGTCGCGGAAATCTGCCAGAAACACGAAATTCTCATCCTCGCCGATGAAGTCCAATCGTTCGCCCGCACCGGACGTCTCTTTGGCTTCGAACACCTGGGCATTCGGCCCGATGCCATCACCTTGGCCAAGGCTGCATTCGTCGGAGCCATGGTAGCCAGTGCAGAACTCGAGCAATATCTTCATAACGGCTGGCACTCCAACACCTGGGGTGGAGGACGAATCTTTGAGACCCAGATGGCCCACGCGACCCTCGATGCTCTCCTCCACTTCAAGGATCCGGTCCTGAACGGTATTTCTTACCTTGAAAACGAAGAGATCAAGGGAATCTATCTGCGCGAGGGGATGGCCAGGCTACAACAAAAACATCCCGAAATCCTTACCGAATGTTCCGGTTATGGATTGATGAATGGCATGTCGGTTTATCGCCGAGAAGAGGTCATCGCCGTAGCCTGGAAACGTGGCATCAAACTCCTGGCCTGTGGCTCTTCGGGGACGATCAGTCGAGTTCGCATGTTGATGCTCGCAGACACCCTCACCCGGGAAATCGACGACTTCCTCGAAACCCTCGACGAGGTCTTTGAAGAGGTCAGCTCCAGCTGATCAATTCGTCGGTTTTTTCGGAAGATCTTTCCTGTTTTCAGGAAAAAGCAGGAGAGCTCTGCCTGCGAATCAATCCAGAACCTTTCGAAAAGAGCCCCGCAAAAGCTCGACCCGACCTTTATGCCATTGAACCGCTATTTTCTCCCGAAGCATCTGATTGAGATCCCTTTCAATCGTACGACGGGTCACTCCTAGACGCTCTGCCAGTTCGACCACCGGCCTCCCCCCAGGATAATCCAGCTCAAAAAGAAGTCTCAGAAAACGAACGGTACGTACACTCATCGTCCCAACTCTCCGACGCGCCGAAAAAGCGAAAGCAATCGGCGATAGCCCACACTTCCGATCGCAAACCGTCCATCTACGAGCGTATAGAGATCCACCTCCGGAACCCGGGAAAGAATGGCGAGATCCTTGCGGACAGTCCACCGACTGACTCCCAATTCTCGAGCCATCATCTCCAGCGATACTGGAGCTAGAGGGGAAAGGAGGGTGAGGATTCGAAGTATCCTCGCGAGAGGAGTGGGTTGATTCATCGGAGATCTCCAGATGGACGGGAAACGACTGTTTCTGTTGTGCAATCGCAACCGCCGTGCCAATGCAGAAATTCTCCTCCAAATACCTACATAAAAAGATCTAATCGTCTGGAGGATAAGCCACTACGCCACTCAGTCCCCTTCGTCTCCCTGACGTCAAAAACGTGCGATTTCGCCCTTTTTCCTCCGAACACGGGCGGCAATGCCCGGCCACCTCGAACTGTTGTCGCCACACGGTGAAAAACTCATTTGCCCGACTTACTTTCGACCTGTCCCCTGTCGATTCCTGCGGAGCGTCCCGAACCCCGCGGATCCGAAACACCCAATCGGCGGCCACTTTCGATATCGATCGATACGGCCTGGACGTTTCCGATCGGAGATCGGATCTCCACCCGATGACCGCGTCGCTGAAGAGATTCTTTCCAACCTGAAGGATAGCTCCCCCCCCGCTCGAGGAAGAGGGTATCGGGAAGCCATTGGTGATGAAACCGAGAACGCCCCACAGCTCGATCCAGGGAAAGCCCCTCATCCAAGACTCCAACCAGAACCTGAAAAACCGTCGTGATAATGGTCGACCCACCCGGAGAACCGACCGCGAGGACGGGACGTCCATCACGCAAAACAATCGTCGGAGTCATCGAACTCAACATCCGCTTTCCCGCTTCGACTTGATTGGCAACTCCACCCACAAGCCCATAAAGGTTCGGAGTTCCTGGCCGAACCGAAAAATCATCCATCTCATTGTTCAGCAAAATTCCGGTCCCTTTCGCAACAAGGCAGCTTCCAAAACTTCCATTCAATGTTGTTGTACTACTCACCACATTTCCAGAAGCGTCTACCAC
>JASMLP010000009.1 GCA_030748635.1 Planctomycetota bacterium
TCCGGCGAAGCCGCGTTTATTCGTGACATCATCACCAGCGAAGTGGTGCGCCTCACCGACCAGGACGAGTCCTCGATCTGCTCTCGTCTCGATCAGATCCGTGAGGATATTCGCCGCCAACCGACCGAACACGGTTGGGAAAAGAGCGGCGCCCTCTCCGCCTACGCCGACGAAGATCCCTACATCGAGAACAACGCCCTATCCTGGAAAGCGGGGAGCGAAATACGACTTCTGTTCTCAAATTTCACGATTTTCCGGCTCTTGTCTCACACCGCTCCCTGACCGATAGTGAAGTTACCTACCCACCCCTTACACGAAATCGTTTTCCGATGGCTCCCTCTCCCTCCTCCCAAAAGCCGCTGGAGATCTTCTTCGACGGCGACTGTCCGCTCTGTCTGCGTGAAATCGCCTACGTACGCAAGCTCGACCGAAAAAAGAAAATCGTCTTCACCGATATCGCTTCCCCCACGTTTGACGCGAAGCAGGCAACCGGACGCGACCTCGATAAGTTAATGGCCTCGATGCACGCCCGCCTCCCCGGAGGACAGATCGTCGACGGTGTCGAAGCGTTTCGCCAGATGTACAGTCGAGTCGGCTGGGGTCCACTGGTCCGGATCACCCGCTGGCCGCTGATCCGGCCGGTTCTGGATCGCGCGTACGCTCTCTTCGCCCGAAACCGACCTCGACTCACCGGACGATGCGCGAAACATAAAAGTTGTCGGTCGAGCGATTCGGCCCCTTCACCCCCCGACACGAACCTCTGAACCCCGTCCGATGCGCTAGCGACTCGACTTGTCGTCCCTTTCGAGAAGCCGAGAAAGATCCCGACCGACTCTACTTCGACCGAAGTCCGGAAAAAGCCATCACTCCACCCGCCCCGCATAAAAGGATCCCAAAGAGCGGCACGAACCAGGACTGCCCTTTTACTCCCGGTTCGAGTAAACACTCCTGCGGATCGGAAGGGCTGTAGTAGACATTCACCTCTTTCCCGGCCGAATACTGATTCGAGATCCGTCTGATCCGAGACTGATTCTCACTTTCCGAGTCGCCATAAGAGACTCGGCTTCCGGTATAAGTTTTGCCCTTCACGGAGTACTCGTAACGAATTTTATGAGAATAAACGCGACTCTGGCGGCTACGTTTCTTGGATTTCTGTTTTCCAGAGTTGGTTTGTATTCTGCTCTCCACACTCGAGGAGAGGATGCGACCCGAGACCTGGGGCCAATCGGCGCTATCCTTGGCCTTCCGCAAACCAAAAACCCCCACGATAAGAATGACCACACCGGCCACGATCAGAATACACGCGACGACCTTCTGTGCCAGCGGATTGCCACCTGAAGACACATCGAGAGAACGCGACCGATTCCTGGATCGGGATCGAGGCGCCCTCTCCTCTTCCGATCCTCCAGGTTTTCTCCCTCTCGGTCTCGGCCGTTTTCCCCTCCTCGGTCTAGTCATCAGGAATACCCCACTTCCTACTTAAAGAAAATCACACAGAGAAGAGTCTCTCCGGGACTGAAACGCAAAACCATGATAGGCAAACCGCGGCGAGATATCACGAAATTCAGTCCGGTCGCGCTTCATCTCTCGATTCCAGCACGCTTCATCATAACCCGTGGCAAGAAAATAGCCATCGCCATCCCAGGAATCAGAAACACAAGCCCAAACAGAGGTAGAAACCAGGTTTGCCCCTTCACTCCAGGTTCGAGCAGACACTCTTCGGGCTGGGAGGGACGATAGGAAACCTCCACTTGCCCGCCTTCCGGATAGCGCTCGACGATCTCCTCATGACGAGAGCGAGAACTACTCCCGTAATCCCCATACGCGATTCGAGTGCCGGTGAATTTCCGACGTTGCACAAAAAATTCGTACTCGACTCGAGCCGAATAGCTGATCGAAGAGTATCCGTCGCTATCAGTGCTTTTACTGACCAACACGCGAGAGGAGAGGATACGACCCGGAGCCTTCGGCCAGTCTACGCTTTCCCGAGCCCGCGCCAGATTCTGAACCCCCCAGGAGAAGACCCCAGCTCCGGCCAGGATGAAAATCCACGGAAAGACCTTGCCTAAAAAAAACTGTGCGGTATGGTTCCCTTTTGTTGATCTAGCCATGTCATTAAACGACTCCGGATCCCCTCTCCTGCAAACCTACTTTTTCGCGGATTGTTTAATTAAAATGGGAATCAACACCCCCGGGAAGATGAACACAAGCCCAAAAAATGGCAGGTACCAGGTCTGACCCTTCACTCCGGGTTCGAGCAGACACTCCTTGGGATCGGAGGGACGATAGAAAACCTCTACCGTTTTGCCCTTCGAATAACGTTTGGCAATCTCTTCGTGCACGGAACGAAAACTACTCCCATAATCCCCGTAGGCGATCCGAGTCCCGGTGAATTTTCGTTGCTTCACAAGAAATTCGTACTCGATTCGAGCACGATAGGAAACTCCATCGGATTCTTTGGATCTATCCGTCGACACATGGGAAGAGACGATTTGACCCGATGCCTTCGGCCAATCCAGGCTTTCCCGAGCCCGCATTAGATTCTGAACGCCCCAGGTAGAAATAGCCGCCCCGAAGAGAATAAAGGTCCACGACATCACCCTGGGCACAATCTTGCCCATGAAAAAATCTACCCAAGGCGGTGTCCGTTCGTTTCGACTCATTTCAGATTCAATCATTCTAATGAAGAACTCTTCGGACCCGACCCAAAATCCGGATGACGAACGCAGAAACTGGCAAACCTGACCCCGATCGATGAAGCTTACTTTTTCTGCCTCGTCCCCAGAAGCTCGGTCAAAGTAACCAACCGGTAGCCCTGTTCTTGAAGGATCGGCACCACCCGCCTCAAGGTGACAGCGGTTCTCTCCCCTCTCCCCGCGGCGTCGTGCAACACGATGATCGATCCCGGACGTACCTGATCCAGGATGAATCGGACATGAAACGAGGAATCCTGAATCGTCGTGTCGTAGGGGAACACATCCCCCAGAACGGTTCGATAACCGAAAGACGCGGCTCGCTCCAGGATGGCGTCATTATAAAATCCCGAACCGGGACGGAACCAACGTATCGGACCGTAGGTTTCTAGCAAACGGTGAGTACGCCGCATCCCTTGCTCCAACTCCTCGATCGGCACCTGGATGCTGGCCCGCGCATCCCAGGTATGGTTGCCCAGCTCGTGTCCCTCTTCCACCATTCTCTTCACGATGCTCTCATGCCCACCGACCCGGCCTCCGATCAGGAAAAAAGTGGCGTGAGCGTTCCGCTCCCTCAAAACATCGAGAATCTTTTCCGAGGACCCGGAGACCGGACCGTCATCGATGGTCAGCGCCACGAGACGCTCCTGGGTGGGAGCGAAAAAGGTGACCCGATCCTCTATCCGACCCAACCGTCTTGCGAATTCTCGCTGGCCATCACAGGAGACGATCAACAGGAGGGTCCCGATCAACAAAACAACACTCGCCACGCCACTCAAAACGCGTAGACGCCGCTTCCAAGACCCCGGCCCGGATACCCGAATAAAACGGATCATGATCGACACCGAGTTCTCTCTCCCCCCCTACCTAACCGCTCGCTCATGAATCACTTCCCCTCCAAGAAGGTGCAGGTTGCCGTACCGTGCGCGAGGAGCCTCCCCATACCGTCCCGAATTTCCCCTTCGGAAACCATGAGACCCCCTTCGACACTCAAAACCGTGCCGACCGCTTCGAGTTCAACCTGCCTGGGAACAGGACGCAGCATCCGCACATTGAGTTCTACAGTTCCGTAGCTCGCCCCCGGATCCAGCATCGTATGGACCGCACACCCGGTCACCGAATCGAGCACCGTGGCCGCAAACCCCCCGTGCACTCCCCCCATCGGATTGATGTGTCGCCCATCCGCTTCGGCCCGAAATCGGACCGAACCCTTCTCCACCTCGAGAATCTTCATCGGAACGGTCTCGCAGATCGACGGATGAGGCAGCTCACCTCGCGTAACCGCGCGAAGAATTTCGAGTCCTGACATCTCTTCTATTTTCACCGCGAGCTGACCTCTCCGAAGCCGAATACCCAAAACCACACACTTCCCGACAAAAGATCCACAAACCCTTCCAGGCCGATCTTACCCCGGCCTCCCATCCCTCCACAACGGAATGGGACCTGCCGATTCGATATTCCCCGAAAAATCGGTCTCCTCTTCATAAGACCCTCTTTCCAACAAAATCCGATCTCGGTGAGAGGAAGGAACTTTCATCCGGATCAAGGGGGCGAACACCATCAACTTTCGATAGATACAACCAACACCCAACAAGAAGGGGAAAACCCATGAAACTCAAATGCCTATATTCAGGATTGCTCTGTTCGCTTTTCTTGCTTGCCGGAAGCGCCTACGCCTGCCCAGCCAGCTACGTCAAACAGAAAGCCGAAGAGAACCAAGGGACCGACCTCTACAACAAATCGGTCCAAATCGCCGAGAAATACATGAACGGCCGGGGAATGGATCCCCGTTCCCCCTTAGGTGAAGTGACCCGCCCCTATGTGATCGGCACGACACTGGTGGAGCACGATTTCAACGGAATTATTTCGAGTACCTCGTATTACGAAGAACACAACAAACCCTCCGAACGGATCGATCTCAACAAGGACACCGTCGAAGAAGCCGCTACCAAGGCCCTGGGAATCTACGCAGGCAAGCAAGGGGAAGCGAATACCGATGTAAACGGCCACGGCTTCACTCCCTGCTGGGATCACTTCAATCGTCACTTCGGCAACGCCATTCACTTAGCCGGAGATCTCAACGAACCGGGGAACTCCAAAAGCCAGGGCGGCTAAAAAACATCGACTTCTCCAGGTACCAAGAAGAAGAAGGGGGGGACACTCCCCCTCTTCTTCTTCTGTTGCTTTACCTTACTATCGACCGCCTTCTGAAAGAACCGATACCCGAAAGCTCAACCTCGACCCCGGTCGTATCGGTATATTTGTTATGCCTCTATATATAGAAGTCCATAACAATACTTGTAGAGAAAAGAACGACCTGAGACCCCCCTAGGGCTCAAAGAGGATCGAAAAGGCGATCTGGGTCGTCGTAAACCGGGATTTCCGATTTACCGATGCCGGACCCGGAAATATAAATATTTTATTTATTTTAATCTAATAAACAAATAGGGGTCTTTTATTCGTGAACGGGGACAAACCAGCCAACCGGCTTTCCTCCCCTCCAAAATCGATAAAACCAGCCTGAAAAGGAGCCGAGACATGAATGACCTAAAACCCCAAAACATCACCCTTCTTTCGAGCCTTTTCTTCTTCTTTCTCGTTCTGGGCGGATCTGCCTGGGCCTGCCCCGCCAGCTACATCAAGGCCGTTGCTCAAAACAACCAGGGAACCGACCTTTACGACAAATCGGCTGAAATCGCTGACAAGTACATGAAAAACCGTGGAATGGATCTTCGTTCCTCCGTGGCCGAAATCACCCGCCCTTACGTCATCGGTACAACGCTGGTCGAAAACAGTTACAGCAAGGGCCCCCATTCCGCCCGGAATCCCAAAGAACGCATCGATCTCAGCGCGGACACCGTAGATGAAGCCGTTCACAAGGCGTTGGGACCCTATGACGGCAAAAGCGGGGAGAGCAATGCTCAGACGAACGGTCACGGCCGTACCTCATGCTGGGAGCACTTCAACCGCCACTTCGGCAACGGCATCTACAATTCAAACCGCATGTCCGGAGGCTCCGGAAACGGAAACGGTCAGCAAACGACCACCATTGAAAACAAACCCGGTTAATCCAAACGTTTGCATCCACCATCCACGGGGGGGGCTCCTGCCCCCCCATTTTCGTTGCTTACCCGACCGTCGGTTCTCTCTCCCAGCAACCGCTGACACCTTCCTCTTCTTCCCGATGATCACAAAATCGTGATTTTTATATTTTTTCGCGCCACGCCCTTTTCGTCGGGGAAAGGTAGAGCAGTGAGGGAACAGCACCTCACTCCAAAAAACTCTACAATATTCCCGGATAAGGACCTACAAGATGAAGAACTCCACCACTCTCCTCTCCGCCGCCCTCCTCAGCTTCCTCTTGCTCGCCGGAACCGCCACCGCCTGCCCCGCCAGCTACGTGCTCCAGCAGGCCAGCGACAACCAGGGCACCGACCTCTACGAAAAAGCCACCGAAGTCGCCAGCAAGTACCTCCACAACCGAGGCATGCACCCGAACTCCCCCGCCGGCGAAATCACCC
>JASMLP010000010.1 GCA_030748635.1 Planctomycetota bacterium
GGTTATGGGGACCCCGGCCTACATGCCCCCCGAACAGGCTCTCGGACAGATCGACGAGATCGATGCGCGGAGCGACATCTATGCCCTGGGAGCCATCCTCTACTCTCTCCTGACCTTCGAAGCCCCCTACGAGGGGCCCACCGCCATGGAAGTGGTCAAGCTCGTGCGCCGGGGGAAGTTCACCCCTCCTTCCCGACGAGTCTCCGGAATGAACATCCCCCGGGAACTCGAAGCCATCGTGCTCAAGGCGATGGCGTTCGAAAAGACCCGTCGCTATCGGTCGGTTGCCAAGCTCCAGGACGATATCGAAGCCTATCTCGAGGGACGAACCCTGGAAGCGGCCCGCTATAACCCGGTCCAGTTAGCGAGCAAATGGATCGGGCGGCACAAGGCTCTGTGTGGCGGATTGGCCGCAGTGGTGCTGGTTACCGGATCTCTGATTTTCCTGCAGAGCTGGAAATCGAACCGCGACCGCCGGATCCAGTTCGAAGGCGCTCTCACCCAGGCTCGTAAACTGCTCACCGAAATCAAAAACCTGGATTCTCTCACCCAGGCCCGACCGGTGGTGGACAAGAAAACCGGAACTGAATACCTGGAGCCACGCAAAGAGCGAAAGGAGCGTGAGCGAGCCACCCGGACCTATCTGACCGCCATTGGCCACCTCGATCGGGCCCTACAGATCCGTCCGAACAGCCAAGAAGCTCGCAGGGAACGATTAACCACGGGTCGAAAGCTAGGTGACCTGGCGCTAGCCGGCCACGACTATCTCCTTGCCAGCGCCGCTTACGAACGTCTCGCCGACTTCGGGCTTCCGGCCGCGAAGGTAAGGACTCTCCACAAAAACATCGAAAAGGCCAGCCAATCGATCCTCACCTGGCGTGCCGAACGCCTGCACTACATCCTGAGCGACCTGACCCGGGATCGCAACCCGAGAACTCTGCGAACACGTCACGGCCCTCTTCTGGAAGACTACTACGCCGAAGCGATCGGCTACCGCGATCTCCAGACAGTCCAGATCCTGGGCGCAGATCTCCGGAAGTTGATCGAAAAAGCCCGGGAAGGCGATGAAAGTTTCAGCTGGACGCAATCCGACCGGGACCGCGCCACCTTCAGTTGCCGGGTTCTCAGCCGTCTCGGATTTTCCGAATCGATCGAACCGCTGGGAGAGTGGATGGCCGTCGTCACCGACCACGAACTGGCCGTCACCGCGGGCCTGGCGCTGTGCAACACGAGAAATGCGAAAGCCGAGCCTCACCTGGTCGCCGCTTCCAACCGTCTAGGCGTCAACTCCCCCACCTGGAAACAGATCGAATCCTTCTTCGGACGCATACCCGGAGCCGAAGCGCCACGATCCTTCTCGACCGCCCTGGATTTTTTCAGTCGTGGTCAGCTTCACATGAAAAAAAACAACCCCGAGAAAGCGATCGAAGCCTTCACTCGCGCCATCGAACTCAACCCCAAATATGCCGAGGCCTACAACAACCGAGGCAACGTTCGAAAAAACACTGGGGACCTGCAGGGAGCGATTGCCGACTTCAACAAGGCGATCCAATGGAACCCCGAATTATCTCAACCCTATAACAATCGCGGCATCGTCTTTTCCAGCCAGGGAAATTACGACGCCGCTATCGCGGACTTCACCAAAGCCATCGAGATAGACCCCAAAAACGACCAAGCCCATCGAAACCGGGGCTACGCCTTTTTCAAAAAAGGAGACCTAGGCAGCGCCATCACCGACTACGATAAAGCCCTGAAGATCAACCCCTATGCGTCGCAGTCTTACGTGTACAGAGCCCAGGCGATGACACAGCGGGGACACAGGAAAAAAGCTCTCGAAGACTATGGTCGCGCAATCGCCATCGACCCCAAGCTTGCCGACGCTTACAACCGTCGCGGGTACCTCTTGTATCTCCAAGAAGATCTGGACGCTGCCATTGCCGACTACGACATGGCCATTCAGATCAACCCCAAGTTCGCTGCGGCCTACAACAATCGAGGGCAAGCCTTTCTCTCCGCCAAGAAGTACCAACAAGCGCTCGTGGACTTCGATCGAGCCCTTGAATACCACCCCAAATACCTCAATGCCTACGTCCAACGCGGCAAAACCCATGCGAACATGGGGAATATCCCCGCAGCCATCGCCGCGTACGACCAGGCCCTCCAGATCAACCCGAAGTACCTCGAGGCCTATATCGGACGGGGCTCTCTCTACTGCGATCGTTTGAAGGATTACGATCGTGCGATCGCTGATTTCTCACGAGTCATCCAACTCGATCCGCAGGAAGTACAAGCCTATTGCAACCGAGGCATTGCACGAAGATACAAGGGAGATTCGAAGGGAGCGCTCGCAGACTACAACCAGGCCATCCAGATCAACCCCAAGTTCGCTTCGGCCTACGCCCACCGAGGCGCTCTCTACTGTGAAGTTTGGGGGGATTATGATCGTGCGATCGCTGATTGCTCACGAGCCATCGAACTCGACCCGAAAAGTGTCGAGGCTTTCTGCAACCGCGGTTTTGCACGAAAATCCAAGGGAGATCTGCAAGGCGCGACCGTTGACTACGGCAAGGCCATCCAGATCAACCCCAAATACCACCATGCCTACCTCCAACGAGGCATTATCTACTGCGATTATTTGGGGGATTACGCCCGTGCGATCGCTGATTTCTCACGAATCATCGAACTCGAACCCAAAAACGCCACCGCCTACTGCAACCGTGGCATTGCGCGGGGATACAAGGGAAATCGAGAAGATGCGATCGCAGACTACCGCCAGGCCCTTCAACTCAACCCGAAGTATGCTGGGGCCTACCTCGGACGCGGTGCATTCTACTGCGACATTTTGAAGGATTACGATCGTGCGATCGCTGATTTCTCACGAGTCATCGAACTCGAACCCAAAAACATCCGCGCCTACTACAACCGAGGCATTGCACGACGAAACAAGGGAGATCTGCAAGGGGCGATCGCCGACTTCAGCCGGATCATTCAACTCAACCCGAGAGACAGTAAGGCCTACCTCGAACGAGGTGTCATCTACTGCGATCGTTTGAGAGATTACGATCGTGCGATCGCTGATTTCTCACGAGTCATCGAACTCGAACCCAAAAACATCATCGCCTACGGCAACCGAAGTATTGCAAAGAAAGCCAAGGGAGATCTGCAAGGAGCGCTCAAAGACTGCGACCGATCTATTCAGATCAACCCGAAGGACGCAACATCCTACGACAACCGGGGTGTTATGCGGAGTGCCAAGGGAGATCTGCAGGGGGCAATCGAAGACTACAGCCAGGCCATCCGGCTCAATCCAAAGTTCGCTGGGGCCTACTACCGCCGGGGAATCGCACAAAAGAAGAAGGGGAATCTCACCGAGGCGATCGAGGACTATACCCGAGCCATCCGGTGCAATCCTCAATACCCAGAAGCCTACACCAACCGTGGATTTATCCGAGTCGACCTGGGTCAAGTGCGAGAGGGACTCGCCGATTACCAGAGAGCCCTCAAAATCGCCCCGGCCAACTGGAGCTATCGCAAAATGGTCGAACGAAACATCCAGAAGGCGCGCCAGAAGCTCGAGAAAGATTAGACTTCTCTCCCCCTCTGATCATTCCTTTTCACCCATCGGGCTGGCACCCGGATCCAGGCATGAACTCATTGACCCGCCAGCTTCTTACGCGCCTTCTCGAGATGAACCTCGACAATCTTACGATAGCTCCAGTTGGCCGGAGCGATCTCGAGGGCTTTTTCAAAATCGGCGATCCCGGCAGGAAAATTTCCCTGAGCGACGCGTAGGGACCCGCGACTGCCGTAGGCATCGACAGATCTCGGATTGATTTCGATCGCCCGGCTGTAGTCCTCGATCGCGCCACCGAAATCCCCCGCGTCTTGTCGCGCGTGACCCCGTTCGACGTAGGCCTTGGAGAATCGAGGATCGAGTTCGATCACTTTGCTGCAATCTTCGATCGCGCCCCGCAGATCTCCCCGCGCCCTCCTTGCAATACTCCGGTTGTGATAGGCGGGGGCAAATCCAGGCTCGAGCCTGATCGCCCGTCTGTAGTCCTCGCTCGCGCCCTTGAAATCTCCTTTTGCCTGCCGCGCATTCCCTCGGTTGCTGTAGGCCACGGCATAACGAGGATCGATCCTGATGGCTTGATCGTAATCTGAGATCGCTCCATCCAGATCTCCTCTTCCTTGCCATATGTTGCCCCGATTGCAGTAGGCGACGGCGTTTTTTGGATCGAGCATGATGGCTCGACCGTAGTCCGCGATCGCTCCCTCGAAATCCCCGTTCTTCTGTCGCGTATTGCCCCGACCGAAATAGGCCTCCGCATAATCCGCGTCGATCTCGATCGCCTTTTCGTAGTTCGCGACCGCCCTATCCAGATCTCCCTTGGCTTCCCACGCGACAGCTCGATTGTAGTAGGCGCTGGCAAGCCGAGGTTCGATCTCAATCGCTCGGTTGTGATCCTCGATCGCTCCGTCCGGATCCCCTTTCTCCGTCCGAACTACGCCCCGATTTTTGTAGTAACTGGACGATCGAGGGTTGAGTTCGATCGCTTGAGTGTAGTCATCGATCGCCTCACCGAACCTCCCCTTCGCCTGCCATGCGACACCTCGACCGTTGAAGGCATCGGCATTTTCAGGATCGATCTCGATCGCCTGATCGTAGTCCGCGATCGCTCCCTCCAGATCTCCATTCTTCTGTCGAGCGTTCCCCCGATTGCTGTAAGAAGTCGCGGATCGAGGATCTCTCTCAATCGCTTGCGTGTAATCCTCGATCGCTCCGTTTAGATCCCCCTTCATCAGCCGAACATTGCCCCGGTTGTTGTAGGATACAATCGATCCTGGATCGATCTCGATCGCCCGATCGTAATCCGCGATCGCTCCCTCCAGATCCTTCATCGTCTCCCTGACAGCCCCTCGATCGTTGAAAGCGTAGGCATCTAGAGGATCCATCTCGATCGCCTGGTCGTAGTCCGCGAACGCTCCCTCCAGATCCCCCTTCATCTTTCGAGCCGCTCCCCGAGCCCGATAGGCGTTGACAAGTCGGGGGTCGCGCTCAATCGCTCGGGTGAAGTCGGCGATCGCTCCATCCATGTCCCCTCTCCTCTGGCGCACATGGCCCAGAGCGATGTAGGGGATCGCATCTCCTGGATCGAGTTCGATCGCTCGTCCGAAGTCATTGGTCGCCCCCCTCAGATCCCCTCTTGCAGCGAGCATTCGGCCGCGATTGGTGTAAGCCATCGCACTTTCCGGATCGATTTCGATCGCTCGGCTGTAACTGGTGAAAGCCCTCTCGTACGCTTCCTTTTGCTCGTAGATCTGACCTTGCCTGATCATATCGATCGCGGTCAAAGAGGTCTTCGCAGATTCCGTTTCCGGGATGCGATCGAAAAATTCTCTGATCTGACTCCAGGTGCTGGAATTGATACCGAAATGATCTTGGGCGGTAACCAGATAGGCTTGAGCCTCGGGATTTCGCGTGTTGCACAGCGCTTGTCCCGCCTCGACCGCAAGCTGGTGGTCGGTCAGAACCCACAACCACTCACCCAGCGGCTTGACACACTCGGGAAGACCTATCCGTCCAAGAACCCGGCAGATGAAGGTCGCCCGGTCGCGTTCGGACTGAGTCCAGGCAATCGACGCCCCCTCGTCCTTGGCCTTCGCGGTCAATCTTTCAAGATCCTCAACCAAGATCTCCACCGTCTGGAGGTCTCGGTAACTGACCGCCTCGAAAACGTAGTCGGGCAAAAGGGGAGCCGCCTTGGGACGTCCCTTGCGAGCAAGGCCCCGAGTGAGATCGAGAAGGATCGCCTCGAGCCGTTCCTTGCGGAGAGACTGAATGGCGTTTTCCGCGGTTTCAACCTCCCGAACCAACTCCTCGATCTTCTCCTCCGTAATGCCGTGACCTTGAAGCTGGAGAAAGGCCTGACGCGCCAGAAGATAATCCCGACCCTGAAGAGCCATTCGACCGATGGCAAGACCGGCTTCGAGGCGCTTCTGAGTGACCCCGGAATCTCCTGGGAAGATCTCCAGCGAGCGGTCCAGAAACTCGCTGGCGGCGATATAGCCCTGGATCGCCCCGTTACGTCGCCTACGTTCTGCCGGAGTATCCTTTCGTTCCACCCCGGTCTTCGGGTCGACGAAAGGACGTGAAGCGACGAGATTCGTGATGTTGCCGGCTTCACGCAAGAGACGCCCCCCCTCGTTCCAATAGAACTCGAACCTCTCTTTCTGAGCTCGCTGCTCCTGCTCCCACTTCCGCTCTCGTTCAAGCCTCTGCTGCCGGTGAAGAATTCCGAAAAAACCGACCGAGAGGAGAAAAACCGCCGCCGCCCCCGTGCACATCTTTCGATTGCGAGCCACCCATTTGAATAGCCGCTGGATCGGGTTGTAGGTCGCGGCCTGGAGAGTCCGGCCGTCAAGAAAAGCCTGGATGTCCGCCTTCATCTCTTCCACGCTTCGGTAACGGTCGATCTTCTTCAACGCCATGGCCTTCAAGACAACCGACTCGAGATCGTGGGGGATAAGCGCGTTGGGGTTCCGTTCTCTTGGCGAGGGAAATTCGCCGTGTAAAACCTTGGCCAGAATCGAATGAGCCCGACGATCAGAAAACGGCACGTGCAGGGTCAAAATTTCGTACAGAATCGCGCCTAACGAATAGAGATCACTTTGCGAATCGATCTCTCGCATCTTCCCCTCCGCCTGTTCTGGAGGCATGTAGACCAGCGTCCCCAGAACCGTTCCCTCGAGCGTTCGTCCGATGTCAGCCGACCGCATCGAATCCAGTTCTCTCTCCAGATCCTCTATCGGAAGAGCCCCCTCTTCCCGGCCCTCTTCCTCGCCCTCCCCGACAACCCCCTCCATCCTCGCCAGGCCCCAATCCATGACCAGAACCTCACCGAAGGATCCGATCATGATGTTCGCCGGCTTCAGATCGCGATGAACGATACCCCGAGAGTGAGCGAAATGGAGTGCGTCACACACCTTGAGGAAATCTCCCAAGAGTCGTGTGCCGTCGTGGGGTTTGTTATTCGCCTTGGCGCTGTCTCGCAGACCAGATAGCAACTTGGACAGCGACTGGCCACCGACCAATTTCATGCAGAAAAAATGGACCCCCTCCGCGGTCACCCCCGCATCGTGAACAGGAACGATATTGGGGTGTTCGAGTTGAGCCGTGATTCGAACCTCCCGCTGAAATCGGTGGATCGACTTTCGGTCGGACGAACGCGAAGAATGCAACATCTTGATGGCCACCTGACGACCGAGTTCCGAATCGGTCGCGCGAAAAATCTGCCCCATGCCGCCGGCGTCAAAAACCTGGAGGTCGGTGTACAACCTGGACCCCGTCGGCAAAGAAGATCTCTCCTGACCCCCATCACATTCCCCTTTCCCCGCGGTATCGACCCAGGTCGCCATTTCGGACGAACGGCTTCGGGACAAGACCGAAACTCCGTCGGAATCGGACTTCGGGAGGGATTCAGGGCAAGGAGAAACGATCTCACCCAAGGAGATCGAACCCGCTTCCCGCAGTTCGTCGAGCCGGAGCAAGACATCGAAAGTCGCCCGCGGAATCTCCGAATCTTTCGCTTCACCGATCGGTGCGGACCCATCTCGCGACACGACCCCAAGCCGACGTCCCAGTTCGATTGCACGCTCAGCCCGATCCGCCTTTATATCGTCAGTCATCTTTTCAAACGGGTCGTACACAGTCCTCGATCACCAGAAAACCACTCCCTCGATAGCCGACCGCCCCAGGTGGTTGCCCTTTCTTTACTCGAAGCGAAGGGTCCATTGTAGCGGAGAACGAGAGGATAAAGAGAGTTATTTACCCGCCACCTTCTTGCCGACTCTCAGGATACGACTTTCGATCCTTCTGAAACCGTTCAGGTCACCGTCATCCAAACCGCCGCGTAGTGGCACGCAGACGCGGCGACCACCAAGACGTGGAAAATCTCGTGATACCCGAAAATCCTGGGGGCGGGGTTGGGCCACTTGCATGCATAGACAACCGCGCCCAGGGTGTACAGGAATCCGCCGATCGCAATCAGTGTCAAAATCGTTGGACCCAACACGGCATACAGTTCGGACGCGTAAGGGATCACCGCCCAACCGAACATCACGTAAAGGCCAGCCGTAACCCACCGAGGAGATTCGATCCATAGCAACGATTTGACCACACCGAGCAGAGCCGCGACCCACACCAAGGGCAGCATGATCGTCGTAGCGGAACCACCCAGCGGAGAACAGAGGGGGGTGTAACTGCCGGCGATCAACACGTAAATCATGGAGTGATCCAAAAGTCGCAAGCGAGACCGGATAGGCTCTGGCCATCGAGGCGTGTGGTAAATCGCACTGACACTCAACAGAGCGACCAGCGATCCGCCAAACACGAAAGCTGTCAGCCCAGAACCCGCGCGAGCGTGCAAGATCAACGCGACCACAGCCGGGACAAAGGCGATGGAGGCGATCAGATGAACTACACCGCGCAGACGCGGTTTGGGGCGATCCGTGAGAA